>NZ_BDBA01000080.1 GCF_001612745.1 Nocardia amamiensis NBRC 102102 | reverse complement strand
GGCGCATCGTCATCGACGACCTCGAACGCGCCTACCAAGCAGCAACAGCGGGCCACGCCGTCGTTATAGAGCCTGAACCCACTTCGTTCGCTCGATGGGCCCGCTCGCTGCACGAGAGCGTCGACAGCGCACAACAGCACGCCGAACGGGCACACTGGGACACCGTCACCCAGCACGCACCATTCGTCATCAGCGCGGGCTCGGGCACCGCTCGCGTCGACGACGCTGCGGAAGTCGTCGTTGCGGTTGAGATCGACCGGATCGCCAACCTCGTTCGGACTCGTTCGATCGAACCCGCTCTTGCCGCCGCACTGGCTTTGGCGCTTCAGCGATGGCGTCCCCAACCCGCCAGCGGTACACCGCATCTCAACTCAGTTCTGGTGGATGTGGAGGGTCATGGGCGTGACGTTTCGGCGGGGATGGATTTGTCCCGGTCGGTGGGGTGGTTCACCGCGATCTATCCCGTTCGGCTGGATCTGACTGCTGATACGACTCCCGTCGAGGCGTTGGCGATCGCGCGCGAGGCGATCGCGTCGACCCCGCGCGGTGGTGTCGGATTCGGTGTCGGCGCCTACCTGGCCGGGTGGCGGCTGCCGACTAAGACCTCCGATGTCTGCCTCAACTACCTCGGACACTTCGCCACCGGGCAACAGAACACGGTCTTCACCTACGCTACCGAACAGCTCGCCGCACAAAGCGCCGACGGTGCCCGACCGTACTCGCTGGAAGTCAACGCCGCGATCGAGAACGGACGGCTCACCGTCTACCTGCGCTACGACACCACAACCCACAACGAATCCGACATAACCGCCGTCGCCGAGGCCACATTGACCACCCTGATCGCCCTCGCGAGGCAGCAATGAGTTCTACACCTCCCTGGATGGCGCAGCTCGCACAGATGATGGCGTCCTCCTCGGCGCCGCTGATTCAGGCATTCATGATGGATGACACCGACTGCTTGACAGTCGAATTCAGCGGCGATAGACCGGCCGCAGCCGCGGTGCCGCGTCCGCTGCTGCTGCAGGCGGCGTCCATCAGCAAGGTCGTCACGTCAGTGCTTTGCCACCAGCTTCACCACAACGGCACGATCGACGTGCACCAGCCGCTCCTATTCGACCAACTGGGCCCCGTGATGATCGACCGCCGCCGCGGGGTGGGGCTACCGAGCGTGCTCGATCTGCTCGAACATCGCGGCGGTGCAACCGTAAAGGGCTTCGACGGCTACGACCGCGGAGCGGTCCTACCCACCTTGAACGAGGTCATCGCGGGCACCGGCGCGGCCCGCAACGATCCCATCCAGCTCGCCGACCCTTCAGGTTCCGGCAGCTACTCCGGCGGCGGATACTGCCTACTCCAGCGAGTATTGGAGCGCTCGTCCGGCACCGGCTTCACTGACCTCACCGCCGAGATGTTCACAGGACTAGGCATCACCGGGGCCGTGATGGGTGTGCTGCCCCCAGACCAGCACCACCGCGTCGCATCCGGCCATGACGCCGACGATCGACCCATCCCCGGCCGGTGGCGCGACTACCCGGAATCGGCGGCCGCCGGATTGTGGTGTGGCATTCAGGATCTGGGCGTCCTGGCAGCCGCGCTGCTGAGCCCGGACTCAGTCGAGATGCGACTGATCCGTGCTCGCGCGGCCACAGCGTCGACACGATGGGCGGGCGGGTTCACGCTGCTGCGCGACGCCGAGCGTGAGTTGTATTTTCACACTGGAGAAAGCATCGGGTACCGCTCCCTGTTGGCGCTGGACATGACGGCGCGTCGGGCGGTCGCGTTGCTATGCAACAGCGAAAGCGCCGACGGCCTGCTCAAGGCGTGCCTGGAGCGACTCTTGACATCCACCCCGGCAACGGTACCCAGCGCCCTCAGAGTTGGTGGCTCAGCATGAGAGGTGACTTCAAAGGCATGGAGGGAGCCTACGTCGCCTACAGGCGCGGATATCCCGCCGCCGTCTTCGAATACGCGACCCGCGGCCTCGACGCCCCCATTGCTGTCGACGTGGGGGCCGGGTCCGGGCTCGCCTCCGCCGCATTGCTACCACACTGTCGACGCGTGATCTGCGTCGAACCCTTACGTGAACTGCGCGAACGGATTCCCCACCATCCGGGACTCGAGGTCGTCGACGGCCATGCGGAAGCGATTCCACTCCCGGACTCGACCGCCGATCTCGTGGTCGCGGCCCAAGCAGCTCACTGGTTCGAGGAACCCGCCGCAGGCACCGAGATCCGCCGTGTGCTCCGCCCTGGAGGACGAGTCTGCTACCTGTGGAAACATCCGGACCCCGCTGAACCCTACGAGGCACTCGCCGACGAGGTGCTGTACACGATCACCGGGAACGCGTTCGACGAGATCGCCAACATCGGCATCTGGCGCGAACTGCTTGCCCCGGGCTGGACCCACTACCAGCGACGGGTGTTCACGACCACCGTCGACTACTCGATCGACGACTACATCGGCTACCAGACCTCGCGGCTGACCTTCGTCGAGAAAGCCGGACCACACCTGGACGAGGTCACTCAAGTGCTCGCCCAGCGGCTGCACCACCTCGCGCCGATCCGGGAGCGCAACAACGTCTACGTCGTCGAAGCACAGCGAGAGGATACGACCTGATATGGACACCTACACGCGATTCAGCGTCGTCCTGAACGACCACAACCAGTACTCCCTCTGGCCAGTGGACAAAGACATGCCACTCGGCTGGCACCGCGAAGGATTCGACGGCGGCCGCGAGGATTGCCTCGACTACATCGGCGCCGTGTGGACCGACATGACACCCACCATCACCCCAACCCACTGATGCGTGTCCTGTTGATCGGGGGCACCGGCTTCATCGGCCGCCACCTCATCGCCGAATGCTTCCACAGCGGCTACGAGGTGACCGTCGTCAGCCGAGGTATCACTGGCGTCGAGTTGCTTCACGATTCCCGAGTCACCCACGTCCGCGCCGACCGAAACAACCTGACACTGCCCGCCGGGCCCGGCTGGGACATCGCCGTCGACGTGAACTGCTTCGACCCGCTCACCGCCGACCTGACCGCCCACCAGTTGGTCGGTCGAGCCCACCGGGCGATCCTCATCTCTACTGTGTCGGTGTACACCCCGATGCGCACACCTGGCATCGTCGAAACCTCCGCCCTGCCGACCACGCCGCCCCGCACCGCGCACGAGCGCTACGGTCGGCTCAAAGCGGCCGCCGAGAACGCCTACCTTGCGGTGTTCGGTGACCGGCTCACTGTGCTTCGCGCTGGCCCACTCATCGGACCCTATGACAACCTCGGACGCCTACCATTCTGGATCGACGCGCTGCTGCATGAACCCACCGTCGTCGTGCCCGCCGCACCGACCGCATTGCAATTGCTCGACGTCCGAGACCTTGCCGCCTTCGCTCTGCTGACCGGTGCGATCGGCGCATCGGGAACCTTCAACGTCGTCGGCGCCACACACGAGTTGCAGCGGCTTCTCCGCGATCTCGCAGACGCCTGGAGTTCGACAACTCATTTGATCGATATTCCCGACAGGCAACTTATGGCCGCGGGCGTCACGCCGTGGGAAGAACTGCCCTACTGGCTACCCAGCGACGACCCCGACCATCCGGGCATGAACCGAATCGGCGAAGCTGTCGCAAACGATCTGGGTCTGCAGCGGCGCCCCGTGCTGGACACCGCCACCGCCACCCGTGACTGGATGTGCGTCCCGGACCAGACGGCCCCGCGCCGCATCCACGGTCGAGCGTCGCATCTCCGGTCAATGCGACAGCTCGTCAGCGACATCACTACGCCCACGCTCGACCCACGACGAGAGTAGGAAGAGTAGGCCACACATATGGACATCCAGGAATACAGCGTCGACACCGGTGCAATGAGCGCGGCCGAGTACGCGAGCACCCATCACGACGAGATCATCGGCCGCCTCAATCGGCACGGCCGCGTCCTGATTCGCGCCGCCGCACCTCGACACGACACAGCCACTGCCGAATTCGCCCGTGCCACTGAGACTCTCGGGTTCAACACGTTGGCCTATCGGGAACGCAGCACACCTCGCAGCGAAGTCTCCGCGGGGATTTTCACCTCGACCGAATATCCCCCGCGCGAGGCGATCCCACTGCACTGCGAGAGCTCGTACGCCAGCGTGTGGCCCGGGCGCATCGCCTTCTACTGCGTCAACGCACCCACCGAACTCGGCGCCACCCCGACAGCCGACATGGAGGCGGTGCTGGACGCGTTGTCGATGGACATCCGCGAGGAACTGGCTGTCCGCGGACTGGCTTATGTGCGGAACTTCTCCTCCGGTGTAGGCCTCACCTGGCAGGAAGCATTTCAGACAGCCGATCGCGGAACGGTCGAAGAGTTCCTCCGATCCTCGGGGTCGGACTGGAAATGGACTCGTGACGACAGTCTGAGAACCACCCGCCACGGCAACGCCGTCGTGACCCATCCCCGGATCGCGACACCGACCTGGTTCAACCACTTGAACCTCTTCCACCCTGCCACGCTCGCCCCCGGCATCCGCCACGCCCTGGTCTCGTGCCTCGGGCCGACCGGCCTGCCAAACCTCGTCACATTCGCAGACGGCTCGCTCATCCCCGACCACCTATTCCAGGAGGTCCGCAAGGTACACGAGCGCAACACCGACCGATTCGACTGGCACCCCGGGGACATGCTGCTACTCGACAACATGCGCTTCGCCCACGGCCGCGAACCGTACCGCGGAAACAGAAGGATCCTTGTCGCCATGTCCGACCCGATCACAGCCGCGAACGTCCAACCAGCGCTGTGAGCACACGACGACCGATCGGCCGCCCGACGGCGGCCTGGAACCGGCTAAAGAACCTCTCTGCCTCCGAGGTAGGGGCGCAGCACCTCGGGAACGCGCACCCGGTGGTCCTCCGTCTGGTGGTTCTCGATCAGCGCAGCTAACAACCGGGGGGTGGCCACCGCGGTGTTGTTCAGAGTGTGGGCGAACCGCGGCTTACCGTCGGCGTCCCGGTACCGGATATTCGCTCGCCGTGCCTGCCAATCGTGGAGGGTGGAACAACTATGAGTTTCCCGCATCATATTCAACGACGGAAACCATGTGTTGATATCGTTCATCCGGAATTTACCCAGGCCCATGTCACCCGTCGAACATTCCACGACTTCATAATGCAAGCCCAGATCCTGAAGGATGCGTTCGGCGGACGCCAGCAATTCCGCGTGCCAGCGAGCCGACTCGTTCACGTCGGCCTCACAAATGACGAACTGCTCCACTTTTTCGAATTGGTGAACGCGCAGTAGACCGCGAACGTCACGACTGGCGCTACCGATTTCACGCCGAAAACACGGCGAAATGCCCGCATAGAGAATGGGGAGGCGATTGCTGTCCAGGATTTCATCGGAATGTAAACCCACCAAACCTACTTCGGAGGTCCCGGCCAGAAACATGTTGTCGGCGGGAAGTTCGTAGGTCTCCTCCCGACCTTTCGGGAACATCCCCGTACCCACCAGGGCCGCTTCCTTGACCAGCGCGGGCACCGAGACCAGGCCGAACCCCTTGGACACCAGCAGGTCCAACGCATAGGACTGAACAGCCCGCTCCAGCAGAACAAGATCGCCGGTCAAGGCGTAGGCGCGCTCACCGGCCACCTTGCGCGCCCGCGCGAATTCGGCCCATCCACGCTTCTCTGCCAGATCCACATGGTCGAGCGGCTCGAAGTCGAATTCCGGCTTCCGACCCCACGTCTTGATTGTTATGTTGGCGCTCTCATCCGCGCCGACAGGGGCCTGGCCCCATGGGATGTTCGGGGTGAGCAACAGGAGGCTATTGAGCTTGGCGCCCGTGTCGTCGAGGGCATCGCGCAATTGCTTCAGTTGGGCATCGAGTTCTGTGCTCTCGGCCCGTAGTTCTGCACGGCGACCGGAGTCGGATTTCGCGAACTCCTTCGAAAGCGCACGCTTACGACCTTGTCCCTCGTCGAATTCACGCTGCAGTTTTCGATTGACCTCGTCGAGCGCAAGGAGCTTGTCCACGTCAAGATCGACACTTTTTACCCGGACAGCTTCCTTCACGGCATCTGGGTTTTCCCGAATGAACCGTTTATCCAGCATGGTAGGCGTTGTCCTCGATCGTTCGCGGTCAGGAGCGGGCCAGCAGGACGTTACCAGCCGGACGGGGCTTCACCCGAGCCGCACCGGAAATGATCTACTGTCCGCGAGTAAACCGAGGCATGCGACCAGCGTGCTGGTATGTCGTTGCCTTGCAACAAGTTGTTGGTGCGGTTGGACTGGGTGTCGGTGGCATCCGAGACGATCGGGCGAGGGGAGGAGCGTGCGTCGGTCGCCCCGCCGACGCCGAAGTTCACCGAGTCCACATCGACCCACGGGAATCGGGCTTGCAGCGCAATGGTCGCGCGTGGGCGAAGCCGCGGTGCCGCCACTGGGTGACCGCGACCAAGCTCCCGACCACCGGGAGATTCGTCTGATCGAGAGTGAAAATCGTTGAGGCTCAATCAGAACCGATGTCATAGTCGGTGGCTCGGCGCCGGGAATCCGTCGTGTCGTACTCTACTGGGGTGTCCCCGCGGGTCGGTGGCCACATCAAGCCCAGCCCCGACATCGAGCTACGGATGGATGATGCACCCCTACCGGTCCCATACATGTGGTGATCTGCGTGTCTCTGACGTCGACAGCGAAGTACGGCTGTCCGGATGGTTGCACAATCGCCGCGATCTCGGCGGCGTGTTGTTCATCGACCTGCGCGATAACCACGGGCTTGTTCAGCTGGTGGCACGACCAGGCTCGCCGGCGTTCGACGAACTGAGCCACCTCCCCAAGGAGACGGTTATCCGCGTCGACGGGCGTGTGCTCGCGCGTGACGAAGCCAACGTCAATCCTGAGATTGCATCCGGCGAGATCGAAGTCGAGGTCGCAACACTCGAGGTGCTCGGGCGGTGTGATCCCTTGCCGTTCAGCGTCTTCCCGGAAGAGAAGGTCAGCGAGGAAACCCGGCTGCGCTACCGATTCCTCGACCTGCGCCGCCAGCGCATGCACCGCAATATCCTGCTGCGCTCGGCGGTCATCGCCGCCATCCGGCAGAAGATGACCGCCCGCGGATTTTTCGACCTGCAAACTCCCATCCTCTCGGCCACCAGCCCCGAAGGCGCCCGCGACTTCCTCGTGCCATCGCGGCTGCACCCCGGCAAGTTCTACGCGCTGCCGCAGGCGCCCCAACAGTTCAAACAGCTGCTGATGATCTCCGGGTTCGACCGGTACTTCCAGATTGCGCCATGCTTCCGCGACGAGGACAGCCGCGCAGATCGTTCACCGGGCGAGTTCTACCAGCTCGACATCGAGATGAGCTTCGTCGAGCAGGAAGATGTCTTCGCAGTCATCGAGGACGTCATGACCGAGTTGTTCACAGAATTCGCGCCGGATCGCACCACCATCGCGCCCTTCCCGCGCATCGCGTACAGAGACGCCCTCGCCCGCTACGGAACGGATAAGCCGGACCTGCGTGCCAAGCTAGAGCTGGTCGAGGTCTCGCACCTCTTCGAAGGCAGTGACTTCCGCGCCTTCGCCAACAAGCATGTCCGCGCCATGCCGGTGCATGATTGCGCGGACAAGCCTCGCTCGTTCTATGACCAACTCGGGGCCTTCGCTATCGAGCACGGGGCGGCGGGCCTGGCCTGGATCAAGATCGGCGACAACGGTGAACTGACCGGGCCGATTGCCAAGTTCCTGACCCCGGACGTCGCCAAGGAGCTCATCGCCGCGGTGGATGGGAAGCCCGGTACCGCTGTCTTCTTCGGAGCCGGTGCTGAAGATGAAGTCGCGCGGATCATGAGCGAGGTCCGAGTGGAAGCCGCGAAGCGGGCTGGCCTGTTCGAGGAGAACGTCTTCCGTTTCGCCTGGATCGTGGACTTCCCGATGTACGAGAAGGCCGACGACGGCACCATCGAGTTCAGCCACAACCCGTTCTCTATGCCGCAAGGCGGGCTCGACGCGCTACGCACTCAGCAACCGCTCGAAATCCTGGCTTGGCAGTACGACATCGTCTGCAATGGAGTCGAGCTGTCCTCGGGCGCGGTACGAAACCACGATCCTGAGATAATGTACGAGGCATTCCGCATCGCTGGCTACAGCAAGGAGCACGTCGACGCCGAATTCGGCGGGATGGTGCGTGCCCTGCACTACGGTGCACCGCCCCACGCCGGCGTCGCACCGGGCGTCGACCGCATTGTCATGCTGTTGGCCGACGAACCGAACATCCGCGAGACAATCGCCTTCCCGCTCAACCAGAACGCGCAAGACCTGTTGATGGGCGCACCGAGCGAAGTCGAGCCACAACGCCTGCGCGAACTGCATCTGACCCCGCGACCATGCGCGGAGACAAATGGATAGCGACACCATCGAACAGTTCCAGATCCAGGTCACCGCACGCGCTCTGGTCACCAAGGGTGACGATCTACTGCTGGTGTCCAACGACGGACGGATTTGGTACACACCCGGTGGTCGCCTGCAACCCGGTGAGTCGTTGCACGACTGCATCCGTCGCGAGGTGTACGAGGAAACCGGACTCCACGTGACCGCTGGTGAGCTGGTGCATGTCTTCGAATACTGGGAAGAAGAGCGCCACCGCCACAAAGTCGAGTGCTACTTCCAAGCGCGCCTGGAATCCGGTGAACTCGACCAGGATTGGTCCGATCTCGACGGGCCGGTCGAGCACATGCGGTTCTTCACCCCGCAGCAGATGCAGGCCGAGGAACGCATCTATCCGCAGTTCCTGAAGAAGGGCCAGTGGCGCACCGGCAAGGACATCTACATGGGCTTCGAACGGTAAATGCCCCAGGCCCAAGACGTTCGTCGGCGCCGTGTCGCTGATGGCCGCCTCCGATGGGCCGCACAAGGGCATGACGCACAGCTCCATCGCCCTGACCTCGGCGACCGGGCTGGTCAGGCACGTGTTCGCCGCCAAGTCCAAAGACATCCACCTGCAGGGAAAGTCCTCGCCGAACTCGCCGACCAGGTGCTGCCGAGCCTGACCGCAGCCAATGAACCTGCTCGGCAAGCAATCGGGCGTGATCGCTGTATCGGTTGCGGTCGCAGCTCGATATTCGAACACAAGAACAGGCAGGTCGATAGGTCGGAGCAGCGGATCCGGACTCTTGTTGCGGAGATTGAAGATCTGATCGTTGAGGGTGTCAAGCTGGCGGTTGAACTCTCTGACAAGCTCAACGAACTCTTGTTGGCGGAGGCAGAGAAATGTGCTGCTGTGACGGGGGAACCGCAGTCACCGGCCCGAGCCAGGATTGCCGGAGCGTGGCACCGGTGCGCTGTGTGCAGCACCGGCGGGCGGGCCGAGACCGTAGTAAGTGCACCAGCAGCGGCTATGGCGCTTCCGCCTGGCACTGATAATACGTGGGCTTTTTGCTAGATCAACTGGTACCGAATGTTGATCTGACATCCAGCTTTGATCCCATATACGAGCGCCTCGAACTGCAGTCGAGTCTGTTCGGGATGTCGTGCGTCCCAGGCTGATCGGAGCGCCCCGGACCGATCTGCGTTCAGCGCCGGAAGGGGAAATCCGTATATCGCGGCAGCTCGTCGTGCGCTCGAAGCGGTGAAAAAAGTCGCGGGTATGAGGTGAATCCCCGCGTCGAGTTCGAACGCATCAAATTCCCGCCACGGAACTGATATAGGTTAGGTGCCGGTTGGCTGGGGGGGGTACGCAGCCTGCTCACTCTCATCGAGGGCTGGGTTGGGCTAGGCTGGGCAGCCATGTCCGTCTACCTCGTGACCGGCGCCGCGGGCTTCATCGGCGCGAACTATGTGCATCACCTGCTGGAGTGGGAGCCGGACGCCCAGGTGGTGGCGGTGGACTATATCGGCTTCGCCGGCAATCTGGCGAACCTGGACGCGGTGATCGACCGGATCGTGTTCGAGAAGGCCGATATCGCCGACCTCGAGGTGATGGAGGCCCTTTATCGTCGGCATGAGCCGGATTTCGTGGTGAATTTCGCGGCGGAGTCGCATAACGACCGAGCGATTCTGGGTCCGTCTTCGTTCATGCGCAGCAATGCCCTCGGCGCGCAGGTGATGGCGGAGTGCAGCCGTCTGGTGCCGGTCCGCTCGCATGTGCATGTGTCGACGATCGAGGTGTACGGGGAGCTGGGGGACGGGGACAAGTGGTTCACCGAGCGGTCGGCGTTGAAGGCGAAAACGCCGTACTCGGCGGCGAAGGCGGCCGGGGATCAGATGGTGCGCGCTTACATGCAGACTTATCCGGAGATGAAGATCCGGATGACGCACTGCGCCAACAACTATGGCCCGTTTCAGCTGCCGGAGAAGTTGATTCCCCTCGCGGTGACGAATGTGCTGCGCGGGAAGAAGGTGCCGGTCTACGGCGACGGGTTGCAGAGCCGGGATTGGTTGCATGTGGCCGACCATTGTGCCGCGGTGCACCGGGTGCTGCACGCCGAGCTCGACCCGATCCCGGCCGCGGCGGCGACCGACCCGGGGCTGCTGCCGATCTTCGACGTGTCCGCCCGGTTCGAGGTCACCAATATCGACATCGCCGCCATGGTGGTCACCGCGCTCGGCCTGAATCCGGACGAGTGGATCGAGCACATCCCGGATCGGCCGAACCACGATCGCCGGTATCTGATCAATCCGGACAAGATCGAATCGCAGCTGGGCTGGGCACCGACCCACGACTTCGCCAGCGGGATCGCCGAGACCGTCGCCTGGTATGTCGAGCACCGCGCCTGGTGGGAGCAGATCATCGCAGACAAGGGCGAGCTCGGCTTCGACTGGAGCCAGGTCGGTCCGGCGGCGACTCCGCGCTAGGTGTCGGCGGTCAACACGGTGTAGCCCTTCGGGTCGCGCCACGGTCGGCCGTGGCAGGCGAACCAGTCGCGTACTCGCCGCCGTTGCTGTGCGCGATCTGCTGACGGTGCGATGAGTCCTCGGGGACATCGCACGCGAATCGGGCGAGTATTTCCGTATACCGGAGCACGCTGTTGGGGATAGGGAAGACCAGGGCATTGTCGCGCCGCCACACGGTGGCATGCCCGAACTGGATGCGCATCAACTCGGCGGCGGCATCAACGTCAAATGGTGGAGCCGTGGTCGGTGCGCTGGCCCATATCTGCGTGGCCGAGCGCGTTCCGATCCCGTGGCGGGCGGCGTGTTCGGCGACGAGGGCCCGCAATCGGGGTGCGGTGGCGGTGTGGTTGAGGGTGACAGTGACCCGGCCTGCGGGCGGGTCACCCGATGCATTTCCGCCAGCGCCGCCGCCGGATCGGACAGGTGCAGCACGTGCATCGCGGTCGCGCGATCGAAATCGGCGTCGGGAAACGGCAGATGCAGGGCATCGGCGTGCACGGTGTCGAGCGCGGTGACCGCAGCGACGGCGTCGGGGCGGATATCGGTTCCGACGAGACAGCCGCGGTGCCCGCTGTCCCGGAGGGTGCGCAAGAATTGCCCTGTTCCGCAGCCAATGTCGACGATTCGTTCAGTGCCGGTGAGTGCCAAGCTGGTGCGGACGTCGGTGCTGAGATCGAATCGGTGCTCGGAGTACTGCGTGTGGGTGGCGATCTGTTCGGCGAGTAGCCCCAGCGGCTCGGACACGGGCGGTCACCGTCGGCTGTCGTGTTTGGTGACGCGGTGAGAACCGCTCACGAGGGCATCGGCTGGGCAGGAGTAGAAGAACGCCAGCGCCTGTGCCGGGTCGGCGATGATCGGTTCCCAATCCGGAGTTCAGGCTGGTGTTCAGCACCGCGGGAATCCCGGTGCGCGCATCCGGCGAAGGCGAAGCCATCACCAGGGTTTACGAACACCGCGACCTACAGAAACGCCTATACGCCGTCCGCGGCTGCCGACGTTCGGCAGATGGTCGTTGCCGAAACGACTGGTGCCGTGGCTGAGCGGGCCACCGATGTCATAGGGCGCCAGTATGGTTGGCCGCATGACCGACATCGCCCCGCTGGCCGCGTCAACGCGGGCGGCATTCGGCGACCCTGGCGTGCACGCCGTGGTCCGGGCCGGACGCACGGTCCATGCGGTCAGCCTCGGGCATTGGGTCGGTCACGAGGAAGTCCCGGAACTGTTGTGCCACAGCGGTGTGGCCGGGTGGTCACCCACAGCGTTGGAGCCGACACGGGCCGAGATCACCTGCGCGCGGTGCCTACGCAAGATCGGTATGCCCACCTCTACATCGCGACAGCTTCCGCTGTTCGACCAACCACCAGCCGGCGAATAACGCAGCAGATTCCCGCCACCTACCGGAAGAGTTCAGTGGCGTCATGCGCTGACGAGGGCACTGAGCTTTATTGCCGGGTAGAGGAACTCACTGTTCCTGTCACCGAACTGTTCTGCGTTCTGGAACTCTGTCGGCCGTACGGCTGGATACACCTCGGCCAGTGCTGGTGGCGCGACGGGCAGCGGCACTGACCCCGGTCACTGCTGGTGCCTGCGGGCGAGCAGCGCCAGCACCGACGACATTGTTATTCCGCCATCAGGGTGGCGTTCCAAGCCGCTGCCGTTCTTCCGCGCGATCATCGAGTCAACGGTGCCCTTGGTGACGCCGAGCATCGCCCCAGCGACCGACCGCGACACCGACAAGGCTGTGTCGGCTCCGACACTGCGACCGACCGCCAGCCCGAGTGGGGTCCGCCACCACCCGGGTTCGGGGTCCTCGGGCCAGGCAACACCGGCCAGGTCGATCACAGTCTGTGCGGCGATGCTGTCATCGTCGGAGCATAGGGCAGCGGCAAACCGACGGGCCGCTTGATCGATGCGGGCGCGGGCCATGTCGGCGAGATCGAGTGCACCGATCGCTTGCAGGTCCCCGACGATTCGGTTGTCGAGTGCTTCGCGAAGCTGTTCGGTCACATCCTCGAAGTGGGTCACTATCGTCTCCAAACCATCACTGTTTCGCTCCCGGGGTGAGAGATTCAAGATCCCGAGGCGATACCTCTCGCCTCGGCCTTGCTGTGTGCTCAGTCGATCCAGGTGATGTCGGTGTAGCCGGCGGCGGCGAGAGCATCGTCGTAGACCTTGGGGTCCTCGCTGGATTCGACAGCGATCGAGTCGATCACCTTGCCGTCAGCGTCGTACACGGTGACGGTGTCGAAGCTGCTCTCGCTTCCCCAGTCCTGCGGATCGGCGAGGCGAACATCGTTGATCGAAGTCAGCTTGGCGGTAACCGTCATCGGAGTTCGCTTTCGGGTTCGTGGCAAGGGGTCTTCCCTCATCGACCACCCAGCATATGTCATGCGCGAGCGCATGTCATCCATTAACGCATGACATGCGGGCTGCGGTGCCGCGGGCTGGCGAGTTCGCAGGTAGACGCACCGCCGCTGAACGATTCCTGGCAGGCCACTGAACTGTCCGAATGAGTGCCATATGTCATACTCGATCGGAATGGCGATGGGGGTTGCAGCCGCCTATTCAAGGCTATGGACCCGGAATATGTTGCGCCGCAGCGCATCACTCGTCGAGTGTCTACCAGTTCTCGGCAGAGTGTCCTCGCTCCGTCGGGTCGAGAGCGTCACGGATGGTCGGGATCGCCGCATCGAGAACGCATTCGACTTGGCAGTAGTCGGATCGGAGCGAGCCGAGCGCGTCGATCCAGTTGTCCATTCACTGCCCGACGAAGCTGTCGATCACCAGTGCAACAGATTAGATGATGTCGCGGTTGGGCACTGGCGTATCGCCCGGTGGACGGGTCGGCCGTTGTCCTGGGTATGGCGCTATTCCCTCATCGATCTGGTTCGGGTAAGACGTGGCCCCAACGGATGCCGGTGGGCAGGCTGGCGTAGCGGCGCGTGGTCTTGCTCCGGTCGTGTTGCGCCCGCAGGTGGAGCACGAACAGCGGAATGCCGGGCGGCCGTGGAAACCAAC
The DNA here is from genome assembly GCF_001612745.1 of Nocardia amamiensis NBRC 102102. Classification (GTDB taxonomy): domain Bacteria; phylum Actinomycetota; class Actinomycetes; order Mycobacteriales; family Mycobacteriaceae; genus Nocardia; species Nocardia amamiensis. The sequence continues at coordinate 34,275 of NZ_BDBA01000080.1, read as the reverse complement.
CAAGGGAGTGGCGGGCATCTGTTGTAATGACCAGCAGGCAATCCAATTGACCGGTGTCTGCATAGCGCAGCAATTGCCGCGCGACATCAACCTGTGGTCCGCCGACCTTGACTTCGATGCCGAGCCGATAGGCTCGGTAGCCGGTGTGATAGATCCCGAAATTGGCGAAGAAGTCGATCCGGTTCCCGGGAGCGAGGTCTACTTCCCTGCCCAACTGGTATCCGGCTTTCGCCCAGCACCAATTGATTTCAGCGCACAGCTCGTTCTCATCACGGTAGCGAAGGAGGTCTGCGGCAAGGATGGGACGCAACAGGGGATTGATGTAGCGGCGAGCTTCATCAACATCGGGTTCCGGGCATGGCCTGACGAGCCGGATCGAGGGGACGTCTGATCGGGGGATCGATCATGGGAACCAGCCTCGGACCGTTGCGCATGAAGTTCCAGACTAGGGTAGCCGACCGAAAACCGGCCATACTCCACAGCGCCCTCATCACGCACAGCCGGACATGAAAACACCAGCACCACAACACCGCTCGTCGTTCCACGGCATCCGCCGAACGATAACGATCGGTCCGCCCACCAGTGGCTAAGTGTGAATTACTCGCCACTGGCCCTCTTGGGCCTCTTCGTTCGACTCGCCTTCAAGCCAGCACCGCCTGGCTCGGGTTCCCGCCAGAACACATTGATCAACGGGTCGGCGCGCCCATGCGGATCGATGTAGACCGGGGTGCCATCGACGGCCCCGTTGCGCTTCGCGCGCAAAAGCAGGCCAGCGAACCCGCGAACGAGATCATCGACCGACGCCAACGGCCGACCGAAGTCGTAGAATCCCACCCCCCCGGCTGGCGGCACAACCCAAAGTCCAAGTCTCACCCTCCATCTCAGGATCAATCGAGCCATGATCAACCATGAGTACCGACACCGGTCGGGTGGGTGAGTGAACGGGCAGTTCGAACGACTGCATCACATGCCAGGAGCCACAGTGAGTTCGGCAAGGAGCGCTTTTACTCGTTTGATCGGCGCTCCTGTTGCCAGGGCGATGTCCCCCAGCGTTGTAGAGGCCAGCGCCAGGGCAGCCACCGCCTCGCGCAAGGCCGTCGTGTAGGTGTCCTCGACCGACCGCAGGTTCTCCAGCTCCGGTGTCACCGCGACGACGGTGACCTCTGCGGTCACGCCGACGTGCGCCAGCCCGCCCTCGACGCTCTCGCGCACCGCCTTCAGCGTCCGCCCGTACCCGTACACCCCGTGCTCGGGAACGTGCGCCACCCAGTCCCGACCGCGCCTGTTGGCCCAGCACTCGATGCTCTCGCTCACGTCGGCTTCTCCATGTCGGCGATTACCTGGTGCACGACCATGTCCGGGATCGGGGTGGGCAAAACCACCTTCCGCCCCCCGATCCGGCACACCATGTGCGTTTCACTGCTACTGACTGCGGTGACGGTGAGCCCCAGCCGACGGGCCGCAGCGCGGATACGCAACAGCGAGCCGCCCTCCTGCGACCCCGCGCGCAGCGCCGCGGTGACTTCCTGGGCCTGCTTCCACTCTTGCACGCTGACCACCGGCTCGTGCACGATTCTCGGCGACCACACCCACTCCGAAACCGGATTCTTCCGGGAACACCCAGGCCGGCCGGTTCGGGTCGCCCGCCGGTTATACACTTGATGGCCGGTCAGCTTCGGGTTCGCCACCAGGCCCTCCACCAAATTGTGCGTCCACCGGCCCTCGATCGGGTACCGGTCGGGCTCCGCGGCCAGGATGGCGATTATCTGCGCCGACTTCAGTTGCTCCTCCCGTCGCAGACGGCACAACTCCCGGGCCGCGTCGAACCGGCGCGAGTCGGGATGGGGAGCGAGTTTCCGCTTCGGCCGTGTCGCGCCGTATCGGCCCCTCGCCGGCGTCGGGGCGGTCTCGTCGACCACCGTGGTGTAGGGGTAGGGCGGGTACCCGTGGTTCCAGCCGTTGATGGCGTGCTGGATCTGTCCGCCCATCGACATCTCCATCAGCGTGGCCCGTAAGACTTCCGCCTCGACCTGGCTGTAGCGGCGGGTGCGTAGCTGTCCTGATTCGGTGCCGCCCGTCGGCTCGTTGGCGTAAACCACCTCCACCCCGGCCTTGCCCAGCTCGTGCTCGACGGTGAGGCTGGTCAGCATCGCGCGTGCCACGCGGTCCGAGCGCTCGGCCAGCACATGGGTCACGCCCAACTGCTCAGCCCGATCCACAAGATCTTGCAGTCCACCGTCCCTGGGAAGCGGCACAGCAAGCGCCTCATACATCTCTCGCGGTGCGAGGCTGCGTAGCTCCGGAGGGAGCATCCCGGACTCGACGTCCCAGAAGTACGCGGCGAACTCCTCAGCGGCCTCCAGTCGTTCGGAGGCGAGGACCGCCTGCCGTGGCAGCGATGAGGCGGGATTCTGATTGTCTTTGGTGGAGACACGGCCGACGAACACCGGGCGACGGAGACGCGTGTCCGTCTTCCTGAAGTTCGGCAAGTCGGTGAGGTCGATGGGCGGTTCGAATCGAAAGGTCATAGCCCTTCCTGGCTCTGCTGAAGAAGCGCTTCCAGTCGTCCCCGAATGCCGGGTGTTGTTCGTTTCGAGACCTACCTCAGCGTCCGCTGCGGCCCGACCTCCGCGGGCGCCGTGCAAGGCATTGGCGCCGGAGCGATCCAGCCGATCTGCCTCAACCCACCGATGGTGGCATCTGCACCATCTCCCGGTACCTCGTCGCCGGTATGGCCGCCCAGGGCGATCGCGGTAAACGACGCGAGCCTCACGGTGTGGTAACGGGGGACTGCCCGGTCGACCTCGTAGTTGTGCTTGTCGCCGAGGTTGTAGTCGTAGACGTGGGCGATGCTCGCTCTGGTGGTGTCGACGCTGACCGGTACGCGGACACTAGTTTGGGTGCAGGATCGGGCTCGATCATGTGGGAATCTTTGAGGTCAGTACGAAGGGTGGCTAGGGCGCGCAAGTCCTAGTCCTGGGTGCCCAGGGGCTCGGGTGAACAGGACGGCGGTAGGCAGCGGGATGTCGCAGCTGTTTCTGTCGGCGTATCTGGTGAAGTCGGTGCGTCTTCTCGCTTCTGGAAGTGCTCGTGCGCTGCGGGCTTCTGGCGGGTTCAGCCGATTCCAGCGGTACGCAGGACGAGCGCGATGTGCGGGCGTATCGCTGTCTGCGGCATGCCGAGATTGTGCGTGTGTTGGGTGGCCATGCCCACGAGCACCGACAGCAGGAACGAGATCGTGACATCGAGATCGACGCTCGAATCAGGCGGCGCGGTGGCAGTGGCGGTGGCGAGCATGTCGCGGATGGTGTCGCGTAGGTGGTTGAGCCGCTGGTTGGTTTGGGTGCGGCTGGCGGGGTCGAGGTCGGCGAGGTCCAGTTCCAGACGGATCCAGCCTGGCCGCCTCACGAGTATGGAAGCCCACGTGGCCAGAGTGGCGACGACGTGGTCGCCGTGGCATGGCTGGAAGCGCCGAATCCGTTGGATGGCGTGGCGGGCCATGGTGTCGGCGACCTCGTGGCCGATCTGTTGTTTGTGGCCGAAGTGAGCGAAGAACGTGCCCCGGGTGCATCCCGCGTGCTCGGCGATTCGGTCGATCGATGTGGCGGTGTAACCGTGGGTGAGCATCAGTTCGGTGGCCGCATGCAGAAGCCGTTGGGTCAGCTTCTGCCGTTCCGCACGCAGTGGGGGCACGGTGATGTCCGTGCTGTCGCAGCGAGTCGGGCTGGTCGCGGTCACAGCGGCTGAACTTTCTGGGCGGCAGGTCCTTTGGGTCCCTGGCCGATGGTGAACTGGACGCGCTGGCCGGTTTCGATGGTGCGGAAGCCGTCGGCGAGGATTTCGGAGTGGTGGACGAAGATGTCGCCGCCGCTGTCGCGGGCGATGAACCCGAAACCTTTGTCGGCGTTGAACCATTTCACTGTGCCATGTTCCATCCTGGGTTTCCTTGTGGTCGAGGGGTGTGGTGTTTGATGTGTGGAAAGCCGTGTGCGGGGTGTGGCGAGCGGTGTCGCCGCTGTTCGGGGTCAGTTGCCGCGTGTGGAAGGTGCGGGGGTGTGCTCGCGGTCGGTTCCGTAGTTGGTGAGCACGTCGTGGGAGGCGGCCTGGGCGCGTCGGCGGGCGAGGGTGGCGATCGCGTCGTAGATGAGGACGGCGGTGATCGAGTAGAGCAGTGTCGTGAGGACGGTGCGCAGAGTCATGGTGTCTGGGTTCCTTGTCGAGGCGGTTAGGAGGGATACGTCGGTAGAGCCCTCAGGGTGTTGGTGGGGTAAGGGGCAGCTGCTCGGCCAGCCACGAGAGTGCATCGGGGTAGTCGATGCGGATGGAGACTTCGATGACACGTCCGGCGGGGTCGCGGTGGATGCGGCCGTCCTTGGCGATGCGCACGGTTTCGGTGCCGAACTCGACGACCGGGACTGCGAGAGCGGCGGCGAGGGTGACTGGGTCGTTCATCCAACTGGATGGGCGATGTCCGAACCATTGGGTGGCGTTGGCGGCGATGAGCTCGACTTCCGGGGGTGCATCGGCGGCGGTGAGCCAGGTGTAGAGGTGCGAGTCGGGGGTAATGGCGAGGTGGTCGGTGTTGGTGTGGGTGGACAGCACGAGCCGGGGCTGGTGGGCGGCGCGCAGCACGAGCCCGAAGGAGGCGGTATCCATGCGCGGGTTGTGCGAGGCTCGGCTGGGGTTGCGGTAGAAGTCGAGCCAACCGCCCATCATGGTGAACTCGATCTGCTCGATGTGGTGCGGGCAGGTGATGAAGAACTCGGCGACGTTGCTGGCGGGGCCGCATCCGACCCAGATCAGCGGTTGCGTGGAGTTCTCACACGCGCTGGTCACGACCTCCACGACATCGGTGAGCACCGGCCGAGCGTCGGGTACCCGGCCGTGCATGACGAACCGGTCCTCGGCACCGTCGAGGGCACGGCCGGCGACGACCGGCACATCGGTACGGCCCATCTGGTCGAGTAGTTCGCGGGCGTATCGGGCGCGGTGATTGCCGTTGGTTTCGTCGTTGGTGACCACGATCAGGTTGCGCACCAATTCCGCCGCTATCCACAGAGCGAGGGCGTCATCGAGGTCGTGGCCGAGGTCAGTGTCGAACACCACGATCGGTGCCGACTCTGCGGCGAATGCGGACGGGGTCAGGAGTTCAATGGTCACGGTAAGTCCTTTGCAGATGGCCTTCCCCAGCGCCGGGGGGCTCTGTTGTGGTGGGTCAGGGGCGTGCAGGGATTGGGGTGGGCGGGCAGATGGTGGCGCCGTCGTCGCTGTCGGCGGTTACGATCCGCACGAACGCGGCACTGGTGGTCAGAACGCGTTCGCCGTGGGGTAGGTGATCGTTGTCGGGCACGACGATCAGCCAGACGTCCGGATCGCGGGTGGCGTGGCGGGTCAGCGCCGCGACGGTGCCGCCGTGGGTGGCCAGGTCGAGATGCGTTCCACCCCACAGGTAGCCCCAACGCTCGGCGCGGGCGCGCATCCACGCGCCGAGGCGGGCGAGTTTGGTATCGGGTGCCAGGTGGGCGGTGTGGATGTAACCGAGTGCGACCGGGGGTGTCGGGGTGATCGGTTTGCGGTGGGGCAAGAACGTCACAACGCTGTCCCGCCGATAGGGGTAGCGCGCGGAATGTTCGCCGGGCCGGTGACGATGCGCGCGGCGAGCCGGTTGTAGGCAGCGGCCTGCTCGATCAACGTGTTCGCGGCATCCGAACTGGTAAGGAAGTCGCGATCCGCGGTCACTTCGCTGGCCCAGTAGCGGGTATGGCGCGACAGCATCGCACCGAGTCCGTGCGGCTGGGGGCGATCGTGGGAGGAGTCCATGGCGTGGTTGCTGAGCACGTCGTGCACGTGGTGATCGATGTGGGCGATCAGCGTCTGGATATCGCGCACGAGAACGTCGGCGGCGACTCGCCATGCCGGCCTGTCTGCCTTGCGTTCGATCAGGGTCTCGATCTGGCCTAAGGCGTTGAGGTGCCGGTGGTGCGCGTGCAGCAGCCCGACGGTGGCTGTGACGATTTCCGGGTGGGCGTAGTCGGCGGGATCGAATACCGGTGTGCGCAGCGCCCGCCATACGGTGCGGGTGCTGGGAATGCTGGCATACCAGGCGAATTGGCTCATGGTGTTCCTCCGCGCGGCAGGGCCGAGAGCTGCTCGACCCGGGCGTTGTAGGCGCGTTGGGCGGCGGGCACACCGGTCACGGCGGTGTAATCGAGTGGCTGTTGTGCGTAGGACACCCACCGCGCCGCCATGGCGGACACCAGCTCCCCGAGCCCAACGCGGGCGGCAGGCAGATCGACGAGCGCGGCGAGCTTCGCGTCGATCGACCATGCGCACCATGCGATCTCGTCGTTCACCGCATCTGGGCCCGATTCGGATAGGGCCCGGCGGTGATGCGCGTCCACGATCGACGCCGACAGCATGTGCACCCAATCAGGGCTACGGTGACCCGCATGAGCCGAGCCGGACCTGGATATCCGACCGCGCACCCATGCCTTCGCTCGTCGCCGGGCGGCCGCGAAGGCTTCGCGCACAGTTGTCGGTGTGGGCTGCGCTGGCAGCCACACAGCGAAGTGCGTGATCCATTCCCCGGCCTGTGGCATCCCGGCCGGGTTCGGGAGATGCGAATCCACCGGTAGCGTCGCTCCTATTCTGATGCTCATGATTTCGGGTTGATGCCGCGCCACCCCAGGGGCAGCTCGATGCGTCGGGCATGAATGTCGGCCAGCAGATCGGCGTAGCCCTCGCGGACTTCGGCGAGGTGGAACCAGGCTTCGTGGCGGATCTGCTCGTCGCCGGTATGGCGGACGGTCCACCAGGCGTCGGCGAAGGTCTTGGCGACATGGCTGATCACCTCCCCGAGGGAATGCGTGTGCTTGCGCGCGCCTGTCGGGCGCGGCAGATGAAACACCGCCCACGAATTGACCTGCTCGACCACCTCCGCGATGAGTCTGCGCACGGCCGCGTCATCGCAGTCGGCCGAATTCCGCAGTGAATCCGGATGGCCGGGCAGTAGCGCGGCATGCAAGTCACCGAGCTCGCGCGCCCACCCGATCAACGGCGAGCCGGGTTCGATGTGACCCGAGATCGCTGCCAGCAACTGCTCCGGCGCCAACAGCGCCGCCGGACCCGACACATGATTCCCGCCAGGCTGCGATGACATCGGCACCACCCCGCCCAGCCGAATCACGCCGCTCACAACTGGCCACCCGAACACTCGGCGAACACCGCAGGCGGGCAGTTCTCGGAGGACAGCGTGCAGCGAGTGATCGTGCGACCCCGGTCGGTGAACCGTTCGGTGTGCGTACACAGCGCTGTCAGCGCCGCGACCGGGTCGTCCTCGCGCTGGCGGGCTTCGTCCAACTCGACCACAAGGACCCCGTCATCGCGCTGAATCAGGCGGATGACACCGTCCTGGCCACCCGGTCCGAACCCGAGCTCACCCGCTGCCTTGGCTGCGGCGTTGGCGTCATCGACCAACGCCACATACAACGCGTCTACCGCGTTCATCACCTGCGGCAAGCCCCGACGGGTCAGTTCCGCGACCATGTCGAACCGGGTCACCGTCGGAATCGCACCCACAGGCGATTCCACCAGCACTCGCTCGCCCCGGCGCGGCACGTCAGGCGCGGTACCCTCCGGCTGCCCAAACTCCGGGAAGCTGGTAAGGCGAGGAGCGTCCAGGAAATAGATGTGCGCCTGCAGCATTCGCGTGAGCCGCTGGATCACTGCCTTCCCTGACGGGCCGAGGCTGGTGAGATGGGTCCGAGACGGCACGAGCAGATGGCCGCCGCCATGGCCCTCGATCTCCTCCATCACGTGCCACAACAGTTGCGTTCGAGGCGACTCCGCGTCGAACACACGCGCCAGGTCGACACTCCAGGACTCAGCCACGTGCTCTAGCCGCCGCATGACTGCCGCCGCCGGATCCCGGCGATCGACTTCCTCGAGTAGCGCCCGCAACATCCGCTCGGGCGCAGTCGGTTCGATGATGACCTGGCCGGGACCAAACGAGAAGTACGTCGCGTACTCGTGCATCGCGTGGCTGACCGCTGCTCGCCTGTGGCCAGGTAACAGTTCCGCTTGTGCGTATCCGAACCACATGACAGCGACTCCTTGCTTGTCGTTGAGACCGGTCGACGGAAGCGTGGCGGTTTGCCCCACAGCTCCGGAGGGACGCTGGACTTCCGGTTCAGCGTCGATTGAGCCACGGGCGATATGAACGCCGTTGAGATGGACAAAGAGTTGGTCGGACTCGTATGGCCGATGGGAAGGTGAGGTGGTGATGCGGGGGTGAGTAGAAGACGGAGCCAGGAGGCGGCGATGGTGACCGGTCCGCCGCAGGAGTGAACACCACGGCGGACCGGAGAACCGGATTGGCCAGACCTATGTGGTCCTCTTGCGCGGATTGCTGTGCGATCGTGTACCTCGCGGCGTCGTTTGCGAGATCGTGCCCCGGGGCACTGCTTGTGCGCCTCGCGGATCATCCGGGTCATGAATTCAGCGTGGCTGTAAAGCGCTCGGCCGGGAACGTAGCAACTCGTAGCATTCAGCAAACGGTTCCGGCGTCTAGCAAACGGCGGCTGTACCGGTACCGTGGGTGCATGATCGAGCAGCCGCCGCTCACTACAGTGCAATCCGAACAGGTGGTGTACGACGGCCGACCATGGTTATCTGTTGCGCGTCATCGCATCACGACACCGGATGGGGTTGAACGCACACATCACGCCGTGCGTCTGAATCCCGTCGCTACGGTAACGGTCATCGATGAGCACGGACGCGCGCTGCTGATGTGGCGCCACCGGTGGATTGTCGACCAAATCGGATTCGAATCACCAGGCGGAATCCTCGAACCGGACGAGGACCCGGAAGCAGGTGCGCGCCGAGAGCTCTTCGAGGAAACAGGCTTCACGGCAAACAGGCTGAAATTGGTCGGCGTCCTCGAGCCGATGCCTGGCCTCGTGCAGACGCCCCACTACATCTACATCGGACAGGAACCCCAACAGGCAGGCGTACCCGCCGACCCAGAGGAGGTCGGGCACCTCGTTTGGATTCCGCTGGCTACCACCGGTGGGTTGCTAGCTACGGGCCAAATTATGGGAACCGGGACAGCAATCGGCATGCTGGCTGCGTCGGCGCTACACGGCGGTCGCCAGGTGCCGGGTTCGCCGGGACAGCAACTCGTGCCGCCGCCGGAGGCGACCCGATCCCAGAACAGCGATTCGGTCGGCGGTCACCGAGAGCAGTGATGCTGCCTCTTCCCGCCGATCGGCGCTGATCGCTGACTGCGCGAGGTCGAGCTGCTGGGCGCAGCGCGCACGGACAAAGTCCTCGGGGATCGCGCGCATGGACTCGCGTGTGATCGCTGCGGCTGCGGGATCGCCAAGCTGCGCCAGGATGTGACCGGCCCAGCGGGCAAGATGAGTGGCGTCGTGCGCGATGAATGGCAGGTCGTTGTCTTCGCCTTGTCGATCCGGTAGGAGGACTTCGGCAATAGTCAGGGCTTCGCGCGCAGCTGCCGACATTCCAGGAGAGTACGTCGTCACCTGCGCCCTGGTGGCCGACAACCAGGATCGCAGCAAAGGTGGCAACCCCGGCATACGCTCTGCGCGAGCTATCTGCCCCAACGCCGCAGATGCCCGCCCTGTCTCGGCGAGCATCACTGACTCCTCGCCGATCGTGTGGGCCAGTAGAACCACATCGTCGGCGCGGGATGCAGCGGTTCGTGCAAGGGCGTAGTGCTCAGTTGCTGCGACGAAGTCTCCGACATCGAAGTCCTGCCAGGCCGCCAGAGCCGCTGCATCTGCTTGTGCTCGCGCGATAACCGTTCGGTCGGCACCTGCGGCGTTCTGCCACATGGTCTCGAGTGCCGTGACGTGAGCGGCTGTTTGCAGCCGAGCCGCGGGTGCGCCGAAGCGGCGGTCCAAGAGTCGGAGACTGTTGGTGTGGTTCTCCAGGACCCCGAACAAACTGTCGGTCTCCGGAGTGCCCATAGGACGCGATGGCAGCTCTAGTACTTGCCTGAGCAGGCGACTGTGCACGGTATCCGGCTTGGTGTGGCCGTTCTCCCAACGCGACAAAGCCACACGCAGACTCTCAGGGGTCATCAGGCTGATTGCTTGCTGGGCAGCCTGAGTCCGCATGGCGCCCAGTAGTTGAGCCTGTGACCAGCCTCGTTCTGTCCGGGCGCTCTTGATCTCCCTGCCGTCGATGGTCACCGCGCCTCTTTCGTCGGACCGTCGGTTTGCAGACCCGCTGCGGCGATGCCCTCGCCTCGATAAACATAACCTGATAATCAGAATTAGGGAACCGAATCGAGATCATTGACAGAACAGCTACGGTAGGAGCCATGGCGACGAGGACTGCGCGGGGACTGCTGCTCGGGCGCGAGATCAACTACATGATTCGTGCCTCCGGCAAGAGTCAGGCCGAAGCCGGGCGGATCATCGAAGTCGGACAGTCCCGCATCAACAGCCTGATCGCCGGAACGGGCAGGATTTCGGCTGGCGACCTTCAAGTGCTGGCCAGAGGGCTAGGGTTCACCGACGAGCTATATATCCAGCGCTTGCTGGAGTTGCGGCGTGACAAGCATCAACGCGGGTTCTGGACCAGTGGGCATCGGCGTGTGTACTTCGAGGAACTGCGGTTGCTGGTCGACCTCGAGGAACAAGCCAACCGGCTGCGCGTCGCCGAGTCCGAGATCATCCCCGGATTGCTGCAGAGCGAGTCTTACATTCGCGCCTTGCACGCGCACATGTCCGACGACGTCACTGGGGTTACGGTCGAGGACTGGGTACAGGCGAGGCTGGCGCGTCAGGAGAACCTCTTCAAGCCCGGCGCCCCAGAGTTCCACGCGGTGCTGTCCGAGTCGTGCTTACGTCGCCGATACGGCGACGCCAAAGGGCAGGTCATGCTCGACCAGCTCGCGCACCTAGCAGAGATTTCCCAGCGACCCAACATCCTGATCCAGGTACTGCCGTTCAATACCCCGGTGCCCGGCGGCGGTATGGAGGATCGCTACACCCTCATTCGTGTCCCCTCACCAGGCGCTGCAGGCGATCTGGAACTCGCCGTTGTCGAAGCACTCGGCGAGATCCGCTACATCGTCGACAAGCCACCCGTCGGGACGCGCGAGACCCTGTTCGCCCGGCTCAGTGCCGCCGCGCTGAGTACCCAGGACTCTCGTGAGTTCATCAACCACATCTCTCGGACTATCCAACTCAGAATTTCGTAACACGATCCATTAGAGGGACTCCGATGGCCACGAACGACTTTCAGGGCAGGGAGGTCGACGCGGGCAAACCCACGTCCGCGCGCCTGTACCACTACTACCTCACAGGGGAGCCGATCTACCACAGCGACCAAGTCTTCGCCGAGAAGGTCTATGACGAACTGCCCTTCCTGCACACCTGGGCCCTCCACAACCGGGCTTTCCTCGGCCGCGCCGTGCGTTTCATGGTGTCGCAGGGCATCCGCCAGTTCCTCGATATCGGCTCCGGACTGCCGACAGGAGGCAATACCCACGAGATCGCGCGAGCGATCGCCCCCGACGCTCGCGTCGTCTATGTAGATAAGGATCTCGACGCGGTCGCACGCGCTCACCAACTGCTCCGAACAGAAGGTTCCTTGGACAAAACGGCGATCATCGAGGGCGACCTGCACGAACCGGTGCACATCCTCGAGCATCCCAACGCGCAGCGACTCCTCACCTCAGACGAGCCCGTCGGCTTGCTGATCGTGTCCGTGCTTCCGTTCATCCCCGACGACAGCAACCCGCATCGACTCGTGGCACAGCTTCGCGATCGCCTGCCAGTTGGCAGCCACTTCGCCAGCACCCATGTCTCGCTCGAGGATGCCGACGTGCACACCCAGCAGCAAGTAGCCGCAGCGGCGTCCCTATATCAGGCCACCGCTGACCCCGTTCAATTGCGCGACCGCGCAAGCTTCACCAGGTTCTTCGACGGCTTCACTCTGTACGAACCGCCGGGAATCACCTACGCCACCGATTGGCTGCCGGATGTACCGGTGGACCTCGACGAGCCAGCGCGTCGGTGTAACTTCGCAGCTGTCGGCCGAAAGCCGTAAGCCCAGGGATCCCGCTCAGACGGGAACCCAGGCAGACCGACCTGCAATGTGAGAAAGGAATGATGACCATGCCGACCTTCACTCCCGGCGACTGCATCAAGGCAGCACGAAGCTCAGCTGGCCAAAACTGCGTCCGAGTGGGCCGGAAGAACGGCTGGACGGTCATCTGGGACGACAAACTGGCTACGACAGCGACTGCGCAAGACCAGTCGCTTCCCTCCGACCAGATCTTGACATTCACTGATGAGCAGTTCGATGGATTCCAAGCGGCGCTGCGAGCGGGGAACCTGGAGAACCAGTGCCTAGTCATCAGGCCGAATAGCCATGGCGGATATATCTTCACGGCCGCCAGCCGAGTGGTGCAGGCTGTGGAAGGCGTGGCGCTCTACTTCGACAACGATGAGTTCGATGCGTTCGTGGACGGCGTTTGCCGCCGCGAATTCGACCTCGATCGATTCCTTACCGCAGCCTGACTGACTGACCTCCCGCGAGCTGCGACATGCGTCGCCTGGTGATTGTGGTGTGCTCGGATGGGGTTTACCAGCCACCACCGCCGTAGTGGTCAGATCAGATCGTCGGCGGTATGGCTGGTCGAATCGCTGCGCTGCCTCAGTCGGCCGACGTCGGGTAGTCGAGGCCACGCTGGCGAGCAGGACTTGCAGCCGTGATCTGCTGCCGTATTCTGTTCCCGTCTGTGAGATCTGTTGCCGTACTGATCCTCGATGCGGAATCAGTCGGGGTGGCTCCATTCTGGTTGCTCATGGGGCCCGCCACCATACCTATCGCCGAGATTGACGCCGGCATCTCGGCCCCAAACTCGGGACCATTCAGACGGATGAGGAGGAGCGTGAACACGCAGCAACTGACTCAGAGAGACGGCGGTATGGATTGGGTGGGGTTGGCTGCCGAATTGGATGCGGTGTCACGGCGATACACGAATCGGCACGGGTTTCTCCGGACCGGCGAATGGCTGACACTGAAGGTTGCCGAGGAAGCGGGCGAGTTGGTGCAGTGGTTCCTGGCCGCGTCCGGGCAAGGTCGCCCGCGCGGCAAATCACCCGCCGAGCTCGAGGATGCGGTCGATGACGAGATCGCGGACGTGATCTGTCATGCCCTGCTGTTGGCGCACCACCGCGGCACCGATGTCCAGGCAGTGATCGACCGAAAATGGCTGCATCGCAAGGACAATTATCCAGAAGCACCAGTAGTGACGATGCTGGGCGAGGATCCCGACCTTCCACGCGCCGAGGTGGGGGAGCCGGTGCGGATTGTAGAACGCGTGCCGACCGTGGTCGAGTACCGAGCGCTGCGGGCCTCGGTCGGCTGGAAGGCCCCGGCAGCCACCGAGTGCGAGTCCGCGTTGGCCGCGTCGCTGTACAGTGTGGTAGCCGAGATCGGCGGGTCGGCGGTCGGGATGGCCAGGGTAATCGGCGATGGCATGTATGCGGTCGTTGTGGATGTTGTCGTCTCCGATGGCTATCAGCGGTGCGGGATCGGCGGATCGATGATGGATTCGATTGTCGGCTGGGCGACTCGGAGCCGGGTTGCGCACATTGGTCTGGTCGCCGACGATGCGGTGGCCGGGTTCTACGACCGATGGCCGATGCGCGCCACCGGGCAGTTCTTGCGGCTGGATGGCGTTGAGGGGAACTGAACGTGCCCGGCATCGATCAGTAGCCGAACATGAGTGTTCTCGCGCCAGTGGCGAGAACCGTTCTACCGCAGTGCCCGCGGCAGTTCGACGGACACGGATGTGTGCTGTGTGGTTTCCGGCGCCGCGGGAGAGCGCGAGCGGCGCGCATGGTTGCGTCGATGTCCGATTCCATTGTGTTGGACAAGGACGCCTTCGCGTCCGTGACGTTAGGAGTCGAGCCTTTGAGTGTCTATATTGGCGAATCGCGGCAGATACACGATGGCATCACAACGCCCACCAAAGAAGTGGCGGCACTGGTAGTTCCAGGTCGTGCGGTGGCGTCGGTACTGACACAGGTCGCTGACGAGTCGGCGGCGGTAGTTGCCGGCGCGCCACGTAGCTACGGCGACCGACCGGACAGGGGTAGCACTGATGTGCACGTTGTGCGATGACAAGCATTGCCTGACGCGGTTCTATGCGATACCGCGTCCGAAAGAGTCGAGAATTCTCGGGACCTGGCAAGACGACGAATGTGATGCGCCGACGTTGTCCGATTATCTCGAGGACGCGAAACCGGCCGGTGTCGAGGCACGTGAACTCGACGATGCGGCATGGTTCGTGGGTTTCGACAGATTGAAAACCGATCCGCCGCCGCAGATCCGATGGCGTATCGCCGGGCCGCTGGAGTTTCCCGAATACTGCTTCGGTGATAGTCCCGGTGTCGTGGTGGGGCCGATCCGCACGGCATGGGAGCTGGCGGCGTTCGCGGAGCGATTGATGACCGGCCACGAACACGACGACGGCGGCACCATCGCCGAGTGCCTGACGGGTGCGGTGCCGTTGCGGCAGGAACAACACTGCTGGTTCCTACCGAACTTGCGGGTAGTGGGGCCGTGGCAGGAACGGGTCACTGATGATGGCGTGGTGTACCGGGTGTGTGAATATCTTCCGACGCCACCACCTCCCCGGCTGTAATCGCCCATGTCCGTCGGAGGCGACCACCTGGGGATTGCACCCGGCGTGACCGAATTCCTCACCGCGTTGGCGCCTGTTATCTGCGACGCAACGGCGGCACCATCGACGGGCGAACCACCGGTGTGCAGCCCCGTTCCGGTCACCGCCGTTCCGACATCAGAGGTGCGGTCGTTTGCAAAGACCGCAACCCGGGTAGGTCACGATGTCAGACTCGATCACTGGAAGCCCATGGCACTGCATGGTGTTTGAAGCTCTGATGTACCGGCACGAGGCTGCAAGGGTCGTCGAGCCAGCATCATTGTGATGCCGATGTCGTCGTCGAGCGCGGCCATTGTGAAACCGCAGGTGGGGCAGAACCCGCGCTTGGGTGGTCGGGAACATCTTGTACCACTGCGGTCCGCCTCCCGGGCCGGTCCAAGCGAACGTGTCACCAGGGAATCCGACCCAGGCCATGACCGGGCCGCCCAGGCGCTGGCAGTGAGGGCAGGAGCCCAAGTGGGCCAAACCTGCCTTCGCGTAAGCCTGGAAGCGGATGGGATGGCTGCGGGCGCCGCTTCCTCGGACGTGGGCCCCACGCGGCAACTACCTCGATTTCGCAGTGCCGGAATTCGGGACTGCACCGACGGAGCCGGACACCTGGCTTCCCCAGATCGCACCACCACGACATCGCGACATTCCTCGATGACCGGGCTCGGTTGCTCGATGCCATTGCCGGATAGCCGCCGGACGAACGGTTGAACACCGGAGTGCTGACCGCTGCATCGGTCACCGAATGGCCCGCTCGAATGAGACTACTACCTCCCGCAGTTCGAGGCCCACGACGTGGTAGCCGACGCCCGGTGCGCGCGTGAGATGGCGCGGGCCGTCGGGGCTCGATAGCCGACAGCACGAACGTCCACCGTCGTTCCTCACCGCCCAGCATCCTGGCTGGAGTCGAATGACATTCTGGTTCACCAGGCTTTGGTTCGCCGACCGGGCGACGGCCAGCTATGGCCCGAAAACCGGATCGTGGGGGTGTGCAACAACCCCGCGTTGTGCGGCCGTTACGGCCATCCGAGTCGTCGGCGCAGCCATTCTCGTGACACGTGCGCCGAGTGTGCTTGGTGGTGGCGGAGTTTCGGTGACCGTGGGGGTGCGGGCATTCGGCTGTTGCGCCCAGTAGCCGGCCAGCGCAGTGAGGAAGGCATCGACGGCGACCGGATCGGTTGCGCGGGTGACCGGGTGCGTGGTGAGAATCGGGTCGGGGTCGATTCCGCTGGCAGCTATCGATGGCGCCAGCGAGACGAGTTGGATCCAGGCGGCGCCGAGGCACGGCCATGCCCAGTCGATCACCGCGACGGTGCCGTCGGGGCGCAGGAGCATGTTGTCCGGCCGCAGGTCGGTGTGCAGCAGGGTTGCACCGTCAGCGTGTTCGGGCCAATTCGATTCCAGCGCGGCGAGCCGGTCGATATTGCGCAGCGACCAGCTGTCGAGGTCGGCAGGTGGCCCGTGCTCGGCGAACTGCCGCCAGCCATTCAGCTTCGGCCCGTAGCTGTCGGCAATAGTGGGCACCTCGGGGAGGGGACTGGGCGTCAGCGCGTTCGCCAACTGTTCGACGGTGGCGAGCACCGCGTTCAGCTCGCCCGGCTGATCGAGGCGGGGATGACGGCCGTCGACATCGTCGAAAACCACGGCGAACCACCCGGCGATGTCGATCGTGAACTGGACCAACGGTGTCGGCACTGTACGGGGTAACCGCGCTGCGGTCCGCGCCTCGGTCTGGTACATCCCGCACAGAGCGTCGTCACGGTTGATCACCTTCACGAAAACCCTGCGGCCATCGGCCAACAGCGGCCGCGCGGCCGTGCCGTGGCTGAACCCACCCGGCTGCGTGACCGCCGACCGGACCCGGGAACCGAGGCGGCGCTCGATCCCGGCACATACCGGCTGCGGCAACTCATGCCATTCGATCCGCGTCGCGGTGCCTGCGTTGTCGGCCATGGCACCATCGTGGGATTCGGGCGCCGGTGATCGCCAGTCATTATTTGAGGCAGGTGTGATGATCGTGTGCGTGGCAGGCCTCGTCGACGACCCCGACGGTGTCCGCTGGGAAGTCGCGTACATTCCGACGCCGACCTGTTATGTCCGTGCAGGGCGGTCGGCGATGACCGGTCACCCGTTCTTGCTTCGGCGGGTGCGGATTTCGCGTAGGAAGGGGTGCTATGGCCTCGGGATTCGATAGACATTTGGATGCGTTCCGTAGCTACCAGGCCACCCCGTGGGGTCGGCTCCGGTATGAGCAGGTGTACGCCATCCTTGTCCGCCATCTGCCGGCTCGGCCGCTGACGGTGCTGGACGTGGGCGGAGGTAATGGACTCGACGCTGTGCGCTTGGCGGCGCTGGGTCATCACGTGACCATCGTGGATACCTCGCCGGCGTCGCTGGCTGAGGCTGTGGGCTTGGCCGAGGCACAGGGCTTCGGAGACCTGATCGACACCCGGTTGGCGGACTTATCCGACATATCCACTGTCGCGGCGCGTGGCTCGATTGATGTGGTGCTGTGCCACAACGTGATTCAGTATGTCTCTGATCGAGGTGCCGTCTTCGGGGCCATGGTGTCGGTGCTGCGCACCGGCGGGCTGCTGTCGGTGCTGGCGCCGAACCCGTTCAGCGATCAGTGGCGGAGCCGGTCGCAGTGACCGAGGTCGGCGGCCGTCGCGTGGCGATGGACCTGGCCGCCTACGAACAGCGGGTGCGTTCGGAGGGCTGCTTCGTGTGCGCCTTTCTGGAAGGCAGGCCCGGCTACGAGCATCACATGGTCTATGACGATGGTGAGCACGTCGCGTTTTTGAACAAGTACCCGACCTTGTTCGGCTACGTTCTTGTGGTGCCGCGGCGCCACGTCGAAGATGTGGTTGCCGACCTGACCCCGCAACAGTACCTTCGACTGCAATCGGCCGTGCACAAAGTGGCACGCGCGGTTGCCGCGGTGACCAGTCCCGAGCGGACCTACTTGATGTCGCTTGGCTCTATGCAGGGCAATGCCCATGTTCACTGGCACGTCGCTCCGCTTCCGGCCAACACGCCTTACGGCCGTCAGCAGCTGCACGCGCTCGATCCGGTCCACGGCATCCTCGACTACACCGAGACCGAAATGGCCGACCTCGCGGCGCGTATTCGTTCGTCGCTGTCGGCCGAGCCTGCGGGCCGGTTGGTGGTCCTTCGCGGCAGCTCCGGCGCCGGCAAGACGACTGTGGCCAGGACATTGCAGCGGCGGTTCGACCGAGCGCGGTGTGTGGTGATTTCGCAGGATGTCGTGCGCCGAGAGTTCCTGCGCGAGAGCGATGTTCCCGACGGACTCAATATCGAGTTGATCGGCGAGATCGCCTCGTTGTGCCTGGCTCGTGGGCTGGTTGTCGTGCTGGAGGGGATCTTCTCTCCGCGCCGTTACGGCGACATGCTGGACCGATTGAGATCCCATGCAGCCGTGTCGCGGTTCTACGCTTTCGACTTGTCGTTCGAAGAGACGTTGCGGCGGCACGCGACCCGCGCCAAGTCGTCGTCGTTCGGTCGCGACGAGATGCGGGACTGGTACAGCGGCTGGGATCGGCTGCACTTCGTCGACGAGGTCCGCCTGGACGCTACCCAAGCCTGCGCCGACATCGTCGAGATGATCTTCGCCGACATCACCGCGTCAACCACACCAGCAGCCGGGGCCGGCCCCGACCGATTCCAGGCCGATGAGTGGCCCGCTGCCACGGTGGACGATCAGGATGGTCCCGTCGAATCGTCTCGAACGCTGGTGGTGCGGTGCTGGGGAACCAGCCACACCGAGCACCTCGTGGGTGAGTCACACCGCTTGGTCGACGTCACCGACCTTCCGGCGCCGGGCACGATGGTAACGGTCGACCGATGGCGAAACGGCGGGTTCATCGAGCGGCTGAGCACCAGCTTGACCGCACGGCTTCCCGATGTCGCCATGGTCTTCCACAATCACGGCCGCGGCGGCGCCACTTCACGCGACCTGCTGGAAGCCATTGAGACCGGCAACGTCGACCAAGACATCGCCGTGTTCGAGTGCGGTACCAACGACGTACTGCGAGGTCACCAGGCCCGCGTCGCCGACAGTGTCGGCCTGCAGGAGTTCACGCGCAACTATCGAGCCGCGCTGGGCCAGCTCACCGCCCGCTCCCGGACTGTTGTCTGTCTGGCCTCGCCACCGGTCGCCGCGCATATCGGCCCGCGGGCAGCGGCAATCAACCGCGACCTGTGCGCTTACAACCTCGCTGCCCGTGACGTGGCGGGAGACGCCGGAGCTGTGTTCGTAGACTGCTGGGGCAAGTTCGTCACAACGGCCGCACTGCTGCGTGAGCGCTCCGATAACTGGTCAGCCGCGCACAGTCCGTGGATGGCAGACGGCCTGCACCTGTCGCCCGTCGGGGACGAGGTTGTCGCACGCAGCCTCGAGGCCGCCTTGGTCGACCAACACGTGATCCGCCGACTGCTTGCGCCGACGAAACCGAGCCGACAACGCCACAACACCGACGTGATGCTCCGCCACGGCCGCGTCGAGGACATCCCCGCCTGCGTCCACTTGCACGTCGATGTCGCCGCCGAAGGCAAATGGATCGGACCGGAACTCCCGATCGATGAAGACGACGTCGCAGCCCGTCTGCGCAACCTCGTCTCCACCACCGCAGGGCTGCTCGTTGCCGAGCATTCATCGGCCGGGATCGTGGCCACGGCCACCGCGGCTTTCATGACGCCCGATGTTGCGTCGATCACCATGATGGTCGCCTCCAGCCACAGAGGTGAAGGTATCGGGACCGCATTACTGGAGCGGCTGATTGACTGGTGCGAAAACAACAACGCGCACAAGGTCACCTTGCAGGTCTGGCCGCACAACCTTCCCGCGATCGGTCTGTACTATCGCGCGGGATTCGAGGTCGAAGGCACGCTGCGAGCACACTACCGACGCCGCAACGGTGAACTCTGGGACTCGATCATCATGAGCCGCTTGCTGCCCCGCCGCGACGGCGATGACTCCGCTCGTGCATAGGTCGACGCCGCGGACGCGGTCGCGGCGCGCCGGGGCGGTGGCGGGGTCAACGGCACTGGTTGATCCGGCATCGTGCCCCTTCGAGGCGACTGGTGGTGCGATGTCGTGTCAGGTCGTGGAGGTGCAGTGGTAGATATGCGAAAGCCGAGGTGCAGCGAATGTCACTCATCGGTGGAGACAGCTGGCTGCCTGTGCGCTGGCGGGCTGCGCTTGCTTCTCATTTGCCGCATCCTTACCGACCCATACCCCAGCCCTGCCGATTCATTCGCTCGAAGTAGGCATCGTCTGCGGCCTGGATCTCTTCCTCTGTCAGCACTCTCCGATCATCCGGCTTGGGGTCGACCTGTTCGAAGGTTTCGCGGATCGCTGTGATCCCCGCCGTGACGTGTTCATCTCGGGTAAGTGGACGCATCGCCCTCTCCACTTTCGCGGCAGCATCCTGCTCGGCGGCTGCGGTGGCTTCCAGAATCATCCGCGCGAGTCTGTCTCCCCAGCGGTGTACGTCTCGGGTGAGTTTGAGATCGCGCAGATGCCCTGCGGAGTCGACGACCGCGGTGATGGTGCCGTTACCGGCTGTTCCGGTGCCGCGGATGCGGGCCAGAGCTGATCTGACCTGATTGGCTTTGCTTTTCAGCTCCTCGATCGCGGTGTCGAGGTCTCGTCGCTCGTTCACATCAGGTCCGCGAACTCGGCCTGCATGGCGGGGTCGTTGGCGATTTCTTTGACGACGTCGAGGGGACTGCGCAGGCCAAAGTAGGTTTTCATGGTTGCCTTGGCCGGGTCCGCGCCCCGCGCCCGCAGGAGTCGGACGGTGGCGATGGGATCGCCGCCGGAGGCCATGATTGCCCAGTAGATGACGGGGTAGCCTTTCGCGGTTACCGCGTCGATGTCTGCCCCGGCGTCCAGCAGTCGTGCGACGGACTCCGGCCGGGCGGCTTGGGCGGCGAAGTGCAGTGGCGTCCAGCCTTCGTTGTCGCTGGCGTTGACATCTTCGGTGCCGAGCAGGCGCTCGATCGCGTCGACGTCGCCGTCTCGTGCGGCGTAATGCAGTGCGGTGCGACCGTATTCGTCGCGTTCGCTCATCTACTTCGGCTCCCGTCTGTGAGATCTATTGCCGTACTGATCCTCGATGTGGAACCAGTTGGGTTGCTGTTGACGCGGCGGTCGAGCTCTTGCTGGGTCAGGCCTTCGTCTTGTGCCTCGGCGAGAATTCTGCGGTTTTCGTAGCCGGCCAGCGCTGGGCGCGCCCACAGCAGCGGGATCAACGCCCCGCTGCCGCGGGCGATGGCTTGCGACACTGTCACCGGGACGCGCGCGGCTTCGGTCAGACCGATCAGGGCACGAATGACCGCGGCGATCCTGGCCCCGTAAATACTGATCGCCAACGCCATCCCGCCCTGGGCAGCAGCGGCCGATCCGCCGATGGTGAACGGTGCGGCGATCCAGCCGAACGCTTCGTCCACAGCCACGATCGCGGCCAACTCGATCAGCGCATGCTTGATCGCTGTCTTGGCCTGTTCGACAGAATCCGCGTACGAGTCGTAGGATTTCGCGAGTTCTTCACACACGCCCGCGAGGTCGTCGAACTGGCTTTTGACGACATTGACAGATGTCGGCGTGCTCGAGTGCTTGGGGTGTCTCGGGACTTTGCTGCGCCTCGATCAGCTCGCGAGCAGTCGCAACGGGCAGCCGCGATGCGAAGCGAGTTGGCCATGGTCCGCCACGCCGCAGCAGCCTTGCGCAGCACATCCGGGTGGCCATTCGGCCACAGCTCGCCCTGCACGGCGCCCTTGACCCAGTCCCATCCCGTGGGCTCCGGGTCGTGGCCGCCGTACGCGGCGGGGGTTCGGTAGGCTGATAGACCGTCAACGTGCCCGGCGGAAAGACCAGGTCGTTCGGGTTCGGCTGCGGGACGGACTGTGAATTCGCGTTGGCGTGGTTGGCGGCGGTGAACTGCAGCAAGTCGTGCATCTGCCCCACCGCAAGCGCCAGGTCCCCGAGTGCGTCGACGGTGTTCCACGCGGCGGGGTCGTAGTCGTTGCTCCATCTCCGACCGGCGTTATCCGAACCCGCACTCCCACCGCACCGGCCGAGAATCCTCGTCAAGGTGCCGATGCCGTAGGTCAACGCATTGTGCACGCCTTCATAAACGTCGGCGGCCTTGGCGAACCCCCGCGGATCCACCTGCACGACAGGCGGCGCCATTTACGGCTCTCAATCCTGATTGTCAACGCAGCGACACGCCAGAGGCGTCGTGGCCTGGCGGACGGATGAGATCAGCATCGAGTTAAGGATAGCCGGAATACGTTGGCGCGCAGCACATCACGAGTCGGACGCGAAGCAGTCGGCCAGTCGAACGCTCAGCGGCTATTACAGAACGATGCCCGGCAGGCGGTTAGCCCTGCCGGGAATCAGGGTAGGGGCCACATCCGCGTGTTGGTGTCGATCGCGGCGCTGTAGTTCTGGTGCGCTTTTCGCGCGACTTCGCGTAGCTCGTCGAGGTTTTCGCGCATCTCGTTCACGCCGATGACCCACTTGTCTGGTGGCGGATCGCTGCGAGCAGTAGTGGCCGCGGGGTGGGTGCTGGTGAGGTCTTTTATCCACGCGGGTTCAGGCTGTGGTGGTGGCCGTCCTGCCAGGTGAGCCAGCAGCGCGAGTTTGATCCACGCGGTCAGCGCTGGGTTGTCGGCGATGCGGTGGGCGCGGTGGAGGTTCCGCAGCAGCGACGGCTACCGCCGCGGGAACATTTTCCTGGCTGGTGATGCCGCATATCTTCACCGAGAAGCGCACTGTCGTCATGAGTGACTGCGCTAGGCTGAACGCGACATTCGTGCTGGCGCATCCCTAGGCATCGGCGTAGCTGATCTTCATCGATGACACAGAACAGGTGATGTTGTGACCCGGCGGTTCGCTGTACTGATTCGTGGCCTTCCAGGAACAGGAAAGACAACGACAGCGGCCTTGCTGAGGGACGCGGTACCTCCGTCAGTTCGGGTATCCGACGATTCCGTCAGATACATGGCGAAGCCCCGCGACTTCACGAGCCTTACGTTGGAGGCATCCGAAAGAGCGTGCATGGATCTCGCACTGTCCTACTGCGACAGCGGATTCGTGCCCATTATCGATGGTGTGTTCGACGATGCCGACTTGCTGGCCAGCCAGGCGCTGCGCTTCGAACGGCGAGGCTTCCAACTCATCACGGTCTCGCTGGCCGCCGAGATGGACGACCTCCTGCACCGCAACATGCTCCGCGATCCGCTCCAGCGGATGGATGAGGCACGAATCCGGCAGCTACACGCGGGTTTCCAGCTTGTGGGCGTGCCACTGGGGATCCGCGGCAAGCTTCCCGAGGAAGTATGCGATGACCTTCTCGAGATTGTCGAGCTCAAGCGGTCCGCGCAGTCCGCGGGCCCGATGAATCGTGCAGATAGCGGAGAGGCCGATCTACTTTTCCTTCGTCACGGCGCTCCTGATTACCCTCTCGACGTATACCCCGATCCATTCGAACTGCGTTTGTCCCCACAGGGGCGATCGGAGGCTCTGTCCGCGAAGGCGGCGGTCCGGCGGTTCGCGCCGGATGTCATCCTCAGTTCGGACTTCGCGCGGGCATTGGAGACAGCCCAACTCGCGAGCTCTGGAATGGACCTGAAGATCGAGCCAGTCGAGGCACTGCGTGAACGCGTCTTCTTCCAGCTGGTTGGAAAATCGTTCGACGACGTACGGCGGGAGCTGGGCCCTGCAGCCACCGGCGTCTTGACCGGAAACAGTGACCTGGTCGAACTCGCTCCAGACGAGTCGTACGAAGCGGCGCGGGAGCGGGCGCTGTCGTTCTTCGGCACGCTGCCTGAGACCTACAGCGGAAAGCGAGTTCTCGTGGTGGGCCATGGCGGGCCGCATTCGTGGCTGGTGGCGAGTGCTCTGGGAACGGACCTGAAGGGCGCACGGCGACTCCGCTGGGACACCGGTTGCTTCAGCCGATTCACGCTATCAGCCACCGAAACCAAAATCGAGGCAATGAACATCGCGCCTAGCTCCGTGGTTCCCGGCCTGCACCTGGGTGCTGTTTGAATCGTTGGATCATCACGGGCGCGGACTGCGGCGCAGAGTAGTTCGACGATTTGATCGGCCCTGCGGATCGAATACTCAGCCGGAAGTTCGCCGCGCTGCGGTGGCCGATTTCACCGGTCGCAGCTCACCACCATTGACGCGACCGCGGCTGGGGACTCATCGGGCGCCCCTCAATTCGAGCGTCACCTCGATCGGCCTGGTGGTCGGTCAGCCATGTTTGGCCGAGGCGAAGCTTCTCCACGACCTCACCGGCCACCACGTCACGGTCGTTGACGCGACACCCGACCGGACCGACAAGCCGCCGGTGTCGGCCATCGTGGTCGGGCTCGACGCAGCGCGGAGGTAATTCCCGGCGATCTCGCGCAGCACCATGTCGGCACGGTCGCGAGTGCCTGCGATCAGGCGTGCGTTGGGCATATCGCTATTAGTGATCTTGATCTGCGCCTGCTCGGCGGTCTTGCCTCCGAGCAGGCACCGGTCGGTCAGCCGACGCTCGATGACGCGATCTTCCGCGTCGAGATACCACACCTCATCCAGGTGGCTGCTTACCTCCGCCCACCCAGGCTGACCAAGCAACAGGTAATTCCCCTCGACCACAGCAACACGCTGGTCAGCGAACGTGATCGCATCAGGGACCGAATCGTGCAGACCACGGTCATAGATCGGCTAAGGTACACGCTCACCGAGCGGTGCTTCGCGCAGCACATTCAGCCGGGCGACGAACCCGGCCACATCGAAGTATCGGGCTGGCCCTTGCGGTGCCGCGCACCGACGGCGTCCAGCTCAGCCGACGTCTTGTGAAAATCGTCCATCGGGGCGATCCCCGCCGGGATCGCCTGTGCCGCGGTGATCGCGGCGGCAAGACTCTGCGACAGCGTCGACTTTCCCGCCGCCGGCGGCCCGGCGATACCCAGCACTACCGACGCTCCGCGGGGACTCGCGTACACACCCACGCCGCGAGCTCGGTCACAGGGACTTCGCTGCCTGAACGCATCCCGGATCCTTTGCATCTGAATCGAAGCGGTGGGCCCACCGTACCAACGCGGTGCCTCGTCAAAACTTAATCGGCGCGACTACTTACACCCCGCCGCCCGTGTCAGTGCCGCAGCTGATCTACAACTGCCGGTCGCGGTCTCCGGCGGGTTCAGCACGGGCGATGACACGCTCGCCGGCAGCGGCGACTGGGGCATCGCTATTGTCGGCCGGGGCATTGCCGACGCCGTTGCCCCGGCCGACATGGCACACCAGTTGACCAGCATTGTCCGAAAGATCCACACCGAGGAGGGCCTGTGATTGTCACGCCACTTCAGCCTGAACAGATCAGCGAAGTCCGCGAACTCATGGGGCTCGGTGAGCCATTTATCAGTGCACGTACCCTGTCTGATTACTGGCTCTATGCCAAGCTGTTCTCCTCGACCTGTCCCATCGCGATTGGCGAGGACAGCACCATCACTGGAGCGGTGATCGCATTCCGAAGCCAAAACGATCCCGCAGATGTGTATGTCCAGGACGTCATGACCCACCCCCGCCACCGGCAACGCGGCATTGCAGGAGCGCTTCTGCGCAGCGTGCGATCACAGGCTGAGAAGTGGGATTGCGAGCGCCTATATCTGACATCCGAACCCGACAACTATGCAGCGCACGCCAGTTGGGCTGCCCTTGGCTTCGTCAACGTGCCCGGCGACCATGAGATCAACGGCATATCCGTCGTTACCGACTTCAAAGGCCCGGGCCGCAGCCGTGCTGTCTACGAACTGTCTCTGACCTGAGTGTGTCGCCGACCCGGTTGCGGCCTGGCACGGCGACCAGTCCGGAAGCGACCTGCCCGCCCGCATCACCACCGACGATCGTGAACGGAAGCCGTGCCGACACTGCCGCATGACCTCGCCACCGCCGCCGACAACGCCGGAATCCGCATCGACGCGGTACTCCAGCAGACCGGCAAGACACTGCTCGCCGCAGGCAGCGTCGCCGGTCGGCGCGTGGCCGTGAAATGCCTGCTCGGCAGCGACCCGTTCTGGGCCGGGAAATGGCGGCACGAACTCGGGGTGTACGAGGTGTTCGCTCACACTGCGCCGCCCGTGCGGGTGCCGCGGCTGATCTACACCGATAACACCCGGCTGATGGCACTGGAATGGATGAACGGGCAGCGCCTCGACGACGACCGCTACCCCCAGCGGTCACTCACCGACACCGAGATCGACGCAGTGCTCGCCACGGTCGAGGCCCTGAACCGATGGCAGCCACCCGCCGGGGCGTTCGACATGATCTTCGACTACCGAGACCGGATCGGCCGCTATCACGCCCACGGCTATCTCACCGACACCGACCGCGACGCCTTGCTGCGCCTGGTCGACCGCGCCGGTGCTGCCGATCAGCTCAACCACGGAGATCCGCTGGCCAGCAACATCCTCCTCCGCGACACGACCCCCGCTGTCCTGCTGGACTGGGAATTCACCGGACTGTTCCTGCCCGGATTCGACCTGGCGATGCTGCACACCCAACTCGGCGCCGCCACCCCAGCACTCAGGACTCGCATCGACACGGCAGTCACCGCAGCCGGGATCGAAGAACCGTTCGTCGTCAATCTCGCCACCGTCCTCACCCGGGAACTGCGCATCCACCGCCAGCTGCCGGACGGGCCGCTGCGCGAAACACGGCTGCCCGTCATCGACACGGCGTGGCAGCACACGCGAGAACGCCTGCACACCAGCGCTATACGGAGTTCCTAATGCACATCGCCACGGTCCACCGCGATCTGCATCAACGTACCCGCGGCGGAATCTGCACCATCTATCGGTCGCTTCTGACCGCTCACCGATACCGCCACCCTGGTCATCCAGCAATCCCGCACACCCAGCAACCATCGACGGCGCCCGGATAGGTCGGAACGGCGACGTCACCCGACGCGAATCCAATACTGGCATATGCCGTCTGCGGTGGTGGCGTCGAGCGTGCCTCCACATGTGGTGATGATGCGGCGTGATGCAATGTTGTCGACGCGGCAGGTGAGTCGGGCGCGGTTGATACCGAGAGCCTTTGCCAGCGGTAGGGTTTGGCGGAGGATCTCGGTTCCCCAGCCGCGAAGGCGGAACTGTGGCGCGACGACGTAGCCGATGTGGCCGCCCCAGCGCAGGAGGTCGTCAGTGAGATGGTGTCGTATGTCGCTGCTCCCGACGAGGGCGCCGTCGACCTCAGCGACAAGGAACGTATACGGAACAGTATTCGCGGGGAGGTCGACGCGCCGCTGGGCGTTGTCTTGCACTCTCAGGTACTCATCCCACGTGATGCCCGGCTGGTAGTCCTTCGCGAACGTCAGCCCCTCG
Source organism: Nocardia amamiensis NBRC 102102 (assembly GCF_001612745.1). Classification (GTDB taxonomy): domain Bacteria; phylum Actinomycetota; class Actinomycetes; order Mycobacteriales; family Mycobacteriaceae; genus Nocardia; species Nocardia amamiensis. The sequence continues at coordinate 7,154 of NZ_BDBA01000080.1, read as the reverse complement.
TCCATGATCGCTGTCCGCAGGGTCAGGAAGCGTTGTTCGTCGCTTGGTCCAAGCGGCCGGACGACCAGTGTCGGCAGATCTGTCACAGGATGATGCTGACGCGGCAAGTTCATTGGCCGCAACGAGATTTCACATCGGACAGATTCCTCAGCGGTCTCGGGCCGCGTCGCCCCGAAACTGAAGGACCACCTGGACCGCCAATCAGTCGATGAGTCCCGATCGTGGTGGGCGGCCCGCGCCACATATCTGTCAGTCGATCCAGTAGCGGCGGGTCAGGATGCCATCGGTACATGGTTCGAGCGATTCCAGGACGCCGCTGCAGCATTCGATGATGTGCCGAGAGGCGAGGTTGGTGTCGTGGCAGGTGAGGAGTATCCGGTCGATGCCGATCGCGCGGGCGATGGTGAGGCTGTGGCGGAGGATGGCGGTGCCGTAGCCGCGGCGTCGATATTGTGCCAGGACGGCGTAGCCGATGTGACCGCCTCGCCGGTTCAGTGCGTCGTTGAGGGTGTGCCGGATGGACGCGCGGCCGACGATCTGGTCATCGACGGTGGCGACCAGGTAGGTGGCCGCGACGATTCCGTCGGGCAGGTTGATCTCCTGGCGGTAGTCCTCCAGCATCGACGGATACTGCGGCCATGTCATGGCCGGTGTGAGACCCAACGTGAAGGGGAATCCGTGGTCGTCGGCCATGGCCTCATGCGCCGCGCGGACCACCTGTTCATCCGACACGCGCAACGGCCGCAGCCGCACCGCATCAAGAATGGGCGAGGTCCGGGGAGCAGTTGACATGGCCCGCACCGTAGCCAGCGAAAGCACCGTCGTCGACGGATTTTCGTCCCGCAACCCGCGCCCGCCATCTCCGCGAGACCGATGGTGGCGGGTCCAACGAGCGACCAGACAACGTGCAGGCACCGGCACACCCTGCATCCCCCAGCGGCGGGCACGGAGGGATCAAGCAGTGGCTGCCATGGGAACGCGACCGCTTCGGCGCGGGGTGTGCGGGATGCGTCTTATAGTGCGTAGAGATCTGTGGACGGTGTGAGGAGGGGGCGCGCATGGCCGGTGAGCTTCAGGTGGATGTAGTCCGGCTGCGGGAGGCGGCGCGGTTCATCGGCGACAAGGCGCAGGTCATCAGGGACCGGGTGCGGGAGCTGGATCGCACGATCGGCGCCGAGCTGCTGGCCGACGGCTGGCAGGGGAAAGCGGCGTCGGCGTATGACGAGTCGTGGGTCGAATGGCGGGACGCTGCCGAGGAGATCGTCGCGGCGTTGGAGTCGTCGGCGGTAAGTTTGGCCGATGCCGCCAACCGGCATGAGATGCAGGACGCCGCGCGTCGCGACGCGATCAACGGCGTCGGAAGGCAGGTGTAGCCGGTGCCTGACGATTACAGCTACCGGGTGAACTTGCAGCAGCTCGATGAGGCGATCGCGACAATGGCGAAGTTCGGTGCCGAGGTCGAGGGCTGGCTTAGCGAGGTCGATCAGCATATCGACGACCTGCACCTGTCGTGGTCGAGTGATGCCGCCGCAGCCCAGCGTGCCGCGCACACACGGTGGTCGGCCGGTGTGGCGGAGATGCGGGAGAACCTCGACGAGCTGCGTGAGGTGGCGCGGCGAGCGCACACCAACTATTCCAGCGCCGCCGAAACCAACCACGGGATGTGGCCCCTATCGTGAATCTCGCTCGGGCCGTTTAGGTTCGGGTGTCTCGACGGGTGTCGGGTATGGCTTGGATGTGGCTGTCCGGTTGGTGGCTCACTAAGGCTGGCCGCCCGGCATCCGGTCGGCTTTGGCCGCTTATTGAGAGCTGCGGATCGTCGCTGCATAGGGGCCCGCTGGTGAGGCCGTCTTCGAGACAACAGGTCGGGTTCAGTCCGAGGAGGGCATGGGTTTGCAGGCGTGGGCCGGGGTAGACATCGGCAAGCAGCATCACCACGCGGTGGTGGTAGACGAGTCCGGCAGGAAGTTGCTGTCGCGGCGGGTACGCAACGACGAGCGAGAGCTGCTGGTGCTGATCGAGGATGTTGCGGAGCTGGCGGATGAGGTGGTGTGGGCGGTCGATATCGCCGGCAGCGAGTCCGCGTTGTTGGTGGCGTTGCTGCTGGCCCACGATCAGCAGGCGGTGTATCTGTCCGGTGCCACTGTGAATCTGGCGGCGACCACCTATCGCGGCGCCGGGAAGACCGACGCCCGAGATGCCTTCGTTATCGCTGATCAAGCCCGGATGCGCCGGGATCTCTCTGTGTTGCGCGCCGACGAGGAGTTGATCGTCGAGTTGCGGATGCTGGTGGCTCGCCGCGAGGATCTGGTCGGCAACCGCACCCGGGCGGTGAATCGGTTGCGGGATCGGCTGGTAGCGATCAGCCCGGCGCTGGAACGGGTGCTGGATTTGGGCTGCAAGGGGCCGCTGGTGCTGCTTACCGGCTTTCAGACACCGGGCGGGCTGCGTGAGGCCGGAGTCGGGGAGGTGACGGAGTGGCTGCGGCGGCGAGGTGTGTACAAAGCAGCGACGCTGGCCCACAGAGTGGTGGAGGCGGCGCGGACGCAGCAAACCCGCCTGCCTGCGGAGCGGCTGGCAGCCCTGTTGATCGCGCAGACTGCGGAGGAGCTGCTGTTTTTGGGGGAACAGATCAAAGATATCGATGACCTCATCGTTGAAAGGTTTCGCCGTCATCCGGCCGCCGAGGTGATCGCCAGTTTGCCGGGCATCGGTGTGCAGCTGGGCGCGGAGTTCCTCGCGATCACCGGCGGCGATCTGGCTCAGTTCCGGTCACCGGACCGGCTGGCCGCCATGGCCGGAGTGGCGCCGGTACCGCGGGATTCGGGCAAGGTGCACGGCAACCTGCGCCGTCCTAGGCGATACCACCGCGGACTGCTGCGGGTGTTCTACCTCTCGGCGGAGTGCAGCGTCCGCTACAACGAGGATTCGAAGAGGTTCGTCGACCGTAAACGCATGGAGGGCAAGACATATCGGCAAGCTGTGATCGCGCTGGCGCGGCGACGAGTGAACGTGTTGTGGGCCCTTATGCGCGAACAGCGGTGCTACGAGCCACGCCCGGCGCCAACGTGAGCGGTGTGACCGCTGGGCTGCAGCATCCGGTGGTATTCGCGTTGAACGATGCCTGTATCGGTATCCCGGCGAGGAGGAGGCGCGGTCGCTGCTGTCGCGCGCTGCTGGGAAGTGGTGGCGGGATCGGGTTGGCGGTGCGGCCGGATGCGCTAGGCGCGATGGGAGGTGCCCCGTGAAACCAGTGTCGGGGAGGCGAGGAGGAGGGGCGGTCCCAGACTGAACAGCAGGCATGGCCACCAGTTGACGGCGGCTACGACCAATTCGACCATGTTGTTCCTCCAAGGTCGGGTGCCGAGGACGGCAGCTGGCTCCGAGTAGACCGCGGCGCGGTCGGGATAGCGCGGTGTCGGTCTGCTCGCAGTGCCGCTGCGCGGTTCGGATCGTAATGTCCTTGCCACCTGGGTTTGGCTGCGGATCCTTATGCGTGCGCACCGATTCTACCCAAGCCGGGGTCGGCGAACCGTGGGCTCGGCGATGAGCTGCACCGGATAGCCCGCCGTCATAGCGCTGCCACTGCGGGGCTGGGCGGTGGAAGCTGGCTTCTGGTCGCGCTCGGTTGGGGCTGGTGTGACCGGGTTGTGGTGTTTGGGTTCTGGTCAGGCGTGGGGTGGTTCGCCGGTGACGATGTGGTCGGCGAGGTTGAGTCCTTCGCGCACGAGGCGGGTGAGGTGGCCGTCGTGGACGCGGTAGATGATGCGGCGGCCTTCTCTGCGGGTGTCGACCAGGCCGGTGAAGCGGAGTTTGGCCAGATGTTGGCTGACCGCGGTGCGGGAGGCGCCGACTGCTTCGGTGAGGGCGGTGACGTCTGCTTCGCCGTCGGCGAGCAGCCACAGGATGTGCAGCCGGGTGGGGTCGGACAGCATCCGGAAGGCGGCGGTCGCGGCGTCCAGACGCGCTTGGTCGGGGGCGATCGGGTGAACGAGGCTGGCTGGGGGCACCTGGGCGGCTGGGGGTGTGCCCGCCATGGTTCACCGCCTTCCTGCTGGCACCGCCTCCATCTCGGTCGGCGTGGTCGCAGGCCAGACGCGGGCGGCTGTGGTTGCTGCAAGTGTAGCGACGGCGGCCAGCGTCAGTGCGGCGGTGAGCTGGCCCGCACTGGCACCGACCCACCCGGCGATGGGGTAGGTGAGCAAGAAGCAGGCATGGGAGAGGGAGAACCGGGCGGCGAACACCGCGGTGCGGTTCTCGGATGTCGACTGCGCGCGCAGCAGACGCGCCGACGGCGTGTTGATCATCGAGGTCCCCGCGCCGAGCGTGATCCACGCCCCGGCAAGCAGCAGCCAGCCCGGCCCGGGGGAAGGACGCAGTGCGATGATCGCGGCGGCGGCGAGTAGCCCGATCGGCAGCACAGCGCAGCCGGTGAGCATGAGGCTGCGGTCGCTGACGCGGGTGAGCAGTCGCGGCATGGTGAGCGCGATGAGCATCGAGCCGCCGCCGTAGCAGCCGAGCGCGAGTGCGACACCGGTGGCGGAGCCGTGGAGCAGATCCTGGACGTAGATCACGGTGTTCACCACGACCAGCGCGGTCGCCGCGGCGACGGCGAGGTTCATGGCCAGCAGTCCCCGCAGCACGGGCCGCGCGAGCATGACGCGAGCGCCGCGGGTGATCCGCTCGATCAGCGGCGCGGATCGGTCGTTGGGCACCAGACGAGGCAAGGAGGTTTGCACGACCAGCACGGCCGAGGCGACGAATCCGGCGGCGGTGCCGACGAACAGCAGGTTGTAGTCGATCAGCGTCAGCAACGCGGCGGCCAGCACCGGGCTCAGCAGCGACTCCAGGTCATAGGCCAGCCGCGACAGTGACAGCCCGCGGGTGTAGTCGTCCTCGTCGACCAGCACCGCCGGGATCACCGCCTGGAAAGCGGGAGTGAACGTGGCCGAGGCGGCCTGCAGCACGAAGATCAGCACATAGATCTGCCACACCTCGGTGACCAGCGGCAGCGTCACGGCGATCACCGCGCGGATTGCGTCCGCCGACACCAGCAGCACCCGGCGTCGCACGCGGTCGGTGACCGCGGAGATCACCGGCGCGACGAAAACATAGGCGAGCATCTTGATCGCCAGCGCGGTACCCAGGACCGCACCGGCGTCGCTACCGGCCAAATCGTAGGCCAGCAGCCCCAACGCCACCGTCAACAACCCGGTCCCGACCAACGCCACCACCTGCGCGGTGAACAACCGCCGGAACCCACGATGCCGCAATACCTCGATCACGCCTGACCTTCCCCGAGCTCCCTGAACTAAGGGACACCTTACGCCAATAGGTGCGCAGATGCGAACCTATTGGCGCGTATAGCGGACGCACCGGGCCGGGGCGCAAGAGTGGTCCGGACACGAGTTGGCGTCGGTGCCTTCCGGGCGAATGGAGGCGCTGAACTCCCAGTGGCCGATGTTTGCTTGCCCTCACTGTGGCCAAACCCGGGGACGATGCGCTGAACCGTTATCTCGTCCGGTTGCGGTGCAGCCAACGGGCGCCAAGTGCAGCCAGCGCCAGGTGCGCGACCAGTATCAGGCCCACGACCGCGAGCCCGAGCCCTGCCAAGCTGCCCAGCCCAAGGTGCACGGTGATACCGATGATGATCAACACCACCGCGACAACGCGCAGTACGCCTATCGGATGCCTCATCGGACCGTGCCCGGCTTGACGGCGGTGACGTAACGGATCCACGGGCGCAGATCCCCCGAGGCGATCTGCTCGAAACCCGCCTCGGTGACCATCGGCTCGAGCAGATCGATCGGGTTGTGCTCCATGGCCGGGCCGGTCAGTGCGCCGATCAGATGCCGTGCCACGGGATTCGCCGGTGGCCGGAACTCGCCGATCAGCAGCCGCCCGCCCGGACGCAGCACCCGCCACATCTCCGATAGCGCCGTGGCGCGCACCTTCTCCGGGAGGTGGTGCAGCATCAGGCAGTTGGTCACGACGTCGACCGAATCGTCCTCCGTGGGCAGTGCTTCGGCGACGCCGACGGTATAGGTGCAGTTCGGCTGTTTGGTGATCTTGCGGGCACGGTCGAGCACCGCGGCGGAGGCATCCACGCCGAGCGCCGTCCCTGAACTGGTGGACGCGGCCAGGCGGCGGGTCAAATAGCCGGTGCCGCAACCGATATCGAGAACCCGATCACCGGGGCGGGCGCCGCTCAGCTCGGCGAGGCGGCGGTAGACGCGATCGCGTCTACCGCCGAAGAACACTGCGCCGAATATGTCGTAGCTGCGGCCGTGGTCGATCGTGAGCCCAGCCGTGCTCGGGTTGGGATTGTGGCGATGCATCAGACGTCCGAGGCCCATGGCCCCTCCTTAACTTAGTTACGACTAAGATAATGGATAACTTAGTCGCAGCTAAGTTGTTGTGCAAGGGTGGCTACGATGACGCCATGGCCCGCGCATCCTCCGATCCCGCCGACCAGCGGCGCACGCGACTGCGCGCCGCCGACCGGCGCGCCTCGATCATCGATGCCGCCACCGCGGTGTTCGCCGAATCAGGGTTCCAGCGCGCCACCATGGCGCAGATCGCCGCCCGGATCGGCGTCACCGAGCCGGTGCTGTTCCAGAACTTCGGCTCCAAATCAGGGCTCTACGCCGCGGTCGTGGAACACGCCTCCGGGCAGATGTGCGCCATGATGCGCACCGTCGCCGCCGAAACCGACTCGATCGCTGCGCTGCTGGCGCACCTGCTCAGCCCCGGCCACATCGATGAACTCCACGCCCCCGGCTCGCTGGGGGTGATCTTCGCCGACGCGATGACCCTGACCGCCGAACCCGCGGTCGAGCAGGCAGTCCGGCGGCACATGGGCGAACTCGCCGACGCCTTGGCCGAGGTGATCACCCACGGCCAGCGCACCGGCGAACTGCGCGCCGACCTCGACCCCGAAGCGGCTGCCTGGGCGGTGCTGTCCTTCCTGGCCGCACACCGCTTCCGCAGCGCGGTCATGCCCGACCGGCAACGGCTCGAAGGCCACATCGCGCACATGACACTGCGCACATTGATCGACGATGATGCCCGCGAATCCGATGCCGGCCAATCCTGACCTCGACCATCGCAAGACAGCGTGCCCGGCGCTGCCGAGCCGGTCGATGCTGCAACCG
>NZ_BDBA01000079.1 GCF_001612745.1 Nocardia amamiensis NBRC 102102 | reverse complement strand
GGATTCACCGAGCACTCTTGATGAGCGCCATCGTCTGCATCGTCGCGGTCCTCACCGCGGGCACGGCCTCGGCGCACAGCGCACTCGCCAGCAGCGATCCCGCCGACGGCACCGAAATCGCTACCGCGCCGCCACGGGTGAACCTCACGTTCAACGAGCCGATCCAGTCAGCGTTCGCGAACCTCACAGTGACCGGCCCGGACGGACAGCGCTGGGAGCGCTCCCAACCACACGTCGACGGCACCGTCGTCAGCGTCGATCTCGACGGGCTCGGCCCAGTCGGCCAGTACACCGTCGGCTTCCGAGTGGTCTCCGCCGACGGCCACCCCGTCTCCGGCAGCTACACCTTCACCCTCACCCAACCCGGCAATCTCCCCAACCCCACCACCGCCGTAGCCCCGCAATCCCTAGCCGCGCCCACTACCGCCACCCCCTCGGCCACGCAAGAAGACAACGACAACGGATTCCCGCTGTGGATCCCCGCCGCACTGATCGTCGCGGTCGCCGCTGCACTGCTCACCCTCCTGCTCCGCAGCAAAAACGGTCGCAAGCGACCCTGAGCCACCACCTTCGGAAAATTGACGAACCCCGTTTCGGGCCTGCGGGAGTCATCTGACGAGTAAGCGGCGCCGAGTCCGTATCCGTCGGCGCACATCCGGATCAACTGATGCCTGTCAACTAGGTGGCGATGTTCGTGATCTCTCGCCATGACAGACACGATTCCCAGCGATACCGCCGACCGCCACAGCGAGCCGTCCAGACCCAGAGCCGAGCAGACCGACGAGCCGACTATCCTCGGCACGATGGCGATCTCGTCCGGCAACCCCCACGTGTCCGTGGGGCAGGGTTGCGTTGACAACAGGGATTGAGAGCCGTAGATGGCGCCACCGACGTTCCCGATCATCGTCTGCCGTCATCAGGAATATCGTTCGGCGGGCGAAGCTTTCGGATCGGTGCGCGACGACGGTATCGAGGTTCACGCCGCGCTGGTACGGACTTTGGGTGGATACGCGGGAATGGGAGGCACCGACAACGCAGGCACGACGTGGGTCAAGGCCTACGACGAGGCAGCTGGCACCGCGGTCCAGACGTCGGCGAAGCTGATCTCGGCGTGCGCGCGAACATCGGATCTACTCGCTGCGGGGGCATACAACCATGCATCGGGAGAGGCCGCATCGAACCCCGCTACTGTGGCGCCACCTCCGCTACCGGCATTGGGGTTCGAGCCGTGTCTTGCGCTGTATGTGCCCTCGGCGTCCGGAGCGAGCGGGCCCGAGCCGTTCGGTTGGGTGCTGATCAAAGCGGTTTCGGGGTTGATGTGGCCCGATGGTGACCAGCACCAGCTGCGGGCTGCGAAGACTGTATGGCACAGCGCTGCCGATGCGTTGGTGAATGCCGGTGGCCCGATCTCTACCGCTGTCGGGATGCTGGAGAACCAGCAGTCACCGGAGATCCCGTCCGCGATCACGACGTGCTCGGAAATGGGTGTGAACCTCGATCAGGTCGCCGCGGGCTTCCGGGTGCTGGGAAACGCCTGCGAGGAATACGCACAGCATCTCGACGATGCCCATCACGAGATCCTGAACGAGCTGCGCAAGATGCTCATCGAAACCGCCGCTACGGAGGCCGCGCTCCAGGTCGCGGCACCGTTCACCGGTGGACTGTCAGAGTTGGGAAACGCGGGCATCCTCGCGCGTATCGGTGTGTACGCCACGAGGATCGGCGCCGTCATCACGCGGCTGGTCAGCAAGGTCGCCACGATCGCTGCCCGCGTCACCAGCCACATCGGGACCACCCTGAAATCGATGTTCGCCAGGCTCGGCCGATGGCTGCAACAGGCTGTGCCCAGGTTGTGGGGCCGCAGCGGTGAGGCCGGCATCCAGTTGTTCTCGCGCAGCGGTCCGCGGACGAACCTCGACGTCCTGGAAAATGGTGGCGCGCTCGAGTTGTCGGCCGACACCATCGCCGCGGCCGCCCAGAAGGCCGGTATCGACCTCACGGGAGTGGATATCCACATCGTCAAAGAACTCGACGAGGTGCGTTATCTCGACTTCCAGGACGCGTGCGCGGTCACGCCCTCGGAGCTGGGCGGACAACAGATCAGATTCGGGCCCGCAGCCTTCTCCGACGAGGAAACCCTGGTTGCGACGATCGCCCACGAAATGAAACATGTGCAACAGCTGCGCAGTGGAGCGCGGGTCGGCTCCGACAGCATCCGGGACCTCGAGGCCGAAGCCTACGCTGTCGAAGCGTCCGCACTAGCCCGATACCGAGGAGAGCATCCATGAGCGAGGTCGACTTCACGGTCACCGATGTCTTCGACATCACCAGCCGCGGCGGACTGCTGGTGGCGGGCAGCCTCGCATCCGGAGACATCGGTTCCGGTGACGTCCTCTACGACTCGGTCACCGGTGCACCCGTACGAGTGATCGGCCTCGAATTCCACGGCGGCGGTGAACCCGGGCAATTCATCCTCGTCGTCGACCGCGCCGACACCGACCATGTGCGCGTCGGCCAACATCTGATCGACCAACCCAACCCGACCGCCTCGACAAACCAGCGGTCATGACCGAGCAAACCAGCGAACAGATCCTCGACCTGCTCCACACCTGGACCCGCAGCCTGGTGCCCGACCAGGCGGCGTTCATCGAAGGACTCGCCGACCTCGAACCAGAGATCCGGCCGCTGATCGCCGAGCACATCCGCGACTACGACGAGATGCTGCCCACCCTGCTCATGGGCGACATCGCCCGCTGGGTGTGCAGTGTGGCGCATGACAGCCCCGACCCTGCCGCTCGTCTGCAGCCGTTCTTCGATCGGCTCGAGCAGGAGTGGGGTGACGGACAGAACCCGGTCTCCGACCTGATCGCCACATCCTTCGTCGAAAACGTCTACGACGACCCCGCCGTCGTCACCCTCCTCGGCCCCAAACTCGCCCGCCACTACCGGCTCTACACCGGGCAGGAAAAGGTGCGCGAGCAGGAGAAGCGGCCGATGCCGGACGTGCTGAAGCAGATCCTCAAGAAGCTGGGCCGTCGATGACCGATCTGACCGCCTGGGAACAACAGCTCCAGCACAACCTCGCCGAGATCCGCCGCAACAGCCAGCGACTGTCCAACGCCGTCGCGGCGGTGCGGGGCCGCGGTGAAGTCCGCGGTGTCAGCGTCGAGGTCAACGCTGCCGGTGACATCACCAACCTGCAGATCGCCCCCGCCGCCATGCGCTGGCGCAACACCCAGCTCACCACCGCCCTCCTCGACTGTCATCGCCGCGCCCGCGCCGACGCAAAGGCCCAGGCCGAACAGATCATCCAGCGCGCGGACCCGCGTCTCCAGCAGCCGCTACGACAGCTGTTCGCCCAGGCGGACACTGCGCCGAAACCCGAACCCCGCCAGACCACCGAAGCAGAGATCCAAGCCGCCGATGACGCCTACTACGAACGCATGAACCGGGGCTGGACCAGCTGACGGGCTGGCAGCCGTCTTCGGTTCGAACCGACGCGAATCGCCTACGGTGACGTACAGCCGCGCGTAGCGGTCGCACTCCAAAGTCGATCACCACGGCCGGAGGGGATCGCCATCCCGATCCCATGAGTACTGCCAGCGTTTCCTCGACCGCCGCGAATCCATGATCACGTGCGCCCCAGCTGCATCCAGTGACGTCGCGTGGGTCGGTGAAGTCCCTCTCCAGGGCGGCCTGCCCGGGCAGCGTCTTCGGTTCACTCGCGCGGGTCGGGTGGCGCGATGAGGCGTCTGCCTGTTCATGGCGTCCGGGCACGAACGCACCAGACGCGCGGCGGAAGGCCAGTGTAGGTCGGACCCACCCCCGGTCGGGTTGGCGGGTAGAAGGGCGATGCCCCTATACTCGCGTGTCGGTCGTTGCTCAGCGGACGTGTACACCGAATGGCGGTCCCGGGAAGTCCTCCGGCTCGGTGCCTGGCCGCTTCTCCTGTGCCCGGGTCGGTCCCGCAGGTCTATTATCTTTGGCGGCAGTGAAATTCGTCTCGAAGCCGACGACCTCATCGTGACCTAGCTGCCGCGCAGCGGCTGGATCGCGGAGGCCCAACGCGGCGTGACTATCGCCCTGGACATTGAACTCACACCCGAGCTGCTGTCGGAAGGCATCGCACGCAATGTCGTGCGCGTCATGCAGAACGCACGCATGGACGCGGGACTGGATGTCTCCGAATGCATCTCGTTGAGTATCGCCGCGCCGGAAGACGTCACAGCAGCCATCCGACAGCACGAAAACCTCATCGCCCATGAGACCCTGGCCACGTCGACAACGCTTGCCGTCGAGCTGGCCGACGGATTCACCGGCACCGTCGGCGACGGCATACAAATCACCGTCCAGGGCCACCGAAACTGACGGCTGCGGCCTCGTCGGTAGCGAAGTCTGTCGACGAGGCCATACACCGGAGAACGCCAACCAGCCAGCCTGTCGAAAGTCGTTGGCGCCGGGGACAATCGACCAGGCATGCTTTCCGAATGAGTCAGGACATCCGACTGACGGACGGCATCGTGCGACTGCGGCCTGTGACGGTCGCCGACGCCATGACACATCTGGCAGGCGAGGACGACGAATTCGCCCGCTGGTACAGCGGCGGTCACAGCACACCCGAGTCGGTGGCCGACTACTTCACCCGATGCGTCCACGAGTGGGAGACAGACGCTCCCGGCAAGACATTCGCGATCGAGCACCTGGACGCCGGAACGATGATCGGCACCATCGACCTGGACACGAAGCGACCGTATCGCGAGAAGCGGCAGGCAAGCCTGGCCTACGGCATATACGCTGAGTTTCGCGGCCGAGGCGCTGCTGGTCGCGCCGTCAGCCTGGCATGCGTGTACCTCGCCAGCCAGCAGCTCGCCGACCAGGCCGTGATACGCGTCCACCCCGACAACCGGGCCTCTGCCGCCGTTGCCAGACACTGCGGCTTCATCTACAGCCATCAGACAACTGAAGACGACGGACCACTCGACTGGTACGTGAAGACCCTCGCGTTCCCACGATCCGGCGACATGTGATGGCCTGGTAGTGAGGGGTAGTCAGATGCAGACGGGCATACGTGTTCGGCCCGCACAGTTCTATGAATCGGATCTCGTCCTGGACATCCTCGCGGAAGCTGCGGCATGGCTTCGCGGACGAGGCATCGAGCAGTGGCCGGAACGGTTCCCACTAGAGTCGATCCGAGCGCAGATCGAGTCGGGGTCGCTCATGCTCGTTGAAACGGAAACAGTGGCTGCGACATTCGTTGTCACTGAGCGAGGCGAGTTTTGGAACGACGATCTCCAGGCCCTGCATGTGTCGCGGCTCGCCGTCCGCCGGTCGGCGGCTGGGCGAGGGTTGGGGTATCGAATCCTGGACTGGGTCCAGGACCAAGCCCGCCGCCGTTGCGTGTTCCGCGTGCGGCTGGCGACATCATCCGATAACCCGGCGCTACGCGCCTACTATGAGGCTGCTGGCTTCCGGTATGTTGCAGACCCGGCAAATGCGAAATGGCCAACCAGTCTCTACGAGCGAGTCCGCGGTGCGTGATCTTTCGAGTCGGAACATTCCGGAACCACCGATCCAGGCTTCCGCGCTGAGGGCGTGCTGCGGGTGCACTATCTGCGCGCGAACGACGAGCTGTGGGACTCCGTCATCATGAGCCTTCGTCTTCTCGGCTCGGACAAATGGACATGATGAAAATCATCGCGCGGTGGTCACCGTGCCCGCCGCTGCTAACCGTATCCCTCCCGGAGGGCGGGGTGTTGTCGTGGACTGGTGGGTCGGTGAAGATCCGGACCGGGACCGATGGGAGGTCGAGTTCGTTGCGCGCAGCGGCGATGAACCGTTCGAATGCCTCGCGGGCGGGTCGACGGGCCTTGTTCCAATCATCGCGGTCGTGAATTCTCCGGTCGGCCGCGGCGTAGAACAGTTGGCCGACAGCCTCATCTAGTTCGGTTGCGGCAACGACGACACCGGCGGAGCCGTGTAACCACACTGCCGCCACCGCGCCGTCCCAGGCCGCGAATCCACCTGTTCGGGTGTGCTCCACCAAGACTTGAACGAATCCTCGTCCAGATCGGTCAACGCGACGACGCGCACAGCCTCGTAGGTCGCCTGGAACTGCTCGATGACTCGCTGATAGCTGGCAGTCTTCTGATCCCGACGGCAGCGTGCCGACTCCAATCGGGTATCCCATAACCGGCCGAGCGTGACACCGTCAATGCCCGCAAGCGCCGCCAACAACGCTGCGGTCACAGCGCCCCCTTCCCTCGCCCGCACCGAACAGGCCGACAGGAACCAGTCTATGCGGCGGACGCCCACGGTGCGCCAGGTGCGCGGGGTGAATCACTCAGTAACACAGCCGATTTCCGTGCAACGAACGTTCACGCAACCACCTCGTGACCCTTCTGCTCCGGCGCATGAAATCACAATCGGGTACCTGAAATTCGATCTTGAGATGACCCGCACGTGAAAGAGGAAGTCCGCGCCCATACGGCGGCCTGGGAATTGCCTCCTCAGTCGGCGGCTCGCGGCCCCGAGACCGCCAGCACATCGCTGTCGGGGCTCCGGCGGCCTCCTGTCGCCATGCTGGTGATTCGTGGTCGTCAACTGGGCTTCGACAGGAATCTTGTCTACGACCTGCTGTGTGTGCGGCGAGGTGGCGACAGGCTCGGCGCTCGTCCGCCGGGGAGCGAGATATGAGTCCGAGCTATGAGTCTGTGTTATTGGGTCGGTAGGGGTATGTTCGGGTCTGACCAGTAGGCGGGGTCGCGGCCGTAGTTCGGTGTCCGGTACGCCAGGTCCCAGAGTGCGCCAGGGGCGATGAGTTCGCGCCAAGGGGCGACCTCGACGTAGAGCACCCGCATCGCGTTGAGCGCTGCGAAGTGCAGGGCGGGCCCATCGGTACTGACCGCGTCTTCGGCGACGGCCACCTCGAAATTATGTTCCAGGCCAGCGCGAACAGTGGCCTCGACGCACACGTTTGTCTGTAGCCCGGCGACGATGAGTCGGCGGATGTTCATGCTGCGCAGGATCGGGTCGAGCTCGGTGTAGGCGAAGAAACTGTGCCGTGTTTTGTCGAGCACCAGATCATTCGGCTGTGGTGCTACGGCGTCGATGATCTGGGACCGCCAGTGCCGGTCCTCGGCAGTCAGGTTCGGTAGCAGCGGTGCGCGTAAGCGTCGATGCCGGGCGGAGCGAGGATTGAGCGCCAGTAGCCCTGCCGGGCTGGGGGTTTGACGTGAGTACACCACCGGGATGTTCGAGGACCGGGCGGATTCGGCCAGTTCACGGCATTCGCTCACGACCTGGTCCAGCCGCCAGATCGGCGGCCATCCCAGCGCGTCGCGGACGTCTTGGACGAGGTAGCTGTTCTGCAGATCGATAAGCAACAACGCAGTGTCGGACAACGGTTCCCCAACTGATAAACATGACTGTCCTCGGCCAAGACAGCGTAGGGCCCGCCTGCTTCACTGCGCGGCGGTTCGCCTGAGCTGCCGCTCATCTGCGGTGATGATGTCACCGCATTTCGTGTGACGGTGGGTTCGGCTCGGCCTTCCAGGTTCATGCGATCCGAGGCAGGCTGGCCGTGACGGTCGCGTGAGCACAGCACGGTGAACCGGGTCCATCGAGCTTGGGTCAGGTCGGGTCAGCTGTTGAGTTGTTTGCGTGGGTCGGGGAAGCCGAGTTCGGTGTATCCGGGTGCTCGGTCGTGGAGTGTTTTGGCGATGACGGGGGTGAGGGTGTCGTGGTAGTCGTGCACGGTGGCTGTGGTTTTGCCGGGATGTGCGCGGGTGATGCGGCCGACGTATTGGACCAGGCGGCCTTTGAACTTCACTGGGGCGGCGAGGAATAGGGTATCCAGTGCTGGGCAGTCGAAGCCTTCTCCGATGTAGGGGCCGGTGCCGACGATCAACAGCGGCGACCCGCTCGCTTGCCGGGCTGCGATGGTTTCGGTCAGTGATTGGCGTTCGCGGGCGCCGATTCCGCCGCGCAGGATGATGATCTCGCCGAGACCGGCGGCAGTGAGCCGGTCGGCGATGGTGGTGAGGTGGTTGACCCAGGTTGTCAGGATGAGGATGTTCGCGCCGTTGTGGTGCGCGGCGGCGATGTCGGTGACGATCTGCTGTAGGCGGTCCTCGTCGGCGACCAAGGCGCGGTAGATTGTCGCCATTCCGCCCGGCTGCGTGGGGTCAGCGTCGCCGGTGTAGGCGAAGCGGGTGGGATGGACGTGCAGGACCGGGTGCGGGGCCGGCGCGGCACCGTTCGACGGCAGTTGGCCCGGCTTGGGGGCTTCGATGGTGTGGGTGTGGGAGCCGAGTTGGTGGTAGATGAGGTCGTCGAGCCGGTCACGGCGGTACGGTGTGGCGGTTAGTCCGAGCCAGTATTTGGCGGGGATCTTGTTCAGGACGTCGGTGAAGGCCATCGCCGCCACGTGATGGCATTCGTCGACCACGACGAATCCGTAGCCGCAGGTCAATTCCTCGATGTTGGTTCTGCGGGCCAGCGTGGGCAGCAGGGCGACATCGATGATGCCGGTGGTTTTGGATCGGCCGCCGCCGATCTGCCCGCACTTCACGCCGAGGTGTTCGCCGATCCGGTTACGCCATTGATCGGCGAGTGCTTTGCGGTCGACGATGATCAGTGTCGAGGTGGCTCTGGACTGGATGGCCGCGCACGCGATCACGGTCTTGCCGGTGCCTGGTGGCGCTACGAGGAGCGAGGTGTCTGCGGTGTCGATGGTGCGCAGCGCGTGCTGTTGTTCTGGCCGAAGCTGTGCCGAGCAGCTGAACTGCTGGGCTGCGCCGTGGATGCGGGTGTCATCGAGGTGCAGGGTGCTGCCGGTGGATTCGATGAGTGTGGTCAGCAATGGCAGCAGGCCTCGTGGGAGGATCAGGTCTCCGTCGAGTGTTTCGTCGTAGCTGCGGAGGAATCGTGGTGTGTCCCAGGTGCTTCGGCGTGCGCGTTGGCGGGTGTAGAACTCGGGGTTCGGGATGGATGCGGCGTGTTTGACCGCGGAGATCATCGCCGGACCCAAATCGGTGGCCGTCAATCGGATGCGGGCGCCGAACGACGCTCGAACGAGCGCTGCGGGTCGGGGCATGATCTTCGATGAGGTCGGCATTTGCAGGCGGCGCACGTCGTGGCCGACCTTCGGTTGGGGCAGCGAGTCGGCCAGCGCACCGACTTGTTTCGGGGACAGTCGGGGGATGCTGGACAGGTATGCCCACTGGTCGTCGAACGGTTCCAACGTTGCGGGGTCCAGGAACACGGTGGTGCCGTGCTGGCGGCGGGCTCCGGCCAGTGGCGCGGCGATGAGGTTGCCGACTCCGCGTCCGGTGTGGGTGTCTTGCGACGGGAACAGCCGATCGTAGCTGGACAGGTTCATGCGGCCGCGCAACCCGATCGCCTCGGCGAGCAAAGCCGTGGCGATGCGCCGCGCCGACGCCGCGGGTGTGGCGTGGGCGAAGAAGATCCACACGTGCGCGCCGCGACCGGACTGGGATACCTCGAGCGCGGCTGGAATGTCGGTGGCGCGAGCGGCTTTCACGTACGCCAGCGCATCCAGCATGGCGGTGTCCTTGTCGAAATCGGCGGCGACCCACCAGCAGGTGTCGTCGTCGGTCAGCGGGTACAGGCCGATGTGATGCTTGCCGCGCAGATGGTCGGCGACGACGTCCTCGGTCAGCGGCAGGTAGGACGCCTCCGCTGCGGACATCCCCTTGCGCCAGTGGCCGCGGATCGCGGGAACCCATCCGGATCGGCCATCGCGTTGGTTCTCCCAGCGCACAGCGTAGGTATCGGATCGGCACCGGAACAGATCGAGATAGAATCTGACCTTCGCCTCCGGCGTCGACTGCATATCGACAAACGTCTCAGCGGCGGTCTGGTCCGGCGCCGCAGCACGTGCCTGCTCCTCGGTGAGCCGCAACAGATTCCGCAGCCGGGTGTTCTCTGCACGCAGAGAGTCGAGTTCGCCGGGAAAACGCTCCATGGGCACCCAGTGTGCACGGAAGAACAGGCCGAGAGGAGTCGGTTCCCCCTTGACACCGAAACCGAGACTCAGCAGCGAACACGTACGGAAAACACCCCCTGATCGGATGAGATCCCGTGTCCGGTCTGACAGACGATGAAGACGAGTCGACGGGCGAGCGTGTGGTCGACTCGATGTATGGAGACCACACCAGAGTGGAGGCTCCGGCTGACCAGCGAGGACTGATCCTCGCCTTACCTCTCATTCGTGGCGCCTTTCCGGCAACCCGCGCCACGTGTCGGCGTTCACGGAAATCCCCAGGTTGAGCCGGTTTTCGTTCACGTAATTCCCGGATCGTCGTTCACGTAATTGGGCAGGGTGTCGTTCACGTAATTCCCCACCGTGGTGGGGGTGTTGCGGCTGGTGTGGTCCTCGCAGGAAGTTGGCTGCTCCCATCTGATGAAGGTGATGGGAGCCAGAATTGGCGAGGAGAACGTTCGACGTGGTCGATGTGACCGAGATCTTGATCCACTGGCATGCGGGTCGTTCGCAGAGCCAGATCGCGTCCAGCCTGGGGTTGGACCGCAAGACGGTGAAGAAGTATGTGGGCCCGGCGATAGCGGCCGGGCTGGCGCCTGGTGGTCCGGTGCGGTCGCCGCAGGAGTGGGGCGAGCTGGTGCGGGAGTGGTTCCCGCACTTGGCCGACACGAGGGTGCGGCAGACAACGTGGCCGCAGATCGAGCAGCACCGCGATTACATCGTTTCGATGCTCAAGGCTGGGGTGAGCAAGCAGACGATCTGGCAGCGGTTGCGCGATGAGCAGGGTTTGACGGCGTCGGTGTCGTCGCTGAAAAGGTATGTGGAAGCGAACCTTCCGGAGGAGGACCAGCGGGCGAAGGTGACGGTGCTGCGCGATGACCCGCCGCCGGGTGAAGAAGCTCAGATCGATTACGGGTATCTGGGTTCGTGGGTCGATCCGGTGGGTGGGCGCAGGCGTCGGATCTGGGCGTTTGTGATGGTGTTGGCGATGTCGCGGATGATGTTCGTGCGTCCGGTGCTGACGATGGACCAGCAGGCCTGGACCCATGCGCATGTGGAGGCGTTCGCGTTCTTCGGTGGTGTCCCGGCCCGGCTGGTGCCCGACAATCTGCGGACCGGGGTGGCGCGCCCGGATTTGTATGACCCGAAGATCAACCGGTCTTATGCCGAATTGGCGCATCATTACGGCACTTTGGTGGATCCGGCCCGGCGTGGGAAGCCGAA
>NZ_BDBA01000078.1 GCF_001612745.1 Nocardia amamiensis NBRC 102102 | reverse complement strand
GTCGGCCGGAGTCTGCGCCAGACGGGCCCGCATCGCCCCCGCGCGGAAGCTGCCGAGCACCGCGCCGCCCGCGTCGATGGGAGTCGAGAATTCGGCGCATTCGAGCACCAGCCCGGCGGGTGCGGGGCCGAGGCCGAGCAGGTCCAAGGTCGGCTGGGTGCATTCGCGCCAGCTGAGGTCGGTCTTGGGCAGCTCGGCGTTCGGCGGCGCCTGCGGCGCGGCGGAGGTCGTGGCGTTGCCCGCGACGGGCGGGCGCTGCACCGCGACACCGGGACGATCCGACGGCCCCGCGCCGCAACCGGCGGTGACGATCGAGAGGGTGGCGGCAAGCACGGCGGCCCGAGTCCAGCGCATTGCTACAGCCTGCCAGGTTCCGGCGCCTGTTTCATCGACGGGCCCACCGGGTGAGTATCGTGCCGTCGTCGTCGAGCAGTACGTGCGCGCGCGTCATGCGGGTGCGGAACTCGTGCGCGGACAGCGAGATTCGCCGCGCCGCGCCGCCGACCAGCAGCGGCGCGGTGGTGAGACAGAGCTCGTCGACCACGTCGGCGGCGAGCAGTTCCCCGAACAATTGCGGGCCGCCCTCGGTCAGCACACGCAGCAGGCCGCGGGCTCGGAGTGCGCGCAGCAGGCCGTGCGGTGTCACCGCGATGTCGCCGGCTTCGATCACCTCGGCGCCTGCGTCGGCCAGTCGTTGTTTGCGGTCGGCGGGCGCGGCGGTCGTCGTGATGATCAGCGGCGGTACCGGGGTGTCGGTGAGCAGCCGCGCGTCCGGCTCGAGTACCGCGCTGGCGGTGACCACCGCGATCGGCGGCGGCGCGCCGTCGGGATGTCCGCCGATGCCGCGTTCGTGGAAGACGCGGCGGCGACCGGGATCGGTGCGCGCTCCGCCGTAGTTCTCCGCGCGTGCGGTGCCCGCGCCGACCACGATCACGTCGGCCAGCTCGCGCAGCAGCAGGAACACCGTCTTGTCGGCGGGCGTGCCGAGCCCCTCGGAGAGGTTCCCGCTGGTTGCGGCGCCGTCGATGCTGGAGACGAAATTGGCGCGCACCCAAGGCGCGTCGAGCCGGGGCGGGAAGGCGTACAACTGCGCAAGGTCGTCCGGACTCAACCCTGTGAGCTGGATCGCATTGTGGCTACGCTGCATGAAACTAGATCACACCACGTCTTTAGGCTTCGGTCATGCAAGAACGCCTCGTCGATCGTCACCCGGAGGTTCCGGCCGACCAGCTCGTCGCCCAGATGGTGCCCCCGCCCATGTTCGACGAGGTGAGTTTCGCCTCCTACATCCCCGACCCGAAGGAACCGAGCCAGGCCGCGGCGGTCCGGCAGGCCGAGGAGTTCTCCGGGCAGGTCGCCGCGATCGGCAAAGCCGCGCGGCGCAAGAGCCTGTTCGGCAAGAAGAAGCAGGTCAGCGGCGCCGGGCTGTATCTGGACGGCGGATTCGGCGTGGGCAAGACCCACTTGCTGGCCTCGATCTTCCACAGCTCGCCCGCGCCCAAGTCCTTCGGCACCTTCGGTGAGCTGACCAATCTGGTGGGTGCGCTCGGCTTCGCGAACGCGCTGGAGCGGCTCTCGGGCAACAGCGTGCTGTGCATCGACGAGTTCGAGCTCGACGATCCGGGCGACACCATGCTGGTCTCCCGTCTGCTGACCGAACTGTCCGCGGCCGGGGTCTCCATCGCCGCCACGTCCAACACCCTGCCGGGCCAGCTGGGCGAAGGGCGCTTCGCCGCACAGGATTTCCTGCGCGAGATCAAGAAACTCGGGGCGATCTTCGAGGCGGTGCGCGTCGACGGGCCGGACTACCGCCACCGCGATCTGCCGCCCGCGCCGGAACCCACCTCGCCGGAAGTGCTGGCCGAACGCGCCGCGGCCACACCGGGTTCCACGCTGGACGAATTCGACGCGCTGCTGAAGCACCTCAGCACGCTGCACCCGTCGAAGTACGGCACGTTGATCTCCGGAGTGTCGTCGGTGTTCATCTCCAACGTGCACCCGGTCGTCGATCAGGCCGTAGCCTTGCGCATCGTGGTGCTCGCCGACCGGCTCTACGACGCCAGCGTCCCGGTCACGGTGTCCGGCGCGAAGCTCGACCAGATCTTCTCCGCGGAGATGCTCGAGGGCGGCTACCGCAAGAAATACCTGCGTGCGATCTCACGCTTGCTCGCACTGTCGCGGTTCGAGGTCGCGGCCTAGGCGAAGCGCGCGGCAGCTTCGACGGCTGCTGGCCTGCCGTCCCATCTCGGACAAACGTCCACTTCGACCGTACCGCGCACTACGATCCCGGCATGACGAAGTTCGAGACATGGGACGGCCTGGAGCTCGCGTACCGGGTTTGGGAGGGCGAAGGCATCCCGGTCGTGCTGCAACACGGCGTGGTCGCGGACACCAACGCGAACTGGATGAGCACCGGCGTGGTCGGCGCATTGCGATCCGCTGGACACACCGTGGTGTCGTTGGACGCGCGCGGCCATGGTCGCTCGGACAAACCGCACGAGCCGGGGCGTTACTCCTGGCACGGGATGGCCCGTGATGTGCGCGCGCTCTACGACGAGCTGGGCTTCGACGAAGTGGTCCAGGTCGGGTACTCGATGGGTGGCGTGATCTCGCTGCTGGTCGCCGCGACCGATCACCGGGTGCGGCGCCTGGCGGTCGGCGGTATCGGCTCGGGCGTGCTCGACTGCGGCGGTGTCGACCGCCGGGTGATCGACCTGCCCGATCTGCAGGCCGCGATGCGCGGCGACGGCGCGGGCGCCTCACGGAAGGCGATGATGTTCCGGGTGCTCGCCGACGCGGTGCATGCCGATCTGGACGCGATGCACGCGGTGGCGACCGGCCTGGACGACCGCCCGATCGGGGACCTGTCGGAGGTCACCGTGCCGTCGCTGGTCCTGGCGGGCGACAACGACCCGTTCGCCGCCGAACCCGAACGACTTGCCGAGGCCCTGCCGAACGGCGCCCTGGCCGTGGTGCCCGGCGATCACTTGATGGCGGTGCTGGCCCCGGCCTTCCACACCGCACTGGTCGGCTTCCTGCGGTGAGCCCGGCCTAGAAGACCAGACGCAGCACGTGGTCGTGGTGCGTCCGGTTGCCGACCGTGAACGTCCTGGTACCGACGACGGTGAAACCGTGTTTGGCGTAGAAGCGCTGCGCACGGACGTTTTCCTGGTTGACGCCCAGCCATACCCCCGGATAGCCCTCGGCCCGCGCCCACTCCAGCGCCGCCTGCATGAGCGCGGTGGACACCCCGGTGCCGTGATGGCCCGGCAGCACGTACATCTTGCTGATCTCGACCGCCGGACGCAGGCCGACCGCGCCGGCCACCGCCGCGTCCGCGGGATATCTCGCCACCAGCATCGCGTAGCCCACGATGTCGTCGCCTGCGAGAGCCTTCAGTACGATCCGCGCCGGATCGCTGAGGTATTCGCCGAAACGTTCGCCCGACAGCACGTCGGTGACGAAGATCTCGATGTCATCGGGCGTCGCGTCCGGGGGGCACGCGAGCGGAAAGGTCGCGGCCGCAACATCACTGAGGGCCTCCGCGTCCCACAGCCCGGCCCGGTCGACGATGACTGGGAACTTGCTCATGCCTTCATCAGAGCACACCCGCCGCAGATCCACGCTGCCGGCGGCGATCGACCACGACGATCGTACGGATGGCCCGGACGCGAGGGCTGGCCCCGCAGCGGTGACCGGTGTCACCATCGAAGGGCCGCACCGACATCGCGAATGCAGGGGAACCGATCGCATGAGAGAACTGCCAGCGGATTTCTTTCGCACGCCGTACGCCTTCTATGAGCAGTTGCGTGCCGAAGGCCCGGTTCACCTGATCCGGTTGCGCACCGGAGTACGTGCCTGGCTCGTGGTCGATTACGCCGCCGCCAAGGACGTCCTGCGCCATCCCGACGTGCGCAAGGACCCGCACACCGCGGCGGGCGCCCACGCGCGGCAGGCGGCGGCGGGCAGGAGCGGGGTCACCGCGGCCAACCAGCGTCTGAGCCACCATCTGCTCAACGCCGACCCGCCGCAGCATTCGCGGCTGCGCAAACTGGTCACTCCCGCCTTCGCGCCCGCGCGGATGGAGGCTCTCGTCCCTCGGGTCGCGGCGATCGCGGATGATTTGCTCGACGCGATCGATCGCGCCGCGGGCGCCACCGGGGAGGTGGACCTGCTGGCGGAATATGCGTTTCCGCTGCCGGTCACGGTGATCTGCGAACTGCTCGGCGTGCCCGTCGAGGACCGCGCACGGTTCCGGGAGTGGTCGGCGGCCGTGGTGGACACTCCGATGTCCACACCGGAAGGGATGCGCCGCGCCACCGACGCCATCGTCGACTACTTCGACGGCTTGGTCGCCCGGCGCCGCGCGGAGGGGCTGGGCGAGGATCTGATCTCGCAGTTGCTCCTGGCCAGCGACGCAGGAGACCGCCTCAGCCATGACGAGCTGATCTCCATGGCGTTCCTCATCCTGATCGCGGGCCACGAGACCACGGTGAACCTGATCGGCAATACCGTGCTCGAACTGCTGACCGATCCGTCCCGCTACCGCGCTCTGCACGACGACCCGGCGGGCGTCCCGGCGTTGGTGGAGGAGATGCTGCGCTACAACGGACCGGTCAACATGGCGACCCTGCGCTACACCACCGCCCCGGTCACGCTCGGCGGCCGCGTGATCCCCGAAGGGGAGTTGGTGCTCGTCGCGGTGTCCTCGGCGAACCGCGACGAACGGCACTTCACCGCGCCCGCGACGTTCGACCCGGATCGCGCGGCGAACGGCCATCTCGCCTTCGGTCACGGCATCCACTACTGCCTCGGCGCGGGACTGGCCAGGCTGGAGGCCCGCATCGCGCTGACCCGGCTGGTGCGCAGGTATCCGCTGCTGCGCCTGGCCGCTGCCGACGCGGATCCGCGGTGGCGGGAGAGCATCCTGATCCGCGGTCTGCTCGAGCTTCCCGTCGTTCCGGCGAGTGCGCCGGCAATACGCTGAAGAGCGGTTTCGGCCGGCCGACTTTGCTGTGCGGCGCTGGCGACGTAGTCTCCTGCGCATGACAAGCGGAAGCCGCATCGGGATCGTCGGTGCGGGTATCGCAGGTCTCGCCTGCGCGAAAGTGCTGAACCAGAGGGGTTTTTCGGTCGAGGTCTTCGACCGCGCACCCGATGTCGGTGGCGTGTGGAGCGCGACCCGGCGATACCCGGGGCTGCGGACGCAGAACTCCAAGGACACGTATCACTTCTCCGACTTCCCGATGCCCGCGGACTACCCGCGCATCCTCGACGGTCAGCAGATGCAGGCCTACCTGGCCGCCTACGCCGCGCACTTCGGGCTGACCGGGAATCTGCGGTTGCGGACCGAGGTCGTCGCCGCCGATCCGGTGGACAGCGGGTGGTTGCTGGAAATTCGCGACGAGAGTGGTGTGCATCGGACCTCGTGCGACCATCTGGTGATCGCCAACGGCGTGTTCAGCGAACCCGCGATGCCGGATTACCGCGGCGCCGACTGGTTCCGCGCGGCGGGCGGCCGGCTGTGCCACTCCTCGGAGTTCCTCGATCTGGAATCGGTGCGCGGCAAGTCGGTCGTCGTGGTCGGCTACGGCAAGTCCGCCTGCGACATCGCCACCGCGGTGAGCGAGGTCGCGGCATCCACCTCGGTGGTGGCCCGGCGGGTGTTCTGGAAGATGCCGCGCAAGCCGGCCCCGGTGATCGACTACGAACGGCTGATGCTGACCCGTTTCGGCGAGGCGCACTTCCACCATCTGCGGCCGGGCTGGATGGACCGGTTCCTGGACGGGCCGGGCGAATCGGTGCGGATCAGCAACTTCGATCTGATCCAGGAACTGGCCACCAAACGCCTACGCCTGCGCGAACTCGGCCTGGTGCCGAGCGGTCGATTCGAGGAGATCGCCGACAGCACCATCAGCCTCGCCACCGAGGGTTTCTTCGAGCAAGTTGCGGGCGGTCGCATCGTGGTGCACCGCGACACGACGATCACCGAGCTGGGTGGCGGCCCCAAGGCCGCGCCCGCGGTGCGGCTGTCCACCGGCCAGGTGTTGCACGCCGATGTCGTGGTGTGCGCCACCGGTTTCCATCAGCGCGTGCCGTTCCTGACGCCGTACGTGCAGCGCCGGTTGACCGACGAGCACGGCAACTTCCGCCTGCACCGGCAGGTCCTGCCGCTGGAGGTCCCCAATCTGACCTTCGCGGGCTACAACTCGTCGGTGATCAGCACGGTCGGCGCCGAAGTCGGGGCGCACTGGACCGCCGCGTTGCTCACCGGCCGGCTGAACCTGCCACCGGCCGAGACGATGAACGAGCAGATCGACGCCCGGTTGCGCTGGATGGAGGACCGCACGCACGGCCGTCACGCGCACGGCACCGCGGTCATCCCGTACTCCATCCGGAACATCGATGAGATGCTCGCCGACCTGAAGTTCCGCCTGCCGCTGCGCACCCGCGCGAGCCAGTGGTTCCGCCGGATCAAGCCTGAGTCCTACCGCGGCCTCGCGACCAGGCGAAAGCCCAGCGCCGGACCCGCGATTCCGCCCGCGGCCCCGATCGATGCGGAACTGCTTCCGTACGAGGGCGACAGCGGCCGGGTCAGCCACTAGGTGACCGACCTCAGAGGTTGGCACGCAGCGGGCAGTTGAGCGCGGCGTGAGACTGCTGCTGCGGCTCCGCCTGGGCGCCTCCGGTATCGGACGTCGTGCCCGGCGAGGTGATCTCGCGGCGTTTCGTGCACCGAGTGCAGGAATGATGTGACTCTTGCAGTCCGGAAGTCGCGCACGGCCGGTGCCCGGGCAACCAGACATCGAGAGCGGGCATCCGCGGCGTCCTCGATGACAGGGGATTGCCCCGCCGGTCAATGTCGAGGGGCAGTCCTTGCCTTGGCGATAATCCAAGGGTGGAAGCGCTGGACATGAACCTGCTCGTCGCCCTCGACGCCCTGCTGGACACCAACAGCGTCACGCTCGCCGCACAGCGCCTACACACCTCGCCGCCTGCGATGAGCCGGACGCTGGCTCGGCTGCGTATGGTGCTCGATGATCCATTGCTCGTGCGGGCGGGCCGCACGCTGGTGCCGACACCACGCGCACTGGAATTGCGCTACGAAGTCAGCACTCTGGTCGAACAGGGGCGCGCGCTGCTCACCGCGCGCGACGACCTCGATCCGGCGGCGCTGCGCCGGACCTTCGCGATACAGGCCGGCGACCTGGTGGTCACCGAACTGGCCGCGCCGCTGCTGGCGGCGGCGCGAGCACAGGCGCCGGGCGTGACGCTGCGCTTCGTGTCCGACACTCTCGAGGGCGCCGCCGCGCTGCGCGACGGACGCGTCGATCTCCAGGTCGGCGTGATCGACCACACCGATCCGGAGACCACGGTGCGCCGGGTGCTCGCCGACCGGGTGATCGGCGTGGCCGCCGCGGACCATCCCCTGGTCACCGACCGCGTCACCGTCGCGGCATACGCGGCCGCCCGGCATCTGACCATTTCACGCGACGGACGCGCGCACGGCCCGATCGACGACCGGCTCGCCTTGCACGGCCGTACCCGGCGTGTGGTGGCTACCGTCCCGACGCTGACCAGCGCCCTTTTCGCGGTGCGTGGCAGCGATCTGGTCTGCTCGGCGCCCGCCTTGCTGAGCGCCGCCACACTGCCCGCGATCGGATTGGGCGCCTTCGAGATTCCGCTGCCGCTGCCGGAGATCGCCGTCGGGCTGGCCTGGCATCCGCGCAACACCGCCGAGCGTGGGCATCGGTGGCTTCGCGATCTGGTCCAGGAAATCCTGCTGCGCTCGGCGGCCGCGGCGCATCCGCCGAAACGGCGGAGCAAGACCGCTCAGGACGTCGGAGGTGGAGTGGACAGCCGGTAGTCGGTCGGCCTGCGCTGCGCGTCGCCGCGGTCGGACTGATATCCGTTCGCGGTCGAATCACCCGCTGGTGGACCGAAGATGTCGGAGCGCCCGAGCGGAGCCGCCGCCGTGCGCTTGAGTTCGTCGAGCATCGCCTGCAGCTTGTCGACGTGGTTGTGCTCGACCGGCGTGTGCTCTTCCTCGGTGGCGTGGCGTGCGCCGGTGAGACCCGTGACGGGGGTGTCGGGCGCCGTCCCGTTCCGGGAACCGCTGCGGTCCGCGCCCGGATCGGCGCTGGTGGGAGACGCGACAATGCTTTCGTACGCGGCGTTTTCGTGCTGCGAATATGAGGACGACGACCTGCTGGGGCCCGCGGTCGGCGCGGTGAAGGATGCGGGTTCCCGCGACACCGGTGTGGTGAACCGCGAGGCCAGCTCCTGTGCGGGGGGCGCGGTGAAGTTCGATGTCTGCTCGCGCGGCGCGGGCGGGGTGAAGTCCTGCCCGGACGTGTCCTTCGGTTCCAGCGCGGTCATGACGGGTTCCCGGGGCGGCGTGAAACCCGTCTGTGCCGAGGCGTACGGCTCCGGGGCGGCGTGCACCGGTTCCCGGGGCACTTCCGGTAACCGCGTGCCGTTTCGGGAACCGGCGAGGGCCCGGGAATCGCTCTTCCGCGTAGCGGGTTCCGGTTCACCGGCCTCGCGCTCCGGCCGGCGTGCGTTCGACCGTCTCGCACCGCCCAGGGCCGGGCGGTCGGGCGCGGCCGGGTCATTCGCGGCCGGGGCGTCGCCGGACTCCAGTCGTTCCACCCGAGTGTCGATGCCGGAAATATCCCGCCTGGCCTGGGCAGCCCATGCCTCCAGTGCGGCCAACCGAGCCTCGATGGTCTGTTCGTCGGGAACGGCCGACGTGCCGTCGATCCGGGCCGCTACCGCGTCCAGCTTCTCGCTGACCTCTCGGAGAGTCGACGCGATACTCGACAACATCGCGCCGATCGACTCGCCGGTCTGCTGACCGTGCTCCATGCAGTACCCACTTCCCCGTATCGGCCCAGCTCGCACTCGGCCGGACGATTCTATCCGCCCAGTTGGACATCCGCGGCTCGCGAAGAACCGGCGATACGCCGATCCGTTGACCTGATCGAATCAGCGTAGGCCCACGGTGTTACGTCCACGCACGCGGAGTACGCGCCGATCCTGTTTGTCCGGAAGCGAATCGACCGATCCCAGGTGTGGCGCACCCGAGCGCGGGGTACACGGGACTGGCAAGGTAGGCCAGTCTGACGCACTCTTGATCTATGGCGTGGGTCGCCAGGCCTGCGGTGGTTCGTGCAGGGGAGTGGTCGCGTGAGAACGAAGCAGCGGGCGGAGATCGCCTGCGGGCGCCGAGCGCTTCTCGCCGAGTTGGGTATCGGGGACAGCTCCGGCCGGGTGCGCGGGTCGTCGAAGGGCTACGCCTGCGGGTGTCCGGACTGTTCCGCCGCGCAATGGGATATGCAGCGGTTGAAGTACTGGCTGTGTGGCAGGTTGCTGGCCTACGGGGCCGACGAGGCGGAAGTGGATCGGCGCATCGGAACATTGCCCGTGGACGTCCACTGGCGCAAGGGCGATCGTGTATATGCGATCGAGATCCGCAGCGGACCGTTGGAGCGCGCACTCGCTCAGGAGCACACCGCACGGTTGCGCGCCGCCGGCTGCACGGACGTGCTCTGGCTGTGCCCGCCCGGTTACTGGGTACCGTATCTGCACGCGCTGGGGATCGCGGACTTCGCTCCCGCCACCTGCGATTACCGCGCGGTCACCGGTGTGCTGGACACCGAGCACGCGATGGCGGCGCCACGGCGCGAGCCGGTCGAGCTGCGTGAGTTCATCGCGGGCTGGGTGCGCGGCGAGTTCGTCTGGGGCTATCGGGACGAGAGGACAGGAGGCTGGGCCACCGTGACCGACTGGGAACACCACACGAGGACACAGGCAACGGTGATCGCCCGGCAGCGCCAAGAGCTGGTCAATCAGCGCACCACGCTGGCAATGGCCCGGAAGGCATTGCGGGACAAGCAGAAACACGTGGTGAAGCTCACCACGCGACTGGAACGCGCGGAGTCGGCGGTGCAGGATCAGGCCGACACCTTGGCCGCCGCCCAGCGCACGCTCGCCGACCATGACCGGCTGGACAAAGCGCTGCGCAACACCATCGCCAACCTCGAGCAGTCCATCGAACGCTGGCAGCTGATCACGGTCTGCGCGATGCTGCTGATCGTCACGTTCCTGGCCGCGGCGATGGTGGTGCGCTGAGCCGGAAGGGCGCTCGATCCCATCGCCATTCGTTGCGCAGCACCAGCGCGAGGAAGTCCAGCAGGTCCAAGCCGGTCTTCGCGCGCACCTCGCGCAACCCGGCCCAGTGCACCGGCCCACGCTCGACCAGGTCACGCAGCATCCGTTCGGTCGCCGCCTCGACCGGACGCGCGCGCAGTTCCGGGACGCCGATGCGGCTGCCCGTCCAGACCAGCCAGCCCCAGCCGTTGGCGTGCGCGTACGCGCGGCTCGCGGCCGCCTTCCGCAGGTTGACGTGGAATCCGAGGTGGCCGAGGGGCTCGACGTCGACGAGGACCGTCCGGCCGTCGGTCAGCCGGGCGACGATGCTGGGATGGTGCGACCGCTCGGCGCCGTCGAACTCGTAGCTGACCGCCGCTGGATGTTCCCGGAACGTCTCGACCAGGTCGCTCGCGTTGAGAATCCATAGCAACCTGGCTTCCAGGCCGGAGTCGAACGGCACGTCGCGGCCGACCTTGTCCAAGTAGAAGCGACCGCGCCCGTCGTCGTCGCTGTCCACGGTGCGCGCGGAGGCCGCGGGGATCGCGGCCGAGGACCCGGGACCGGGCCACTCGACCTGATCCAACCAGGGATTCAGCTGACTGGTCGCGCGCGGCTGCGCGTCCTGCAGCTTGGCCAGGCGCCGGTTGGTCTTCTTCTGCCAGGCCGCGATGCGCTGGGTGACGAATCCGGCGATGCGCTTCGCGTCCTCGGCCGCGTGCCCAGCCAGCCGCAGCTTCACGTATGACAGTTCGGTGGCGGCGATGTCGGTGTCGGTCGCGTACGTCTCCACCAGCAGCGCGCGCACCAGTTGCCGGTCGCGCGCGTCGAGTGGATACCGCGCGCCCAGCACGGCCGCGGCGCGGTGCCCGGACTGCTGGGCCATCCGGATCATCTGGCCCACCGCTTTGGTGTGCAGTTGCCGCACCCGGTCGCGGGACAGGTCGTAGCGGGCGCCGATGCGCGCCAGCGTTTCCGGCCGCTCGCCGCCGATCCCGAGCCGAGCCGTCAGCAGTTCGCCGTCCTTGGCCTTGCGATCGGCTCGCAGCGCGATCAACTCGGCGAGCACCTCGTTGACCTCTTCGAGTTCGAAGGAGATGTCGTCGCGCAGGTCGAGCGACTCGGGATCAGCGTCGTCATCCGGCGTGACCGCCACGCTGATCGTCACGCGACAACCCCCTGACTCGGCTCCGGCACTGTGCGCCACAGCGTATCCCCACCCACCGACAACCGGCCTCCGCCGCGGCGGGTACTCGATGTACATCAGGTCCTGCTCGGCAGAGCCGGGGAGCCCTGCGCAGCACGCGGACGGCGCAGAAACAAGAAAACCCCGGTAAAAACCGGGGCTGACCTGCTATTTCGGTGGTGCGCGATACTGGGATTGAACCAGTGACCTCTTCCGTGTCAGGGAAGCGCTCTCCCGCTGAGCTAATCGCGCGAGGTGGAGACGGGAATCGAACCCGTGTGCACGGCTTTGCAGGCCGTTGCCTCACCACTCGGCCACTCCACCGCGCAAGGGGGACGGCGTAATGTTGCCTGGCCCTACCTCTCGAGCGGATGACGGGATTCGAACCCGCGACCCTCACCTTGGCAAGGTGATGCGCTACCAGCTGCGCTACATCCGCATTTCACATCCCGGCGGCTCGTTTCCGGCCTCCGTGGTGCGAGACAGAACATTAGCCGACGCCAGGTGAAAGGTACAAATCCGCTGGTAGAACGCAGGAAATCGAGAACGTTGCGTGCTGTGACGGCGGTGGCCCATGTGGTTGGTGGGGGAAGGGAGGTTTCTGTATGCCATCGTCGGTCCGGCTGGCTCCCGGTCTGCGGCGCGGGACTGTCTGCGGTGGGGCGCCGGCGCATCTCCCGATTGCTCGTCTGCGCGCACGAGCCCCTCCTGTCCCGGTGGCGATTTGGTGAACCGCCGGTGGCGCGTGCTAATGTTTCGTCTCGTCCGGAGGGCATCCCCGCACCACCAGACGCAGGTCAGGTCTCATAGCTCAGCGGGAGAGCGTCCGCCTCACACGCGGAAGGTCGCTGGTTCGATCCCAGCTGGGACCACTCGATTGGCGAGACCGGTGCAGTGCATGACCGGTCTTCTCTCT
The DNA here is from genome assembly GCF_001612745.1 of Nocardia amamiensis NBRC 102102. GTDB lineage: Bacteria > Actinomycetota > Actinomycetes > Mycobacteriales > Mycobacteriaceae > Nocardia > Nocardia amamiensis. Next base: position 48,115 of record NZ_BDBA01000078.1, on the reverse strand, counting down.
TTCTCCGGGCCTTCGGCGGCCATGGGCGCCGAGGTCGAGTGGTAGCCATGTGCGGTCCGTCAGCCTTACACTTTCGCTGTGACGCAGGTCACATTTTGATAGCAGTTGCGATCAGTGCGACCGGAAACCTTTCCAGGTGCTTTGCGAAGTCTTTACTATCAGTCCGAGCTCTGCGTCACGGGTCGCGTCTGCTGAACCGAGGACCGTCCCGAGCTTCGCCCGCTGCTCGATTTCGATGCCAAGAACATGTTTGACCGATGAACCGGGTGTGGACCCGGCGAAGGAGAGAATATGTCCACCGACACCGATCCCGCACGACGGACGTCGCCGTACGCAGGCACGGTCGATCGACCGGCTGGAAGCGGCCGTGCCGATCCATCCGTCTCCGTTGTGATTCCTCGTGTCGCCCTACCGGTTTCGCTGAGAACCGTTGGTGCCGCGTGTCACCGTCGTAGTCCACATCGTCGCCGGACCGATCGGTGGTTTCATGCCCCAGGTCGGCGGACCGTGCCCGAGCTGTACCACGGTCGCCGCCGAGAGTCGCGTATCGCTTCGACTGAGCCGCAACCTCTTTCGCTGTCCACAATGGTGACGTGCCCAATGTGTGCAAACCCGTCGGCATCGGCATGTCGCGAAAACCGTTCATCATCAGGGATATTCAGCGGCGGTCAGCGGATCTGGGGCGGTGGACCCGGCGGGCGTGGTCAACGTCGAGTGTGGCTGGAGACGCCGCGCGCACATCCCCTCGTCGGTCCGAGGATTCAGGATGACACCAGCCGTCGATCTCGCGGTAGTGCTCGTGATCGAGGTCGTGGTGTGCGGAATCTCGCGGGCCCCAGCGCTTCTCGGGCCATGATCCGCGTCACGTTCTGTGCGGTGGATCACTGTCATGTCGACCATCGAACAGTGGGAAGCAACACACAATCTACCCACTTTCTCAGCCTTTGCTAAGTCTTTACTAATACACTTGTCCTCGTTTACATCTCGACTCATCGCTGTGTCGGGACTGCTTCACCGCGAGATGCCGGTTCGCGGTCTTGTGCCCTGCTGGACATGTTGATCGTCAACCGACCTCGGCGAGACAGCCGAGTCGGCGAAGGAGAGTCATGGCTATCGATCAGGATGTGGCCCCGCCACCGTCACCGCCCGTAGCGACGGGCCCCGACCCGAAGTCCGGACCATTACCCGACCGCGTCACGGACATCCTGCGCCACGATCTGCCTGCCTCGATCGTGGTCTTCCTTGTCGCGCTGCCGCTTTCGCTCGGCATCGCGGTCGCCTCCGGAGCCCCGGTCGCCGCGGGGCTGATCGCCGCCGTGATCGGCGGCATCGTGGCCGGGCTGCTCGGCGGCTCGGTCCTACAGGTGAGCGGCCCCGCCGCGGGCCTCACCGTGGTGGTAGCCGAGACCATCAACCAATTCGGCTGGCGAACAACATGTTTCATCGTCCTCGCCGCCGGTGTGCTGCAAATCCTCTTGGGGCTCAGCCGCGTCGCCAGGGCCGCACTGGCGGTGGCGCCGGTCGTGGTGCACGCGATGCTCGCCGGTATCGGCATCACCATCGCGCTCCAGCAGGTCCATGTGCTGCTCGGCGGTTCCTCGCACAGCTCCGCCTGGCGCAACATCGTCGAGCTGCCTGGGCAGCTGACCTCGCTGCACGGCGGCGGTGCGCTCATCGGCGCGGTCGTGATCGCGATCATGGTCGGCTGGAAGTACATGCCCGCCAAGGTCCGCCTGGTTCCGGGCCCCTTGGTCGCGGTCCTCGCGGGCACCGCGCTCTCCCTGGCGCTGCCGACCGACGCCGAGCGCCTCGTGCTGAACGGCTCGCTGTTCGACGCGATCGGCCTGCCCGCGATGCCGAGCGGCAACTGGTCGGCCCTTGCGCTGGCCATCCTCACCATCGCGCTGATCGCCAGCGTGGAGAGCCTGCTGTCCGCGGTGGCCGTGGACAAGATGCACACGCGCAAGCGCACCAACTTCGACCGCGAGCTGATCGGCCAGGGCTCGGCCAACGTGCTCTCCGGCCTGCTCGGCGGCCTGCCGGTCACCGGCGTGATCGTGCGCAGTGCGACGAACGTGCAGGCGGGCGCGCACAGCAGGGCGTCCGCGGTGCTGCACGGCGCCTGGGTTCTGGTGTTCTCGGTGGCGCTGGTGTCCGTGGTGGAGCAGATTCCGAAGGCCGCGCTGGCCGGTCTGCTCATCGTGATCGGCACCCAGCTGGTCAAGCTGGCCCATATCAAACTGGCCCGGCGTACCGGTGATCTGCTCGTGTACGCGGTCACGGTGCTCGGTGTGGTGTTCTTGAACCTGCTCGAGGGCGTCCTGATCGGTCTCGGGCTCGCCTTCGGCCTGCTGCTGTGGCGGGTGGTCCGGGTGGCGATCAAGGCGGAGCCGGTCGCAGGCACGGGACGCTGGCTGGTCACCATCGACGGCTCGGCCACCTTCCTCGCGCTGCCGAAGCTGTCGGCGCAGTTCGCCAAGATCCCCGCGGGAGCCGACGTCACAGTGGAGATGACAGTCGACTTCCTCGATCACGCCGCCTTCGAGGCCATCGAGGAATTCGCACGGCAGCAGGAGAACCAGGGCGGCAGCGTCGATTTCGTGGAGATCGGCGGCGCCAGGATGATGCACGCCACGGCGAAGCCGCCCGCGCGGAGCTTCGCCCGATCGGTCTGGGACGACGTCCTCGGTCCATGGCGCCACGGCAAGGAGCACGAGAACCCGGTCGCGGCGGGCGTCGCGGCCTATCACCGCAGCCACGCGCACGTCGTCCGGCCGCACCTGGACGAGCTGCGCGACAAGCAGGACCCGGATTCGTTCTTCCTGACCTGTGCGGATTCGCGGATCGTGCCGAACATCATCACCAACAGCGGGCCCGGCGACCTGTTCACGGTGCGCAACGTGGGCAACCTCGCGCCCGCCGAAGGTGACGCGTCGGTCGAGGCCGCGCTCGTGTTCGCGCTGGAGAAGCTGAACGTCCGATCGGTTGTGGTGTGCGGGCACTCCTCGTGTGGGGCCATGGCCGCGCTGCACTCCGGGGCCGAGGTCCCTGGAGTGGACGCCTGGCTCACGCATGCCCAGCCCAGCCTGGAGCGGTTCCACGCGGGCCATCCGGTGGCGCTCGCGGCACAGGAGGCCGGGTTCGGAGACGTCGACCAGCTCGGCATGGTGAACGTCGCGGTGCAGTTGGAGACGCTGGAGCGGCACCCTGCGGTGCGCAAGGCGATCAACGAGCGCGGCATCACGGTGACGGGCCTGTTCTTCGATATCGCCAGCGCCCGGGTCGTCGAGGTGACCGTGAACGGGATCGCGCACATCGATGACGCGGGACGCCGGCCCGCGGCCGAACTCGTGTGACCGATCAGACGAGTGATCCCGCCCGGGCGCGCCACCCGGGCGGGATCGCCGTGTCCGGACAGGTGGGAGCGGAATTCCGGGGACCGGATTGCTCGTACCCTGGGGACGTGACCGCAGATCTGGAAACGAGCTCGACCGATCGGCCGACCGGCTGGCGTGCCTTCCGTGCCGGGCTCGGGCGACGACCTACGCTGTATCTCGCCTACCGGATCGGGGTCGCGGTGGTCGGTGTCGCCGTGCTCGCGGTCGGCCTCCTCGCGATCCCGTATCCCGGCCCCGGCTGGGCGATCGTGTTCGCCGGGCTCGGCATCCTCGCCACGGAATTCGCTTGGGCGCGTAGAGCGTTGGGGTGGTTGCGGGACCGGTACCGGCAGGGTATGGCCTGGTATTCCGCCCGTGGTCCGGCGATGCGGGTGTTCGCCGCGGCCGGCACCGCCGCATTGGTCGTCGCGACGCTGTGGGTATTGGGAACGTTCGGGCTTGTGGGTAGTTGGATCGGAGTCGAATGGGAATGGCTGCGCAGCCCCCTGCAACGGTGACCACCGTCGCGGGGCGCATGCTCACCCAGCCGGAGTGGCTGGCCGCGCGTATCGCGGAAATGGGTCACTCGTGGGGGACCACGTCGCCGCGCATCGCGGGCACGCTGTGGTGGTGCATGGTCGCGTCCGCGCTGGTGGAGCAGATCGCGCGGGCGTACGCGCACGACGAACCCGCCCCCGAAGCCGCGTTGGACCGGCTGGATTGCGAAGTGCGACCGGACGGCGGCATCGAGCGGGTGCGCATCCTCGCGGCCGGCGGCGCGCAGGCCGATTGCGCGGCGACCCTGCGCGACACCCTCGCCGCCGTGATCCCGCCGGTCGCCGAGGTGTCCGGGGCGGGCATTCCCTCGCTATGGGCGATTGCCACCGACGCGATCGGCAATCGTGCGCTGGACGCCGGTTCACCGGACGCGGGCGCACGGCTGGCCGCCGAGATCGGCGGCAAACTCCCGGCACCGCGGTTCGTCGAGATCGGCGGACGCACGTTCGTCCGGCGGATGTCCTGCTGTCTGGTATTCGAGGTCCCCGGCTGCCAGATGTGCACCAGCTGTCCCAAACGACCAGCCGCCGAACGCACCGCGCTACTCGCGAAACTCGCCGCCGAAACCTGAGGGGACCGGTACGGCCTGAAGACCCGCGGAGGCGGCACAGCACTCGACACAGAATCCGAACGGGAATCCCGCGCCCCTCAACCGGTACGGCCTGAATATCCGGCACGGCGGGGAGCGAGGCGGGGGAGCAGCGCGCAGCGGCGGGACAGTAGCATGGTCGCGCCGGAGCGAACACGCGATCGGCCACCATTCAGCGGGGACCCGCCCGCCCACGAGAACGCCAAGGAGAGCGCAGCCGTGACCACTTCAGCGCCCATCAGCCCAGTCGCCCTCGTCCGGGTGCCGGCCGGGACGACGGCGGGTGCCGCGGTGCGCGAGGCGGGTCTGCCGACCAAGGGGCCGGACACCGTCGTCGTCGTCCGGCTGGACGGCGAGTTGAAGGACCTGTCCTGGACCCCGGACACCGATGTCGACGTGCAGCCGGTGGCCGCGAACACCGAGGACGGCCGCAACGTCATCCGGCACTCCACCGCGCACGTCTTGGCCCAAGCCGTGCAACAGGAGTTTCCCGAGGCCAAGCTGGGCATCGGTCCTTACATCAAGGACGGCTTCTACTACGACTTCCGGGTCGAGCGGCCGTTCACCCCGGAGGACCTGGCCAAGCTGGAATCCCGGATGAAGAAGATCGTCAAAGGCGCGCAGCGGTTCTCGCGCCGGGTGGTCGAGGTCGAGGACGCCAGGGTCGAGCTGGCCAAGGAGCCGTTCAAGCTGGAGCTGATCAGCGACAAGTCCGGCATCGATGACCCGGAGGTCATGGAGGTCGGCGGCGCAGAGCTGACCATCTACGACAACCTGGACCCGCGCACCGGCGAGAAGATCTGGGGCGATCTGTGCCGCGGCCCGCACATCCCGACCACCAAGTTCATCCCGGCCTTCAAGCTGACCCGCAGCTCCGCCGCGTACTGGCGCGGCGACCAGAACCGCGAGGATCTGCAGCGCATCTACGGCACCGCGTGGGAGTCGCAGGAGGCGCTCGACGAGCACCTGCACCTGCTCGCCGAGGCCGAGCGCCGAGACCACCGCAAGCTCGGCCTGGAACTGGACCTGTTCAGCTTCCCCGACGAGCTCGGTTCCGGCCTTCCGGTCTTCCACCCCAAGGGCGGCATCATCCGCAAGGAGCTGGAGGAGTATTCGCGCCGCAGGCATGTGGCGGCCGGTTACGAGTTCGTCAACACCCCGCATATCACCAAGGGCCACCTCTTCGAGGTCTCCGGGCACTTGGACTGGTACCGCGACGGGATGTTCCCCCCGATGCACCTCGACGCGGAGCTCAATGAGGACGGGACCGTCCGCAAGCCAGGCCAGGACTACTACGTCAAGCCGATGAACTGCCCGATGCACAACCTGATCTTCCGCGCCCGCGGCCGGTCGTATCGGGAGCTGCCGCTGCGGCTGTTCGAGTTCGGCTCGGTGTACCGCTACGAGAAGTCCGGCGTGGTGCACGGCCTGACCAGGGTGCGCGGCATGACCCAGGACGACGCGCACATCTACTGCACCAAAGAGCAGATGCACAGCGAACTCACCGATACGCTGCGGTTCGTGCTGGACCTGCTGAAGGATTACGGCCTCGACGACTTCTACCTCGAACTGTCCACCAAGGACCCGAAGAAGTTCGTCGGTTCCGAGGAGATCTGGGAGGAGGCCACCGAGACCCTGTCCAAGGTCGCCTCCGCCTCCGGGCTGGAGCTGGTGCCCGATCCGGGCGGCGCCGCGTTCTACGGCCCGAAGATCTCGGTGCAGGCCAAGGACGCGCTCGGCCGTACCTGGCAGATGTCGACCATCCAGCTGGACTTCAACCTGCCGGAACGGTTCAACCTGGAATACACCGCCTCCGACGGCACCAAGCAGCGGCCGGTGATGATCCACCGTGCGCTGTTCGGCTCGATCGAGCGCTTCTTCGGCGTGCTCACCGAGCATTACGCGGGTGCCTTCCCGGCGTGGCTGTCGCCGGTGCAGGTCGTCGGCATCCCGGTGGCGGAAACGTTTGTGCCGCATCTGGATCGGGTGATCGAGCAACTGCGGGACGAGGGCGTCCGCGCGCAAGTGGATCGCAGCGACGACCGGATGCAAAAGAAGATCTTCAACAACAACGCGCAGAAGGTGCCGTTCATGCTGCTCGCCGGTGAGCGCGACGTGAACGCGAACGCCGTGAGCTTCCGGTTCCGGGACGGCACCCAGCTCAACACCGTGCCGGTGGAGGACGCGGTGGCCACCGTCGTCGCCTGGATCGCGCATCGGGAGAACGCGTCGCCGACGGCCGAGGGTTTCGAGATCCGGTCCGGGAACAAGGGCGGGGCATGAGCGAGCGCAGCGAGCGAACAAACGACACAGCCGAGCACTCGGTCGTGCCGGAGCCGAGCGCCAGCGAGGCGCAGGCATGACCGAGCGCAGCGAGCGAACAAACGACACAGCCGAGCACTCGGTCGTGCCGGAGCCGAGCGCCAGCGAGGCGCAGGCATGACCGAGCGCACGGTGCCGGACGGGCTCGCGGATCTGGACGAGACCGCGACCTCGGCCGACCAGAGAGCCATCGTGGACGCCGGCGCGGGTGAACCGGATCGGCTGCTTCGACTGTGGACGCCCTACCGCATGTCCTACATCGCGGAGGCGGCCACCGGTCCCAAGGATTCGACGGGTCATCCGTTCACGGACATCCCGAAGATGGCCGACGAGGACGGATTGGTGGTCGCCAGGGGCGAGTTGGTGTACGCGGTGCTCAACCTGTACCCGTACAACCCCGGGCACATGATGGTGGTGCCGTACCGCAAGGTGGCCGACTTGGAGGACCTCACCGAGGCCGAGAGCGCCGAACTGATGGCCTTCACCCAGCAGGCGATCCGGGTGATGAAGAAGGTCTCCCGGCCGCACGGCTTCAACGTCGGATTGAACCTCGGCGCAGTGGCCGGCGGTTCGCTGGCCGACCACCTGCACCAGCACATCGTGCCGCGCTGGGGCGGTGACGCGAACTTCATCACCGTGGTCGGCGGGGTGAAGGTGATGCCGCAATTGCTGCGGGAGACCAGGGCGCTGCTCGCGGCGGCCTGGAAGGAGGCATAGATGAGCGACCGGGCGGATCGGCCGTGCTGAGTTTCTTCGGCCGCGAGGCGTTCGCCAAGGCGACGGCGCCGCTGGGCCGGGCGCTGGTCGGCACCGGCCTCACACCCGATGCCGTGACGCTCATCGGTACCACCGCGTCCATCGTCGCCGCCGTCACGCTGTTCCCGACCGGACACCTGTTCTGGGGAACCATGGTGATCTGGTTGTTCGTCATGTTCGACATGCTCGACGGGGCCATGGCCAGGGCGCGCGGCGGCGGGACGAAATACGGCGCCGTGCTGGACGCCACCTGTGACCGCCTCGCCGACGGAGCCATCTTCGGTGGCCTCGCGTGGTGGGCGGTCTTCCACGAGCAGCACAAACCGCTGTTCGTCGCGACGCTCGTCGTCCTGGTGACCTCGCAGGTGATCTCCTACGCCAAGGCGCGCGCCGAAGCCAGCGGGCTGTCCGCGGACGGCGGTCTCATCGAACGGCCGGACCGCCTGGTCATCGTGCTGGTCGGGGCCGGATTCACCGGTATCGGCGGGTACTGGGGCATCGAATGGCTCACCTACGCGGTCCACGTGGCCATGTGGATTCTCGCGGTGCTCAGCATCGTCACCGTTGTCCAGCGGGTGCTGGCCGTGCGCAATTCGCCGGGGGCGCGAACCGTGATACCGGCCGCGCAGCCGCGGAATTCGAGCACGGGTACCGCCGACGCCACGGGGCTCCCGTCGTGACTCACTTGGTGCCGGACGCCGACCTGTCGACGGTGGCGTCCGGAGCATCCGTGCTGATGGATCGCGGACGAGGAGCGGGGAAGTGCGCATGAGTGGTCAAGCTCGGAGGCGGCAGCGCAGCGTGACCGTGGAGAGCTCCGCTCATGCACGAGAGGACACAGCATGAGCATCGGGGAGCAGCTCGGTGCCGCCGGATACGCGGCGGGCTGGCGGCTGGTGCGCGCGCTGCCGGAATCGACGGCCCGGCGTTTGTTCGACTGGGGCGGCGACCGGGTGGCCCGGCGCGCCAATCGGGAGTTCCACGCGGGTGGCGCGCCGAACCAATTGCGGCGCAACCTGGCCCGCGTGCTCGGCGTGCTTCCTGCCGACGTGCCGGACGAGCTGATTCGCGCCAGCATGCGGTCCTACGCCCGGTACTGGCGCGAGGCGTTCCGGCTGCCGGCGATGGATCATTCCGCGGTCGACTATTACGTCGAGGGATTGCCATTCCTCGACGCCGCCCTCGCCGAGGGCCGCGGCGTGATCTTCGTGCTGCCGCATTCCGGCAACTGGGATATGGCCGGTGTCTGGCTGATACAGCACTACGGCAATCTGACCACCGTGGCCGAGCGGCTGAAGCCGGAATCGCTGTTCGAGCGGTTCGTCGCCTACCGGGAGAGCCTCGGCTTCGAAGTGTTCCCGTTGACCGGCGGTGAGCAGCCGCCGTTCGGCCGGCTTGCGGCGCGCCTGCGACAGAACAAGATCGTGTGCCTGATGGGCGAACGCGACCTCACCGGCAAAGGCGTTCCCGTTCAGTTCTTCGGCGAGCGCACCTGGATGCCCGCGGGTGCGGCGAAGCTGGCCATCGAGACCGGCGCCGCGTTGATTCCGGTGCACGCGTGGTTCGAGGTCGATGCCGACGGGCGCGAGGACTGGGGCCTGAAAACCGAGGCGCCGCTGGACGTTTCCGGTGGTGTGGCCGTGGCTACCCAGCAATTGGCAGACCGCTTCGCGGCGAATATCGCCGAGCACCCGGCGGATTGGCACATGCTGCAACCGCTGTGGGAGAGCGACCTGTCGCCGCAGCGGCGCGCCATGATCGCCGCCACGCAGGCGAGCATCCAGGCCGAGCAGGGGGACGTCACGACATGAAGATCGGCATGGTCTGCCCCTATTCGTTCGACGTGCCGGGTGGAGTGCAGGCGCATGTCGTCGAGCTGGCGCGGGTGTTCATCGAACGCGGGCACAAGGTGAGCGTGCTGGCGCCCGCGTCGGACGGCACGCCGCTGCCGGAGTTCGTGGTGTCGGCGGGCCGCGCGGTCGCCATCCCGTACAACGGGTCGGTGGCGCGATTGTCGTTCGGGCCGATGTCCTACACCAGGATTCGCCGATGGATCGACGGCAACGATTTCGACGTGCTGCACATCCACGAGCCCAACGCGCCCAGTCTGTCGATGCTCGCGCTGAAGATCGCCGAGGGGCCGATCGTCGCCACCTTCCACACCTCGACGACGAAGTCATTGGTGCTGAGCACTTTCCAGGGCGTGTTGCGGCCGTATCACGAGAAGATCGCCGGCCGCATCGCGGTCTCGGAACTGGCGCGGCGCTGGCAGGTGGAGGCGTTGGGCTCGGACGCGGTGGAGATCCCCAACGGCGTCGATGTTCCCGCGTTCGCCAGGGCGCCGATGCTGCCCGGCTATCCCCGCGCCGGGGGGACGGTGCTGTTCCTGGGCCGTTACGACGAGCCGCGCAAGGGGATGGAGGTCTTGCTCGGCGCGCTGCCCGATCTGGTGCGCCGCCACCCCGATGTCGAGATCCTCATCGTGGGCCGGGGCGACGAAGACCGGCTGCGCCGTGAGGCGGGTGGGCTGTCCGGGCACCTGCGCTTTCTCGGGCAGGTGTCCGACGAGGAGAAGGCTTCGGCGATGCGGAGCGCGGACGTCTACGTCGCGCCCAACCTGGGTGGCGAGAGCTTCGGCATCATCCTGATCGAGGCGATGGCCGCGGGCACCCCCGTGGTGGCCAGCGAACTGGACGCGTTCCGCCGGGTCCTGCGCGACGGCACGGCAGGCATGCTCGTCCCGGTCGGTGACTCGGCGGCACTGGCCGCCGCACTGCACACCGTGCTCACCGACGAGGTGCGCAGGGAGGCCCTGGTGCACACCGCGGCGCAGGTGGTGAGCGAGTACGACTGGCCGGTGGTAGCCGAACAGATCCTGCGCGTGTACGAGACCGTGACCGTGGGCGACATCAGGGTGCGGGCCGCCGGATGATCACCTTCTCCGCGACGACCGTCCTCGTTCTCGCGCTGATCGCCGCGGTGGTCATCGCGATCGGGCTGTGGGCGTACTCCACCGCCAATCGGCTCGACCGGCTGCATGTGCGCTCCGATTTGTCCTGGCAGGCTCTCGACTCGGCGTTGGCGCGGCGCGCGGTGGTGGCCAGGGCGGTGGCGATGGCCATCGCGGGCCCGGTGTCCGATCCGAGGCTGGCGGAGCAGGCCCGGCAGCTGTCGGCGCTGGCGGACCGGGCCGAGCGGGCCGGTCGCGCCGACCGGGAGACGGTGGAGAACCAGCTGTCGTCGGCGCTGTCGGGCGTCGACATCGACATGCTGCGTCCGCAACTGGTCGCCGAGCTGGCCGACGCCGAGGCGAGGGTGCTGATCGCCCGCCGCTTCCACAACGACGCCGTGCGCGATACGCTCGCGCTGCGCACCCGCCGCCCGGTCCGCATCCTGCACCTCGGCGGCACCGCCCCGCTGCCGTCCTATTTCGAGATCACCGAACGGGCCACGCCCGCCGCGTCCACGGGCCTGGCGGTCGACACCATCCGCACCACCGCGCGCGTGGTTCTGTTCGACGAGCACGACCGGACTTTGCTGATGCGCGGCAACGACCCCAAGACGCCGGAGGTGTCGTTCTGGTTCACCGTCGGCGGCGGGGTGGAACCGGGGGAAAGCCTGCGCGTCGCGGCGGTGCGGGAGCTCTACGAGGAAACCGGGTACCGCGCCGACCCGGACGCTCTGCGCGGCCCGATCTGGCGGCGGGTGGCGGTATTCCCCTTCAACGGTGAGCTGATCCGTTCCGAAGAGCTGTTCTTCGCCCTGCGCGTGCGCGGTTTCGAACCGCACGCCGCGAACCAGACCGCGATCGAACGCCGCTCCATCACCGGTAACAAATGGTGCACGGCCGCCGACATCGTCGCGCTGGACCGCGGCTGTGAAACCGTGTACCCGTATCACCTGGATGAACTGCTCGCCGAAGCCGCCGAAGCCGCGTCGGGAACGACCGACCCCGAAGTCCGCTCCATCCGCTGACCGGATGTGTTGTGTTTCACGATCGTGATACCGTCGCGATGAATCAGGGCGCCGGAGGGTAGTGCTGTCGATGGACGCAGAGGAATTCGGCGTCGTGGTCCCGACAAGCGGGGCCGTTCCTGCTCGGTTGTGGAGGTAGTTGGTTCATGTCGTATCTGCTGTTCGATTTCCTGTTGCCGCTGCTCGGCCCCGCCGCCGCGGAGTACTGGGCGCAGTTGCTGGTGGTCGGCCCGCTGTGAGAAACGCCGCGCCGGGACGGCACGCTCGCCGAGCCCTCCCGGCGTAGGTCGCCGTCTGGCTGGATCACACCAGGCCAGTGCACTCCGACTGGCTATCAAGTGGCCTTTCGCGGCCGCCTAGAATCGTGGCGTTCGATTCCGAGCAACCAATTGGCGCACATGCCTGGAGGAGTTTGCCGTGACCACGCCCGAGACCACCCAGACCGTCGGCACCGCCCGCGTGAAGCGCGGCATGGCCGAGATGCTCAAGGGCGGGGTGATCATGGATGTCGTCACGCCGGAGCAGGCCAAGATCGCCGAGGACGCCGGAGCGGTCGCGGTGATGGCACTGGAGCGCGTTCCGGCCGACATCCGTGCGCAGGGCGGCGTGTCCCGGATGAGCGATCCGGACATGATCGAGGGCATCATCTCCGCGGTCTCCATCCCGGTCATGGCGAAGGCCCGCATCGGTCACTTCGTCGAGGCGCAGATCCTGCAGAGCCTCGGCGTCGACTACATCGACGAGTCCGAGGTGCTCACCCCCGCCGACTACGCCAACCACATCGACAAGTGGAACTTCACCGTGCCGTTCGTCTGCGGCGCGACGAATCTGGGTGAGGCGTTGCGCCGAATCACCGAGGGCGCGGCCATGATTCGCTCGAAGGGCGAGGCGGGCACCGGTGACGTGTCCAACGCGACCACGCATATGCGCCAGATCCGCCAGGAGATCCGCAGGCTGTCCTCGCTGCCCGAGGACGAGCTGTTCGTCGCGGCCAAGGAACTGCAGGCGCCGTACGAGCTGGTGCGCGAGATCGCCGGGACCGGCAAACTGCCGGTCGTGCTGTTCACCGCGGGCGGCATCGCGACCCCGGCCGACGCCGCGATGATGATGCAGCTCGGTGCCGAGGGCGTGTTCGTCGGTTCGGGCATCTTCAAGTCCGGCAACCCGGCGCAGCGCGCCGCCGCGATCGTCAAGGCCACCACGTTCTACGACGATCCGGACGTGCTGGCGAAGGTGTCGCGCGGCCTGGGCGAGGCCATGGTCGGCATCAACGTCGAGGAGATCGCGCAGCCGCACCGGTTGGCCGAGCGCGGCTGGTGATCGCGGGCCGGTAGCGTCTGCCGCGTGGAATTGCGGCAGCTGCGGTACTTCGTGGTGTTGGCGGAGGAGTTGCACTTCCGCCGCGCCGCGCAGCGATTGTTCATTTCGACACCCACACTCAGTCAGCAGATCAAGGTGCTGGAGCGGGGCGCGGTGGCCTAGCGAGCGGCCGCGTGCCATCCCGCGGTGCCGGGGTTGGTCGCCGCGCTGGCGGCGGAACTGTCCCCGGCGTAGCGCAACCCGCGTGTCGGAGCCGTCCGTCCAACTCTCACGGCGGCCAGAAAGTAGTCTCAGGGTTCCCACAAACATGCTCAGTAGCTTCGCCATTCGATTGCCCATGGCCGTTTCGTGTCCCCGCACCGCCGGGGATCCTCCGAACGCAAAGGACGAACAGTTGAAGCTTCGTAAGACCGGACGTATTGCCGTCGCGGGGTTGGCTATGGCTGCCGCCCTCAGCCTGGCTGCCTGCGGCAACGACGAATCGAGCGAGTCGGGTAAGCCGACGCGCACCACAACCGGCGTCGCGGCGACCGCCACCACGCCCGCCCCGCCCACCGTCGACGAACTCAATGCCCTGCTGCAGCGTGCGCTGGATCCCGCGGTGCCGAACGAGCAAAAGCTCGACAGCGTGCAGGGCATCGAGGCCGACCCCGGACTGCCGAACCGCTTGGCGGAGGCCTTCCGGCAGTCCAACGCCACGGTCGTGGTCACCGGAGTCACCGCCTTCGGCGACAGCGTCACCGCGCAGGCCAAGTTCACCATCAACGGCCAGGAGAACCTGGTCGACGTGCCCTTCGTGTTGGACGGCGGCAAATGGAAGGTCCAGAAGGCATGGGCCTGCCAGGCGCTGGCCAACCTGAACCAGCAGTCCCCGGCCTGCGCGCCCTGACCGTTCTCGGTACCAGGTCGCAGTGCGCTTCGCTCGACCGCTACGGCCCGGCAACGCCTCCGCGATTGCCGGGCCGAAACATTGTGCGACCTGCTGTGTTAGCCGCAAGCTAAGGCGTATTCGGCAGTGCGACATGGACAGTCAGCGCGACTACTGGTAGCCGCTCCGGATATGGATACGTCGACGTGCGCATCTATATATAGATCAACCTGAGTCGAGAACAACTCAGTCGGCTTGACGACAGTTGGCACGGACTGGGGAGGGCTACCTCCCGCGGGCGTCGTCGACTCGTAACGCGGGGCGATCGGGGTGATCCCATCGAACGAAGAACGTTGGTGTGTCCGGGTTCTCGGCATCGTGCCGCAGCAATGCCGGAATGGTCCACTGCGCCTCCGCCGGAGTGGTGCGGTGCAAGGCGGCCTCGGACAGGTCCAGGCGCACGGTCAGGTCGGCGTCGAGGCCACGGCCGGACAGCATCGGTCCCGCGACGATGATCGTGGCGGCGGGCGATGCCGTGCGGATCGCCGCACGTGCCGAGCGGTCGGCGGCTTCGTCCCAGAGGGCGGGCAGCCACCGGCCGTGGTCGCGCAGGGCGACGACCACCTCGCGACGCACCGCCGCATAGTCGAACCACGCTGTGCGATAGGACATCTCGTCGGTGCGGCCGAACTCCATGCGCAGCGAAGCGGGACGCACGTAGTCGTGCAGCGAGACCACGTCGGCGCTGCGGCCCGCGTCGCGCAGCGCGGCGGCGATCCGTGCGGCGAACCCGACGGGCCGGGCGGCGTCGGCGCCGTCGACGGCGATCACCGTGCAGGAGCGTGCGGTCAGGACGGGCCGGATCACCAGCTCGACGAGGCTGTCCACGGTGATCGGCAGAAAACGGGGCACCGGTCCATCTCAGCAAACCGCGACGTGCCGCGGGTCGGGGAGTCGCCGCTGTTGCCGGGTGTTCACCGGTGGCCGCGGCGCGCGCCGGGCGACGGCCGGGTTAGTCTCACCGCATGGCGACAATCGAAGAGGCGCTGGAGATAGAGCGGCTCGAGCGGGACATCTTCCGTGGCGCGTCCACCAAGACCCAGCTCCCGCGCACGTTCGGCGGACAGGTTGCCGGCCAGGCGCTGGTCTCCGCGGTCCGGACGGTGGAACCGCGATTCCAGGTGCACTCGCTGCACGGATACTTCCTGCGTCCGGGCAATCCGCAGGAGCGCACCGTCTACCAGGTCGAGCGCATCCGGGACGGCCGCTCCTTCTGCACCCGTCGGGTGACCGGCATCCAGGACGGCGCCGCCATCTTCACCATGTCGGCCTCCTTCCACGTCGGCGACCAGGGTCCCGTGCACCAGGACGTCATGCCCGAGGTGCAAGCGCCGGAGGATCTGCCCGACGCGGAGACGACGATGACCCCCGAGCGGCTGTGGTTGATGCGCGAATGGGAGCACTGGGATATCCGCATGGTGCCGCAGGAGAACGTGTCCCGCCGCGACGGTGTGGTCTCCCAGCAGCAGGTGTGGTTCCGCTACCGGCACCCGTTGCCCGACGATCCACTGGTGCACGTGTGCACCCTGGCCTACATGAGCGATATGACGCTGCTCGGTTCCTCGAAGGTAATCCACCCCGACGAGCCGACTCAGAACGCCTCGCTCGATCACGCGATGTGGTTCCTGCGCCCGTTCCGCGCCGACGAGTGGCTGCTGTACGACCAGTCCGCACCCTCGGCCGGTTTCGGGCGGGCACTGACCGGCGGCAAGATCTTCACCCGCGACGGCACACTGGTCGCCGCCGTGGTGCAGGAGGGGCTCATCCGCACGCTGCGCGAGAGCTGACCCTCGCGCGTCTCGCCGGATGCCGCGCCCGGCGTCCGCGATGCATGCCGCTAGCCGGCCCAGAGGTGCATGGTCACAACGTCTGCCCAGGTCGCCGTGATCTGCGGTGGCGGCATGTCGGCTGTTGCCGCTTTCGCGGATCGCCCTGTGCAGAGTCCGGACGGCAACCGTGAGCAGGCCCACATCGGCACGGCTCGTAAGCTTTCCGGCGTGAACGCTACCTCGGTCGCCGCACCCGCCGCCGACACCGGGCCGGTGCGGTCCGGTCCCACCATCGGTGTGCTTGCGTTGCAGGGCGACGTCCGGGAGCACGTCGCGGCCCTCGAACGGTGCGGTGCGCGACCCGTGCTGGTCCGTCGCGAGTCCGAACTCGCCGCGGTGGACGCCCTGGTGCTTCCCGGAGGCGAGTCGACCGCGATCAGCAAGCTGCTCGAGGCCTTCGAACTGCTGGAGCCGCTGCGCGCACGGCTGCGCGACGGGATGCCCGCCTTCGGTTCCTGCGCGGGCATGATCCTGCTCGCCTCGGAGGTGCTCGACACCCGTCCGGACGCGAAGCACCTGTCCGGTATCGATATGACGGTTCGCCGCAACGCATTCGGCCGACAAGTCGATTCATTCGAGACCGACCTGCCCTTCGCAGGACTCACCGGCGGTCCGGTGCGGGCGGTGTTCATCCGCGCGCCGTGGGTCGAGCGGGTGGGCGAGGGCGTCGAGGTGCTCGCCACCGTGCCGGATGGTCCGGCGGCGGGCCGGATCGTGGCGGTGCGGCAGGGCGCCGTCCTGGCGACGTCGTTCCATCCCGAGGTGACCGGCGACCTGCGGGTGCACCGGATGTTCGTCGACCTGGTCAGGGCGGCCTGAGCGGAGACCGCTTTGCGCGGTCGTCACGGACGCCCGAGTAGGCTGGGGAAGTTGTCCGCCCGGCCATGCCGGTACGGTACACACCACCAGACGTGCCATCGACCTGAAGGAAGTAGGGAATGAGCGGCCACTCCAAATGGGCCACCACCAAGCACAAGAAGGCTGCGATCGACGCGAAGCGCGGCAAGCTGTTCGCGAAGCTGATCAAGAACATCGAGGTGGCGGCCCGGACCGGTGGTGGTGACCCGGATGGCAACCCGACGCTGTACGACGCCATCCAGAAGGCGAAGAAGTCGTCGGTCCCCAACGACAACATCGAGCGCGCCCGCAAGCGCGGCGGCGGCGAGGAAGCCGGCGGCGCCGACTGGCAGACGATCATGTACGAGGGCTACGGCCCCAACGGTGTCGCCGTGCTGATCGAGTGCCTCACCGACAACCGCAATCGTGCCGCGGGCGAGGTCCGGGTCGCGATGACCCGCAACGGCGGCAACATGGCCGACCCGGGCTCGGTGGCCTACCTGTTCCACCGCAAGGGCATCGTCACCTTGGAGAAGAACGGTCTGTCCGAGGACGACGTGCTGATGGCGGTGCTCGACGCGGGGGCGGAAGAGGTCAACGACCTCGGCGAGTCGTTCGAGATCGTCAGCGAGCCCGGCGATCTGATCGCCGTGCGCACGGCGTTGCAGGGCGCCGGGATCGACTACGACTCGGCCGAGTCCGGTTTCCAGCCCTCGGTGTCGGTCGCGGTGGACGCCGACGGCGCCCGCAAGGTGATCAAGCTGGTCGACGCCCTCGAAGACAGCGACGACGTGCAGAACGTCTACACCAACGTCGACATCCCGGACGAGGTGCTCGCCGAGCTCGACGACTAGTCGAGCAGCCGCGCGTAGTAGTCCTGCATGGCGGGGTAGTACGCGCTGAAATCGGGGCGGTCGGTCTGCGCACGGGCCGCCCCGAGCATGTCCAGGTAGTACTCCCAGCCGGGACCGACCTGGGGGACCTGGGCGATCTCGGTGTCGGTCAGCAGGTGGTGGGTGAAGCGCAGTTCGGTGGTGCCGGCCGACTCGCTCAGTACCAGCTCCAGCCGCCACGAACCCTGGTCGTCGATCGCCGAGACGGCCAGCCGGTGCGGTGGTTCGCAAGCGTCGATGTGCATTTCCGTCCACGGTTGCTCGTCTTCGAAAGCCAACTGCACCTTGATGGTTCGTCCCGGTCCCGCTTCGCCCTGCCAGGGGCCGAACCACCGTGCGGTGCGGTCGGATTCGGTGACGCTGGCCCAGACGTCGTCGATCGGCGCCCGGTAGGTGCGGACCAGCACGAGATCCTTGCCGGTGCCCGCGGGGAAGAGTCGTCCGGTGGGTTGCTTGGTCATGCGGTGTTCTCCCTTGTCGCATCCTGGTCGCCGGAACGGCGCTCGCGCCTGGTCCGGTAGACCTCGGTTTCGAGTGCGTCGAGGTGGTGTGCCCAGGCGGTCTGCTGCTGCTCGAAGCGCGCGAGCCACTCGGTGAGTGCGGCCAGCGGTCCGGTGTCGAGCATGTAGAACCGCTCCCTGCCGACCAGTTCGTCACGCACCAGTCCGCTTTCGCGTAGCACACGGAGGTGTCGGCTGACGGCAGGGCGACTGATCGTGAAATGACCGGCGATCTCACCGGCGGTGCGCCGGGCGCCGAGCAGTAACTCCATGATCTCCCGCCGAACCGGATCGGCGATCGCCGCGGCCACCTCGTCCACGGACAAAAGTGTAACCACTTGGTTACGCTTTTGTCCAGCGGTGCACGTGATCAGCACTTCAGCGCCGGTCGGCGTGGTCGGCCGCCGCCGGGGAAGCGCGTGGTCTACTCCGCGATCTCGGTGCGCTCCCACCACTCGTATACGGGCAATTCCCCTTCGGGCGTTGCCAGGTGCCGCGGCGTGACTTTGAAATGTTCGTATCCGCCCCGATACGGGACCTTCAGCTCGACCCCCGGCGGGGTGATCGGCACGATGCGTTGGGGCAAGCCTTCCGGCCCGCCCTCGAGGAAAGCCTTGACCGCATTGCTCATCCTCGGATGGTAGAAGCGGAGCGGCATGGCTCGTGGCAGATTCAGGGGACGGTGAGTACCAATTTGCCCACGGTTCGCCCAGTATCGCCCAAAGCGTGCGCTTTTGCGGCTTCCGAGAGCGGGAATGTTCCGGCGATGGTCGGCCGCAGCGCTCCGGCCTCGACGAGTCCGGCGAGCGCAGTCATGCCCGCGTGGTCGTGTTCCACCAGCATCCGGACCGCCCGGACCCCGAGTGCGTCCGCCTCGGCCGCGAGGTCGCGCGGGCCCATGACGCGCAGTGTCACCAGCAGCCCGCCGGGACGCAGGGTGCGCAGCGAGCGAACGCTGTTGTCGTCATCAATCGAGTCCAGCACGACATCAACAGCACCGACCGCCTCGGCGATGTCGGTGCTGCGGTAGTCGATGACTTCGTCGGCGCCGATCCCGCGCAGGAACGCGTGGTTGGGCGCGCTGCCGGTGCCGATGACGTACGCGCCGCGCGCCTTGGCGATCTGCACTGCGAAGTGGCCGACGCCGCCCGCGGCCGCGTGGATCAGCACGCGTTGCCCCGCGCCCAACGCGGCGACGTCGACCAGCGCCTGCCACGCGGTCAGCGCGGCGAGCGGGATGGCCGCGGCCTGCACATGATCGAGCACGGCCGGTTTGCGTGCGAACGCGCGGGCGGGCCCGACGGTGTATTCCGCGCAGGCGCCGTGGCCGCCCGGGTAGGGGAGCATGCCGAAGACCTCGTCGCCGGGACGGAACAGCGTGACGCCGATGCCGACGGCGGCCACCTCGCCGGAGACGTCCCAGCCGAGAACGAACGGCGGCTCGGGCAGGAACAGTCCCGGGATGGCGCGGTGGAGCCAGTCGGTCGGATTGAGCCCGGCGGCGCGCACCCGGACCAGGATTTGGCCCGGACCCGGAACGGGTTGGGGGAGTTGCGCTTCGGTGAGCACCTCGGGGCCGCCGAGGACGTGCTGGTTGATCGCGCGCATGGTCGCGGTGGTGTCGATTTCGGTCATGGCTGCCAGCCTGCCGAGGCCGCCGGGCGAAGAAAATGGCATGATTGCCATTCTTCGATATGATCGTGCCATGCTGGTGGATGAAGCCGCACCCCATCGAGTGGTAGTGCTGGCATTGGACGGGGTGTATCCCTTCGAACTCGGCATCCCGACTCGGGTATTCGGCAGCGCCGCAGGCAGATACGAGGTGACCACCTGCTCGATCGACGGAGGCCCGGTGCGCAGTGCCGCGGATTTCACGATCGCCGTGGCGCGCGACAGCCGCGCACTGGAAGCCGCCGAAACGGTCGTGCTGCCCGCGTGTGACATCTCGACGGCCTTGTCCGGCACGCTGCCGCAGCCGGTGCTCGACGCGTTCGGGCGGATTCGACCTGGCACGAGGATCGTCGCGATCTGCACCGGCGCATTCATCGCCGCGGCCGCGGGACTGCTCGACGGTCGCCCGGCCACCACGCACTGGAATCAGGCCGAACGGTTCCGCCGCACCTTCCCCCGGGTCCGCCTCGACCCGGACGTGCTGTACGTCGACGACGGGGACGTCCTCACCTCGGCGGGCGCCGCGGCGGGGATCGACGTGTGTTTGCACTTGGTGCGCCGCGATCACGGCAGCGCCGTTGCGAACGCGGTCGCGCGCCGCTGCATCGTCCCGCCGTGGCGCGACGGCGGCCAGGCGCAGTACATCGAACAGCCGGTTCCGCCTGCGACGTCGGCCGGCACCGCGGCTGCCAGGCAGTGGGCCCTGGAGAACCTGCGCTCGCCGCTCACCGTCGAGGAGTTGGCCGAACGGGCCCGGATGAGCAAGCGCACTTTCGCGCGGCGGTTTCGCGACGAGGTGGGCATGAGCCCGGGGCGCTGGCTGATCCAGCAGCGTGTCTTCCGCGCCAGGCATCTGCTCGAGACCACCGACCTGACCGTCGACCGCATCGCGGGCGAGGTCGGATTCGCCACCGGTACCTCGCTGCGACAGCATCTGGTCGAGTCGATCGGCGTCTCACCGCAGGCCTATCGGCGCACGTTCCGTGCTGACGCCGCCGCGCCGCGGCGAACGGTGGCCTGATCTGGGCGTTTCTCTCGGGATCGGAGCAGAATACGGGCATGGCCGAACTGGTGCTCGTTCGCGGCGACATCACCGAGCAGGAGGTCGACGCGGTGGTCAACGCGGCGAATTCGTCGCTGCTCGGGGGCGGGGGCGTCGATGGGGCGATCCATCGGCGTGGCGGCCCCGAGATCGTGGCCGAATGTCGCCGACTGCGTGCTGCTCGGTACCGCGAGGGACTGCCGACGGGTGCGGCGGCGGCCACAACGGCCGGTCGCCTGCCTGCTCGCTGGGTGATTCACACGGTCGGCCCAGTGTGGTCGGCGGCCGAGGACCGCTCCGCGCTGCTGGCTTCCTGCTATCGCGAATCCTTGCGCGTGGCCGACGAATTGGGAGCGCGAACGGTCGCATTCCCGGCCATCTCCACCGGCATCTACGGCTGGCCCATGGACGACGGCGCCCGGATCGCCATCGAGACGGTGCGCGCGACCGAAACGGAGGTGGCGGAAGTCAGGTTCGTTCTCTTCGGCGAGCCCGCTTACACCGCGTTCGCGGAGCGGGCCTCGGCAGTCTGACAGCGCGAGCCGAACTTGTCGGTGCCCGCTGGCATAGTCGGGCCCGTGTCGTTCAGTACCCGCATCGAAGTCCGCGTGACCGATCTGGATCCGCAATTGCACGTCACCGGCGCGGCCTACCATCAGTTCGCCGACCACGCGCGTTTCGCGTGTGTCCAGGCGGCGGGCATCTCGCCCGACGAGTTGATCGCGGCGGGGCTCGGGCCGGTCAACCTGGAGACCATGCTTCGGTTCCACCGTGAATTGCGTGGTGGCGACGCCGTGGACGTGTCCTGTACCTGGCAGTGGGGCGAGGGCAAGACCTACCGGGTCGAGCACGTTCTCACGCGCGGCGACGGGGTGGTCGCCGCGACGGTGACCCACGTCAGCGGCCTGCTCGACTTGGCCGCGCGGCGCTTGGTCGCCGATCCCGCGCGGCAGTGGGCGGCATGGGCGAGCCGTCCCGAGTTGCTCGGGCTGCCGAACGCACTGCGGGACACCGCGGCACTCGGTGGGTAGCGGGTCGTGTCGTTCGACGGCGAAAGACCAAGCCTCCGCTAGACTCTCGAACAGTTGTTCGTGTTTGCGAGAGGGGTTGCCGTGCGAGTGATGGGCGTCGACCCCGGACTCACCCGGTGCGGCCTCAGCATCGTCGAGGGCGGGTCGGGGCGGCAGGTCACCGCCCTGGATGTCGGCGTGGTCCGCACTCCCGGCGACATGGATCTGGCCCAGCGCTTGCTCGCGGTCGCCGATGCCGCCGAACGCTGGATGGACGTGCACAAGCCAGAAGCCGTGGCGATCGAACGCGTCTTCGCCCAGCACAACGTCCGTACCGCCATGGGCACCGCACAGGCCGGGGGAGTGATCGCATTGTCCGCGGCGCGACGCGGCATCCCGGTCGCGTTCCACACCCCCAGCGAGGTGAAGGCGGCGGTCACCGGTAACGGCACCGCCGACAAGAAGCAGGTGACCGCCATGGTCACCCGCATCCTCGGCCTGCCTGCCGCCCCCACACCGGCGGACGCGGCGGATGCGCTCGCGCTGGCCATCTGCCATTGTTGGCGGGCGCCGCTGCTGGAGCGGATGGCGCAGGCCGAGGCCAAGGTGGCCGCGGCGCAGCGACGATACCGGGAACGGCTGGCCGAACAACGGAAGGCGGTGCACAGGTGATCGCGTCGGTTCGCGGTGAGGTGCTGGAGATCGCCCTCGACCACGCGGTGATCGAGGCGGCGGGAGTCGGCTACCGGCTCAACGCCACCCCGTCCACGCTGGCCGGGCTCACCCGTGGTGCCGAAGCCAGGCTCTACACCGCGATGATCGTGCGCGAGGACTCGATGACGCTCTACGGTTTCGCCGACACCGAGGCCCGCGATCTGTTCGGCTTGCTGCAAACGGTCTCCGGCGTCGGCCCGCGTCTCGCGATGGCGGTGCTGGCGGTGCTCGAGCCCGAAGCGCTGCGCAAGGCGCTCGCCGAGGGCAACGTGGCAGCGCTGACCAGGGTGCCCGGCATCGGCAAGCGCGGCGCCGAGCGGATGGTGGTCGAACTGCGCGACAAGGTGAACCTCGTTCCGGTGCCGTCCGGCCCGCCCGGTTCGACACCGGCCGCGGCGGTCACGCCGGTGCGCGATCAGGTCGTCGAGGCGCTGATCGGCCTCGGCTTCGCCGCCAGACAGGCCGAGCAGGCGATCGACGCGGTGCTGGCCGACCAGCCCGCCGCCGATACTTCCGTAGCCCTGCGCGCCGCGCTCGGCCTGCTCGGCAAGAACCGGTAAGGCGTCATGGACCATCAGGAGGAACCCACCGAATCCCAGGTCAGCGCGAGCTATTTGAGATCCGACGGGGAGATCGAGGCGAGCCTGCGCCCGAAGTCGCTGGACGATTTCATCGGCCAACTCCGGGTTCGCGAACAGCTCACGCTGGTGTTGCGCGGCGCCAAACAGCGCGGCGGCACGCCGGATCACGTCCTGCTGTCCGGACCGCCTGGACTCGGCAAGACCAGCATGGCGATGATCATCGCCGCTGAACTCGGCACCGCTCTGCGGATCACCTCGGGACCCGCGCTGGAGCGAGCCGGCGACCTCGCGGCCATGCTCAGCAACCTCGTCGAAGGCGACGTGTTGTTCATCGACGAGATCCACCGCATGGCACGGCCGGCCGAAGAGATGCTGTACCTGGCGATGGAGGACTTCCGGGTGGACGTGGTCGTCGGCAAAGGTCCCGGCGCAACCTCGATTCCCCTGGATATCGCACCGTTCACTCTGGTCGGCGCCACCACGAGGTCCGGAGCGCTGACCGGCCCGCTGCGCGACCGCTTCGGTTTCACCGGGCACATGGACTTCTACGAGCCCGGCGAGCTGTTGCGCATTCTGCTGCGTTCGGCTCACATCCTCGGCGTCGGCATCGAGGAGGACGCGGCCGCCGAGATCGCGGGCCGCTCCCGCGGTACGCCCCGGATCGCCAACCGCCTGCTGCGCCGGGTGCGCGACTACGCGGAGGTCCGCGCCGACGGCCGGATCACCCGTCCCATCGCGCAGGCCGCGCTGGAGGTCTACGACGTGGACGTACTCGGCCTCGACCGACTCGACCGCGCGGTGCTCGGCGCGCTGGTCCGCAGTTTCGGCGGCGGCCCCGTCGGCGTGTCCACCCTGGCGGTCGCGGTCGGCGAGGAGGCTGCCACCGTCGAGGAAGTATGCGAACCCTTCCTGGTTCGCGCGGGCATGATCGCCAGGACCCCGCGCGGCCGGGTCGCGACGGCCGCGGCGTGGGAGCACCTCGGCCTGGTTCCTCCCCCCGATCTGGTTTTCGGCTCGATCGAAGTGCGCGGCCGCGAGCCGCATCCCACCCTCGACCTCTTCGAATGACTCCGGGCTCCGGCGCCCGCGCCTGATGCGAGCGGGCGCGTGGTCAGCGGCGATTGCGCAGGGCCGCGGCGACCAGATCGAGGAATGCGTCGACCTCATCGGGTTGGTAGCCGCGGGTGCCGAGGCGGGCCTCGGTGAAGCGGACGGTGCAGACGTCGTCGATGGTGAGGCTGCCGGGCCCGCCGTGCGCAAGGGTCGCGGCGACCAGGTCGAGGAACGCGCCGACCTCTTCCTCGTTGTAACCGCGCTGGCCGACGGGAGCCAGGGTGAACCGCATCCGGTGCACGTCGTCGGGGGTGAGCAGGGTGTGTCCGTTGCCGCTCGCCGCCGGCACCGGCCGGACACCGCGCTGGCGGAATTCGAGCTCGACCTGGATCTGATCGAGGTACTCGTCCACCTGGTCGGCGTAGTAGCCGCGCTCGCCGAGCCGCGGCGAGTCGAAGCTGATGTGCCGCAGATCGTCGGCGGTGAGGACACCATGTCCGGCCAGGGTCGCGGCGACCAGTTCGAGGAAGGCGTCGACCTCGTTCGTGCGGTAGCCGCGATGCCCGAATGGCGGGGTCGCGAAACGGGTCCGGCGCACATCCTCGGGTGTCACGCGCGACATTCTGTCAGGCGGGGTGTGCTGCGCCGGTCGAAAGCGAAATTTCGGACTCTGCTGGCCTTTTGCGAACAACGGCCGTTCCTCTGGTGAAGCGTCGGATCGGTGCGCCTCACCCTAGCGCCGGCGATCCGGTCAGGGGGATTGGCACGTTGCTCAGTCCTTGCGGACGCCGTCGACGAGCAGGCGGCGGATCGCGTCGTTCAGCCGGGTGATCGACGCTTCGTCGGGTTCGCGCAGCGAGTACACGATGCCGGCGATGAGCATGCCGGTGACCGCCCGTGCGGTGTTGACAGTGTCCAGGTCCGCACGCAGGTAGCCGAGTTCCACACCGTGGTCCAGATACCCTGCCGTCAGCGCGTCGGCGGTGTCGAGCAGGCCGTACAACCGCTGGGTGAGCTCGTCGTCGATGCCGGTGGCGTGGAACAGCAGCAGCTGGGCCACCCGGCGATCGGCGAGCAGGATCTCGGTGAGGGCGACCCCGATGCGGTCGATCTGCGCGCGGTATTCGTCCAGCGTGCTGGCGGCGTCCGGGGCGTTCTCGGTGCCGAGCGCGGCGATGATGCGCGCGGACAGGTCGTCGATGACGTGGTCGATGATGTCGCGCTTGTTGCTGAAGTAGCGGTAGAAGGTGCCGTGCCCAATGCCCAGCTGGCCTGCGATGTCGGCGATGCCGGTGGCGTGATAGCCCTTCTCCGCGAAGCAGACGAAGGCCGTGTCGATGATCTCCTGGCGCAGTTCGGCCTTGCGTCGCTCCGCACGTGTGGGTGGCTTCGTCACCAGGCTGATGATACAGTCGTCCGAAACGGAATGATATGTCATTCCGTGATAAGAGGTTCAGTTAGCAGGAGGTTCGGCGTGGCGCCTCAATACGACGCGGTTGTGGTCGGTGCGGGGTTCGGGGGAATGGGAGCGGGCATTCAGCTCGACCGGCTCGGCCTGAGCAATTACGTCATCCTCGAACGCGAGGATGATCTCGGCGGTACCTGGCACGTCAACCACTATCCAGGCCTCGCGGTCGACATCGCCTCGGTCACCTACTCCTACTCGTTCGAGCCGAATCCGCATTGGTCGCGGCTGTTCGCGCCCGGCGCGGAGCTGAAGAAATACGCCGAGCACGTCGCCGACAAGTACGGTCTGCGCCGCCGGATGCGCTTCCGCACCGTCGTCGACGGCGCGCGCTGGGACTCCGAACACGAGCAGTGGGTGGTCTCGCTCGCGGGCGGGGAAACCGTCACCGGTCGGTACCTGCTCACCGCGACCGGGTTCCTCTCCCAGCCCTACACGCCGCCGTTCCCCGGCATCGACTCGTTCTCGGGCAAGATCATCCACACCACCGCGTGGGAGGACGACTTCGACCTCACCGGCCGCAAGGCCGCGATCATCGGCACCGGCGCCACCGCCGTGCAGCTGGTACCGGAGGTGGCCAAGAAGGCGCAGGAGCTCACCGTCTTCCAACGCACCCCGATCTGGGTGGTCCCGAAGGTCGACACCGCCATCCCCGCGCCGGTGCGGAAGCTGTTCGAGCGGCTGCCCGCGACGCAGAAGGCGGCGCGAGTGATCAACACCAGCCTGCTGGAGGCGCTGATGGTGGTGGGCGTGCTGCACTTCAGGCAGGCCAAGCTGATGAACAAAGGCGCGGGCGCGCTGGCCAAGGCGCATCTGCGTGCGTCGGTGCGGGACAAGGAGACGCGCAGGCGGCTCACGCCGCACTACGACTTCGGGTGCAAGCGGCCCACCTTCTCCAACCACTACTTCACCACGTTCAATCAGCCGCACGTGCGGCTGGAGACGAACTCGATCGACCACATCGAGCCGGACGGCATCGTCACCGCCGACGGGCACAAGACCGAGATCGACACACTGATCCTGGCCACCGGCTTCAATCTGTGGGACGTGAACTTCCCGGCCATCGAGATCATCGGCCGTGACGGGGTGAACCTCGGAAAGTTCTGGCGGGACAACCGTTTCCAGGCCTACGAGGGCATCACGGTGCCGAAGTTCCCCAACTTCCTCAGCCTCAACAGCCCGTACTCCTACAGCGGCCTGTCCTACTTCACCACCATCGAGGCGCAGATGAAGCACATGGGCAGGCTGTTCGGCGAACTGCGCCGCCGCGGCGAGACCACCTTCGAGGTCACCGAGCGGGCCAACGCCGAGTTCCTGGACCGGGTCACCGACAAGCTCGGTTCCTCGGTCTTCTATGGCGGCGACTGCGCCACCGCGCGCAGCTACTACTTCAATCCGCACGGCGAGGCCGCCCTGCTGCGTCCCACCAGCACGCTCAATGCGCACCGCGAGGCGGTGAGCTTCCCGCTGGACGACTACCTCTACGGCGAGACCGCCTGAGCCGCGTCTCGTCGCCCGTGTCACACACTCGTCGTCGCCCGCCGGCCGCGTGTTGCGGCGGCGGGTCGCCGTGTGACGAAGCTGTTGTAGCTGCCCAGCGGGTGTGCGGGTGTGGCACCCGCGCAGCGAACTGGCAGACTGTGTGGGTACCTGTCCATCCCCACCCACAACACTAGGGACTGACTTCGACGATGGAACTGCTGTTTCCGCTGCTACTGGTAGCCCTGCTCGTACCGATGTTCCTCGGTGTCCGCCGCCAGAAGCGGGAGGCCGAGAAGGTCGCGAGCATGCAGGACAACCTGAAGATCGGCGATCAGGTCATCACCACGTCGGGTCTGTACGGCACCGTGGTCGAACTCGACGACACCACGGTCGACCTCGAGATCGCCGAAGAGGTGGTCACCACGTGGCTGCGCCAGGCCATCCGTGAGGTGCGCGCCGATGACGCGGTGAGCACCGAGGAGACCGGCTCGGACGCCCCCGGCTCCGAGGACTCGGCCGCGACCGACGCCATCGAGGAATCCACCGAGCAGACCGAGACCCGGCTGACCAAGGACTGATCCTTCCGGTCCTGCCGCAACGCGCCGGATGTCGCCGCGGCTCGCCGTCCGCGCACCCGGCGTCGCTGGGGCATGCCCGCTTGTTCCATCCTCGACTTCCTGCCTAGGAGATGACCTACTGTGCCACCTTCCCAGGGATCGGCGCACCCGCTGCGGCTGCTCGGCGCCTATACCGCGCTGCTGGCCGTGGTCTATGCGCTGGTGTTCTTCACCGGTGACAAGTCCCCGACACCGAAGCTCGGCATCGACCTGCAGGGTGGTACCCGGGTCACGCTGTCCGCACGCACGCCGGACGGCAGCAAACCGAGCCAGGACAGCCTGAAGAAGGCGCAGGACATCATCGAGAACCGAGTCAACGGGCTCGGCGTCTCCGGGTCCGAGGTCGTCATCGACGGCGACAACATCGTGATCACGGTGCCCGGCGACGACGGGCAGCAGGCGCGCGCGCTGGCGACGACGGCCAAGCTGTATATCCGTCCGGTGCTGCAGGCCGTGCCCGCGACGGGACGCGGCGCGACACCGCAGCCGTCGCCAGGGCAACCAGCACCCGCGGCCCAGCCCACCACGCCGGAGACGCCGGAGACGCCGGGAACGCCGGAGACGCCGGAGGACAGCCCGGCTCCGCAGCAGCGGGTGTTCCCCGCGCAAGCGCCGACCCAGCCGCCGGCCGACCCGAACCTGACGCCCACCGAAGCGGCCACCAAGGAGATCCAGGCGGCCAAGGCGCTGCGGCAGAGCACCGACCCGGCGGTGCAGCAGACCGCGCTGGCCATGCTGGACTGCACGAAGGCCGATCCGCTCGCGGGCAACGACGATCCGACCCTTCCGCTGGTGACCTGCTCGACCGACGGCACCGAGGTCTTCCTGCTGGACAAGAGCCGCATCGACGGCCAGGAGATCAAGGACGCGACCTCGGGGCTGAACCAGCAGCAGGCCAGGCACGAGGTCTATCTGGACTTCAAGTCCGGCGGCAGCGACGCGTGGGCCGCGCTCACCGGCGAGTACGTCTACAAGCGGGTCGCGTTCGTGCTCGACTCCAAGGTGGTCAGCGCGCCCGTCGTGCAGCAGGGACCGCAGCAGGGCGGCCGCACCCAGATCTCGGGCAATTTCACCGCGACGACGGCCAAGGAGCTGGCCAACACGCTGAAGTACGGTTCGCTGCCGCTGTCGTTCCAGACCTCCGAGGCCGAGACGGTGTCGGCGACCCTCGGCTTGTCCTCGCTGAAGGCCGGCCTGTTCGCCGGCGCGATCGGATTGGCGGTGGTGTTGCTCTACTGCCTCGCCTACTACCGCATGCTGGGTTTGGTCACCGGCCTGTCCCTGCTGATGTCCGGCTTGGCGGTCTACGGCATCATGGTGCTGCTCGGCCGCTGGATCGGCTTCACGCTCGACCTCGCCGGGATCGCCGGTCTGATCATCGGTATCGGCATGACCGCCGACTCCTTCGTGGTGTTCTTCGAGCGCATCAAGGACGAGATGCGCGAGGGCCGTAGCTTCCGTTCCGCGGCGCCGCGCGGCTGGCAGCGCGCCCGCCGGACCGTCTTGTCCGGCAACGCGGTCAGCTTCCTCGCCGCTGCCGTGCTGTACATCCTGGCCGTGGGTCAGGTGAAGGGCTTCGCGTTCACCCTCGGCCTCACCACCATCCTCGACGTCGTCGTGGTCTTCCTGGTGACTTCGCCGCTGGTGTTGCTCGCCTCGCGGACGGCGTTCTGGTCCAGACCGTCGGTGAACGGCCTCGGCGCGATCCAGCAGATCGCCCGCGAGCGGAAGGCGGCCGAGGCCGCCCTCGGGAAGGCGTGAGGACGCGATGACCAACAGTCACACCACCCGGTCGCTCGACAAAGCGAGCCCGGCCGAGGTCACCGACGTATTCGAGGCGGTCACGGAGCCGCAGCCGCCCGAGCACGGCTTCTTCAGCCGCCTCTACACCGGTACCGGCGCCGTCGACGTCATCGGCAAGCGGCGGATGTGGTACCTCATCACCGCCGTCATCGTGCTGATCTCGCTGGGCAGCATGATTTTCCGCGGCTTCAATTTCGGCATCGACTTCGAGGGCGGTTCGCGCATCCAGTTCCCGGCGGGGAACGCGACCACCAGCCAGGTCGAGGACGTCTACCGCGGAGCGATCGGCACCGAGCCGGTCTCGGTGCAGACCGTGGGCACCGGCGGCTCGGCCACCATGCTGATCCGTTCCGAGGCGCTGAACCAGCAGCAGGTGGAGGCGCTGAACAACGCGCTGTTCACCGAGTTCCAGCCGAAGGACTCCACCGGCAAGCCGAGCCCGGCCGCGATCAGCACTTCCGACGTCAGCGAGACCTGGGGCAGCCAGATCACCCGCAAGGCGTTGATCGCGCTGGCGGTCTTCCTCGTGCTCGTGGCCGTCTACATCGCGGTCCGCTTCGAGCCGCACATGGCCATCGCTGCGCTGGCCGCGCTGGTCTTCGACGTCGCCGTCACCGCGGGCGTGTACTCGCTCGTCGGGTTCGAGGTCACCCCGGCCACGGTGATCGGCATCCTGACCATTCTCGGCTTCTCGCTCTACGACTCGGTGGTCGTGTTCGACAAAGTCGAGGAGAACACGCGGGGAATCCTGCACCTGACCAGGCGCACCTACGGGGAGCAAGCCAATCTCGCGGTGAATCAGACGCTGATGCGCTCGATCAACACCGCGCTGATCGGTATTCTGCCGATCGTCGGCCTGATGGTGATCGCGGTCTGGATGCTCGGCGTCGGCACGCTCAAGGACTTGGCGCTGGTGCAGCTGGTCGGCCTGCTGGTCGGCACGTACTCCTCGATCTTCTTCGCGACACCGCTGCTGGTGTCGATCAAGGAGCGCCGGGGACCGGTTGCGGCACATACGAAGAAGGTCTTGGCCAAGCGAGCCGGGGCGGCGGGCGTCCGCGCCGGCGCCGCGGCCGAGCGCAGGGCGAGCATGGCGGCGGGCCGGAACTTCGAGGAGACGCCGCGCAGACAGCGTCCGGCCGGGCAGGCGCCGCGGCCGGGGGCGCGACCGAGCGGAAAACGGCACAAGAGGCGGCACTGACCACCACGAGGCAGGGGGTTTCATGCGACAGCCACGCACGGCGGTACGACTGATCGGGGCACTCGCCGCGGGCACGCTGGCCGCCGGGCTGGTGGCGGGCTGCTCCAGCAAGCACCAGGTGCCGTCGATCGGCTACGCGACCGACGCCACCATCGCCAGCTACAACGGCGGCAGCACGCTCGGCGCGAGTTCCGGCTCCACCGCGGTGTTCTCCCGGGTGCTCACCGGGTTCTTCTACACCGGTCCGGACGGTCAGCAGGTTGCCGATACCGACCTGGGCACCGCCAAGGAGGTACCCGGCGAGTCGCAGACCATCCAGTACCGCCTGAATCCCGACGGGGTGTACTCCGACGGCGTGCCGACCTCGTGCGACGACTTGGTGCTGGTCTGGGCCGCCCGCAGCGGGCGGTTCACCAAGCCCGGTGACCGAGGGCCGGTTCCGCTTTTCGACGCCGCGAGCACCGCCGGTTACGACGACATCGAGCGGGTCGAGTGCCAGCCCGGCTCGCGAGATGCCACCGTCGTATTTCGGCCCGGCAGGCATTACCTGCCGTGGCGCACGCTGTTCGCGGCGGGGGAGTTGATGCCCGCGCACGTCGCGGCCCGGGCGGCAAACGTGCCCAACGTGGTGTCGGCGTTGCAGGCAGGCGATCCGAACGCCGTCGGCAGGCTCGCGGAGTTCTGGAACACCGGCTGGACCATCCCGGCCGACGGCGGGCTCGATAAGGCCCGATTCCCGTCGTCGGGGCCCTACCGCATCGAATCCTTCAGCAGGGAAGAGGGTTTGGTGCTGGTCGCCAACGAGCGCTGGTGGGGCAACAAGCCGGCGACCGGACGTATCGTGGTGTGGCCCAAGAACTTCGATTTGAAGCAGAAGATCGGACAGAACGCCGTCGGCGTGGTCGATATCGGCACCGGCTCGGTGAAAGACGTGAACCTGAGCGGTTTTTCGGTGCACACCGTACCGGGACGCGGCGCCGAGCAGTTGGTGCTGGCGACCGGGGGAGTGTTCTCCTCGGTGCAGGCGCGCCGGGCGTTCGCGCTGTGCCTGCCGCGGCAGGCCCTGTTCGACAGACTCGGGAAGGTCCCGGACGCGCCGAAGTCCGGGCTCGGCTCCGGTCCGCTGAACGCGCATATCATCCAGCAGGATTCGCTGTTGTATCCGGCGGTCATCGGTGCGGCGGACAAGTACTCCGGCGGTGATGTGGCGAACGCGACCAAGGCGGTCGCCGCATCCGGTGCGCCGAACCCGACCGTCCGCATCGGCTACCTGGGTCCGGACGACCGCCGCGCCCAGACTGTCACGATGATCGCCGACGCCTGCAAACCGGCGGGGATCACCGTGGTGGACGCCGGTGCGCCCGATTTCACCCCGTCCCGGCTCACCGAGGGCAAAGTCGACGCGGTCCTCGGCGGCACCGCCTCGGCGCCGGGTCCGGCCGGCTCGATCGAGGCAGTGGCCGCGACCAGCGCGTTGCGTACCGGTAACGGGCTCAATGTCGGACGATTCGGCAACGGCCGTTACGATGCGATCACCGAGCAGCTTGCGGCCGACGGCAATTCGGCCGTACAGCTGAGTCTGCTCACCGAGGCCGAGAACCTGCTGTGGGCGGAGCTGCCGAGCATCCCGTTGTTCGCCACCCCGCGCACGATCGCCTTCGGCAAGGGGCTGCGCAACGGAATCGCCGGCCCCACCCAGGCCGGGTCGGGCTGGAACATGGATCGGTGGGTGCTCGAGCGGTGACAGATGGTGTGGGTGAAAGTGATCATGGAGAGGTGTCGATGAGCAAGCACGCGGCGATCGAGTCCGAAGACGTAGCCACCGAACGGACCACCAAAGCCGCCAAGGCGGTCGATCGTTTGACCCGCTGGCACGACGACTTTCCCACCGCCGGTGTGCGTTTCGCGGATCTGACACCGGTGTTCGCCGACGCCGAGGGCTTCCGTGCCGTGATCGACTGCCTGGCGGCGTGCGCACCTGATGCCGATCTCGTGGCCGGTGTCGACGCCCGCGGTTTCCTGCTGGGAGCCGGTGTCGCGGCGACCCTGGGCACCGGTGTGCTCGCGGTCCGCAAGGCGGGCAAGTTGCCACCGCCGGTGATCAGCCGGGAATTCAGCCTCGAGTACGGCACGGCAGCGTTGGAGATTCCCGCGAACGGCGTCGAGCTGCGCGGTCGCCGCATTCTGCTGCTCGACGACGTGCTCGCCACCGGTGGCACCCTCGCCGCCGCGGCCGAGCTGTTCACAGAGGCGGGGGCCGAGGTCGTCGCCGCGGCGGTGGTGCTGGAACTGAGCTTCCTCGGCGGCCGCGAACGGCAAGGTGACTACTCGCTGACCTCCATCGTGCGGGTCTAGCGCCACGAATCGGCCGGACATCCGCAAGGCGAACGGATTCCGTCGCCTGTGTCCTCGACGGCGGCCGTCATCGGCGGCCCGGTAACGCTGCGGTGCGTCCATAGCAGGCAGCGCGTTCGCTGCCTTGGTCGGCTGCTTCCGATGTCGAGCCGTGGGTTACGGATGGCGGTCGTCGGGACGGGCGACCGGCCTGATATGTGGGACCGCCGATTGATGTGATCCGAATTTCACTGGCGCATCCGCCGTCACTGCGTTTAACCTAGGCAGGTCTTATTCCCGTTGATCGGAGTCATGCCGTTGCTCATCTGAGGTAGCCACTCGGGCGGTCCGCATTCGCGCGCCGCACATCCGTCGCAACCTCTGGGAGTTGGCATGACCAATCTGTCCTTTTCCGATCTCACGTTCTCCTGGCCGGACGGCACCCCCGTCTTCGACGGGCTCGACGCCGTACTCGGACCCGGCCACATCGGCTTGGTCGGCGGAAACGGTGCGGGCAAGTCCACTCTGCTGCGGTTGATCACCGGTCAACTGAAGCCCGCGCGCGGATCCATCACGGTGACCGGGCATCTCGGGTATCTGCGCCAGGACCTCGGTCTGGCCACCGGGCAGCGAGTGGACACCGTGCTCGGCATCGCGGAGATTCGAAAAGCATTGCACCGCATCGAATCAGGCGTCGGCAGCGAAACCGACTTCGACGTGGTCGGCAATCACTGGGACGTGGAGGAACGGGCGCTGGCGCTACTGGCCAGGCTCGGCCTGCACTACGTCGCCGAGTCGGCGCAGCAGCTCGACCGCACGCTCGACACCCTGTCGGGTGGCGAGACCGTCCTGCTCGGACTGGTCGCCGAGCTGCTCGCCGAGCCCGACGTGCTACTGCTGGACGAACCGACGAACAATCTGGACCGGGTGGCCCGCGCACGGCTCTACGACGTGGTCGGGCAGTTCTCCGGCACGGTGCTCACGGTCAGTCACGATCGTGAGCTGCTGGAGCGGATGTCGGCCATCGCGGAGCTGCGCAACGGTGAATTGCGCTTGTTCGGCGGCAATTTCAGCGAGTACGAGCGCATCGTCGCCGCGGAGCAGGAAACCGCCCGCGCGGCCATCCGGGACGCGCGCAGCGACGTGCGCAAGCAGGCGCGAGAGCTCGTCGAGGCACGCATCAAACTCGATCGCCGAGTGCGCTACGGGCAGAAGATGTGGGACCAGAAGCGGGAGCCGAAAATCGTGATGGGCGAACGCAAACGGCAGGCGCAAGTGGCGGCGGGCAAGCTGCGCAACAACCACATCGAGAAGCTGGACACCGCCAAGGAGCAGCTCGAGCAGGCCAAGGAGCTGCTGCGTGACGACCGGGAGATCCGGGTGGACCTGCCGGACACGCGGCTGTATCCGGGCCAGGACGTGATCGAGCTGGATCGGGTGGAGCTGGCCTGTGGTCCGACGGTGTCGTTGCGGGTGTCCGGTCCGGAGCGAATCGCGCTGACCGGCCGTAATGGTGTCGGCAAGACGACGCTGCTGCGCCGCATCGCGCAGCAGGGTCCGAAAGTCCCGTGGCGCATGCTGCCGCAGCGGCTGGATGTGTTCGACGAGCGGCTATCGGTGTTCGAGAACGTCGTGTCGACGGCGCCGCACGCGTCCGCGGAACGGATCCGGGCCCAGCTGGCCCGCTTCCTGTTCCGCGGAGCGGACGCGGACCTGGCCGCCGGGGCGCTGTCCGGCGGCGAACGGTTGCGCGCCGCGCTGGCCATGCTGTTGCTGGCCGACCCGGCGCCGAAGCTGCTGCTGCTGGACGAGCCGACCAACAACCTCGACCTGCCCAGCCTGGAGCACCTCACCCAGGCGCTGGCGGGCTTCGAGGGCGCGTTGATCGTGGTCAGTCACGACCCGCGCTTCCTCGACGACATCGGGGTGACCCGGCGGCTGGAGCTCACCGCCGACGGACTGGCCGAGTCGCTGATGACGTAGGGGCGGCAACATCGTCCGACAGATGGCTCGCAGGCGCCGATGGACCATCTGCCGTCGTGGTCCATCGCGAACGCGGGGGAGTTGGCATTGCCCGGCGTGCTGCTCGCCCGCGTGGAGCGGCTGGCGGCTGCGGCGCGCCGGGCGGTGTGCGTGAAGCTGGGCGTGCCGGATGCCGCGGTCGGTGCGGTAGGGCAGTTGATCACGTTCGATGAGCCGAACCGTGACCCGCGTGGGCACCGACACTCTCGATCGCGATGTGGGCGGTGGTGGGGCCGCAGGGGGATCGGCGCGGTGGGTCGAGTTCGACGAGGTACCCGAATTGGCGTTCGACCACAACCGAATCACCGAGGTAGCCCGCCGCGTGCTGACGCGGTTGCTGTGGAAAGACCTGGCGTTCACCCGGGCTGGCCGAGCACCGGATAGGAGACATTGCGGACCGCCAGGGAGGGCGTAGTTCGGACCGCAGACCGTTGCATACCAACCTTGGGTTTGGACGGACCGTTCCGTTGCAGGTGCCGGCCTGCGGACGCTCGCTGGCGCAATGCGTGTCAAGGCAGGCTCCCGGCATGAGGCTGTCGCGGGCCCGGCGGCCGAGCCGGTCGCGTGCCGGAAATCCGGCGTTCACGGGTCGGACACTCCCAGGGGGCCTTGGATATAGCTGTCCGCTATGCCCTGTTTCTGGCATGTTCAGTGGGGCAACGGGCGGTTGGGGCGCCGATGAAACGTCCATGAACACTCCCACGAACGGCTATCGCGGACCGCGGTCGCACCCGCATGGTTCGCGGTATGAGCCGAACGCAGCTGCTGTCGAAAGCCGTTGCCGTCCTGGCTGCTTCGGTCCTTGCGATGACCGTCGCGGCGGGCGTCGGCGCGGCGGAGGCGCCGGTGGCCAAGGTCGTCGTGATCGGCTTGGACGGGCTGATGTACAGCAAGGTCGAACAGGCGCGGGCGCCGAATCTGTTGCGGCTCAGCGGCGAGGGCCTGCTGAGCCGCTCCTCGATCGCGCCGCATATCACCATTTCCGGTCCGTCCTGGGCCAGCGTGCTCACCGGGGTGTGGGACCGCAAGCACGGCATCACGAACAACCAATTCACCGCCGCGCCGTTCGCGCGGTATCCGACGGTCTTCACCCAGCTCGAACGCGCCCGCCCCCGACTGAAGACCCACTCGATCGCGACCTGGGACCAGATCGCCACCATGACGGGCAGCGGAATCCCGCGCGCCGACGTGGTGGTCTCCACCGCACCCATTCCGGACGACCAGGACGAATCCAGGACCGACGCCGCCACCGCCGCGGCAGTGGCCGGCGCCATCGGCAAGTTCGCGCCTGACCTGGTCTTCACGCACCTGGACCAAGTGGACCGCGCCGGTCACGAGTTCGGCGGCGCGTCACGCGCCTACCTCGACGCCGTGACGCGCGTAGACGCCCTGGTGGGCCGGATCGTCGCCGCCGTCGACGCCCGCGCCGCCGCGCACCCGGCCGAGCGGTGGACCATACTCGTCACGGCCGATCACGGTCACACGCCGAAAGGCGGGCACGGCGCCCAATCGCCAGATGAGACAACAAATTTCGTCATCGCCCGAGGGCCCGATTTCCGGTCCGGCACCACGAGCACCCGGGCAACCCTGGTCGACATCACCCCGACGGTGCTCGACATCCTCGAGGTGGCCCAGCCCTCCGACCTGGACGGCCGCTCCCTCCGGCCCGACCCGGCAGCTACCAGGTCGCCGGCGACCGAACCCGAGCCCGCCGAGGTTCGCTGATCACACCACCGACCGGTCCCGGAATACCAGAGTGCTGAGCGCCGGCGACGTCGCTGAACGCGGCGGGATCGCCCAAGCGGCCGATCGGTGCACTCCGCCTCGGATTGTTCGACAGCACGCGTCGGCACGTTCGGAGCAGAGTTCGTCTTCGACGCGCCGCGTCGCGCCCGCGACGTGTCTCGGACCGAACTGCGTGTCCCGGCGTTGACCGGCCTCGACGCCGGGACCGCGGCGATCCCTGGCCCACGCGGCGACCCGTACCGGCGAACAGTCCTGTTCACGCTGGTAGAGCGCAGTCGGACAGCCGCGTTGGCAGCGCACACAGGGGACGGGCGGCCCCGGGCGTGTCTGTTACGTGACGATTGGTGCGCGTGCCTGGACCTGCACCGAGAGCATGTCCGCTACTGGTCCGGAGACCGCCGCGGGCGCGCCACGTCAGCTGTGCGGCACGTTCGCCCTTCGGCCGGACTAAAGTGGTGGTCCGGGAGGTTGCACCGGTCGGATAGGGTGTTCCGATCGAGGCGCGGAGAGGTGGTGGCATGACTCAGCATCTGGGCGAGGCGAAGGTCGAGCAATCGACATCGGGCCCCCAGCCGAACGGTGCCTCGGCCGCCTCCGACGGCGCGCAGCCCACGAAGCAACCGGCAGCCGCGAACACGTCGCCTGTGCGTCAGCCCGGCACCACCGCCGCCGTCCCGACCTCGGCTTCGCGCCGGGTACGGGCCCGCCTGGCCCGCCGCATGACCGGTCAGCGCGGCATCGCGGCGGTCAAGCCGGTGCTGGAACCGCTGGCCACCGTGCACCGCGAGCTCTACCCGAAGGCGAACCTCACGCTGCTGCAGCGCGCGTTCGACGTGGCCGACGAGCGGCACAAGCATCAGTTCCGCAAATCCGGCGACCCCTACATCACCCATCCGCTCGCCGTGGCCAACATCCTGGCCGAACTCGGGATGGACACCACCACGCTGGTGGCCGCGCTGCTGCACGACACCGTCGAGGACACCGGCTACAGCCTGGAGCAGCTCACCCAGGATTTCGGCTCCGAGGTCGCACACCTGGTCGACGGTGTCACCAAACTGGACAAGGTCAACCTGGGCGCGGCCGCCGAGGCGGAGACCATCCGCAAGATGATCATCGCGATGGCGCGCGACCCGCGCGTGCTGGTGATCAAGGTCGCCGACCGGTTGCACAACATGCGCACCATGCGTTTCCTGCCGCCGGAGAAGCAGGCCAAGAAGGCCAAGGAGACCTTGGAGGTCATCGCGCCGCTGGCCCATCGCCTCGGCATGGCGACGGTGAAGTGGGAGCTGGAGGACCTCGCCTTCGCGATTCTGCATCCGAAGAAGTACGACGAAATCGTCCGACTTGTCGCCGACCGTGCGCCCTCACGCGATACCTACCTGGCGAAGGTGCGCGCCGAGATCGTGAACACGCTGGCCGCCTCCCGGATCAACGCGATCGTCGAGGGCCGCCCGAAGCACTACTGGTCGATCTACCAGAAGATGATCGTCAAGGGGAAGGACTTCGACGACATCCACGACCTGGTCGGCATTCGCATCCTCTGCGACGAGGTGCGCGACTGCTACGCGGCCGTCGGCGTCGTGCACTCGCTGTGGCAGCCGATGGCGGGCCGGTTCAAGGACTACATCGCCCAGCCGCGCTACGGCGTCTACCAGTCCCTGCACACCACGGTGGTCGGGCCGGACGGCAAGCCGCTGGAAGTGCAGATTCGCACCCAGGACATGCACCGCACCGCGGAGTTCGGCATCGCCGCGCACTGGCGCTACAAGGAGACCCGCGGTAAGCACTCCAACGACACCGCCGAGGTCGACGACATGGCGTGGATGCGTCAGTTGCTGGACTGGCAGCGTGAGGCCGCCGACCCGGCCGAGTTCCTGGAGTCGCTGCGCTTCGACCTGAAGTCGCCGGAGATCTTCGTCTTCACACCGAAGGGCGACGTCATCACGCTGCCGCAGAAGTCGACGCCGGTCGACTTCGCCTACGCCGTGCACACCGAGGTCGGGCACCGCTGCATCGGCGCCCGGGTGAACGGGCGCTTGGTCGCGCTGGAGCGCCAGCTGGAGAACGGCGAGGTCGTGGAGGTGTTCACCTCCAAGGCGCAGAACGCGGGACCCAGTCGCGACTGGCAGAACTTCGTGGTGTCCCCACGCGCCAAGGCGAAGATTCGCCAATGGTTCGCCAAGGAGCGGCGTGAGGAGGCCCTGGAAAGCGGCAAGGAGCAGATCTCCAAGGAGGTCCGCCGCGTCGGGCTGCCGCTGCAGCGGTTGATGAGTGTCGACGCGATGACCGCGGTGGCGCATGAACTGCACTACAGCGACATTTCCACGCTCTACACCGCGGTCGGCGAGCACCAGGTCTCCGCGCACCACGTGGTGCAGCGGCTGATGGCCCAGCTCGGCGGCATCGGCGACGTGGAGAACGAGCTGGCCGAGCGCTCCACGCCGTCGACGACGCCGAGCAGGCAGCGGGTCACCGGCGACGCGGGCGTGCTGATCCCCGGTGCGTCCGGCACGGTCGCCAAGCTGGCGAAATGCTGCACTCCGGTGCCCGGTGACGAGATCATGGGCTTCGTGACCCGCGGTGGCGCGGTGAGCGTGCACCGCACCGACTGCACCAATGCCGGGTCGCTGCGTGAGCAGGCCGAACGCATCATCGACGTGTCCTGGGCGCCGTCGCCGTCCTCGGTGTTCCTGGTCGCCATCCAGATCGAGGCACTGGATCGCACCCGCCTGCTGTCCGACGTGACGAAGGTGCTGGCCGACGAGAAAGTGAACATCCTGTCCGCATCGGTGGCCACGCACGGCGACCGGGTGGCGATCAGCAAGTTCACCTTCGAGATGGGCGACCCGAAACATCTGGGGCACTTGCTCAATGTGGTGCGCAACGTCGAAGGCGTCTACGACGTCTATCGCGTCACGTCCGCGGCCTGACCGGTCGGTGTAGTTCTCCCGAGTATTGCTGTCGATCAGCCAATGCCCCAAGCCGTTTCGGGTGGCGGTGGTCGGCCGATTTTCCGGCGTTGTCCTACACTGCGGGCCATCGGAAACTTGCCGGGTCGTTCCCAGGGGCGCGCCACGGCGTGTCTCGTACAAATCGGTGTTTCGCGGAAGATTTCCGCCGATGCGGCGGTAATAGCCGGAATCTGTTACGGTCTATGGCGTTTCATGGCGTTGAGGGTAGTGCGGCAAACGACTTGATTGCGGATCGCTATGACTGGATACACGGCACGAGTCACGGGGATGCTGGTCGCATTCGCCGTGGCTGTGGCGACCGCCGGAGTCGCTGCGGCGCAGCCGCCGAATCCCGCCGGCCCCTCCACGAACATCTCGATCGCGACCTGTCCTGCCTTGTACGCCTTGGGGATTCAAGGCACCGGTGAATCCTCGCCGGACGCCGCGCCCAGCACCGACACCGGCATGCTCTCGACGGTCTTCCGGCCCATGCTGGCCAAAGCGCCCGACGCCGGTCTGGTCGACCGCGCTTACGTGCCATACGAATCCGGCTTCGGTGGTGCGACAGCCGGTGGCGCCGTGCCGTACTCGGAGTCGGTAGCCGGCGGCCTCGCCCGTTTGCGGAACATGGCCGCGACCGTCGCCGACACCTGCCCGAACACCCGCTTCGCGATCGTCGGCTACTCCCAGGGCGCCCACGTCGCGTCGGTGTTCGCCCAGGAGATCGGCCACGGCCAGGGCGTGCTGTCCGCCGAGAAGGTCGCCGCGGTGGCCTTGTTCGGCGATCCGACCCGCAACCCGGGCGCGCCGCTGTTTCCGGGCGCACCGGGCAAGGCGACGCCGGACGCCGCGCCGGGAACCTCGGGCGATCGGCTCGTGTCCCTCGCGGCTCTTCCGCTGACGCCGGCCAGCGGCGGCGGCATCGGACCGGAGCGAGACCAAGCCGCCAACTTCGGCGCGCTCACCGGTCGCGTCGCGAGCTTTTGCGCGGCGGGCGATCTCGCCTGCGACGCCCCGGAGGGCGCACCCGTCCTGAAGGCGGTCGCCAACCTCGTCGGCCAGTCCAAGCTCAGCGGCGGCGACCCGATCGCCTCGCTGGTGTCGATCGCGCAGGCGCTGGCGTTCAGCTCGATCAAGACCGCTACCGAGGTGGTCAACGAGGACGTGCAGGGCAATTCGCTGGCGACCCTGTCGATCTCGCCGAAGAAGTCGATCTCCCAGCGCCTCGCCGACGCCTCGGATCCGCGCACCCCCCTGGATCTGCCCGGCGCGCTGCAGGCCGTGCTCAAGATCGGCATGATCGGGTTGAACGCCGTGGTCACGGTGGTCAGGACGATCATCAGTCCGGCGGCCATCTCCGAGCTGGCCACCGCGGGCCTGTCCAACCCGCCGGTCGCGCTGCTGTCGCTCGGCGCGAAGCTGCTCGGCGCCATCCCGCAGCTTGTTCCGCCGACGACCGGCGCCCGGTTGGTCACGCAGGCGTTCGACGCGGTGGTGCAGAACATCACCGACAACAGCGAGCTGCTGAACACGACCACGTGGGTGCGCTACTGGGACACCATCCAGCGACACACCGCTTACAACAGTGCGACCGTCTCGGCGAACGGTGCCGCTCCCACTCACTTCGTCGCCGAGTGGTTCGCGGCCGTCGCGCGCGACATCGCCGACGCTTTCGGCAGCAGTGCCACGCCGCGTGCGGTGCTGGAGAAGCAGCCGACCGGATTCTTCGGCGACAGCTCCGGCGCGTCGCCCACGCCGAGTTCGTCCGGTACGGGACAATTTCCGTTCGGGACAGGAGCCGATGGCGCCTCATCCGGCGGCGTGACATCGATTCCGCCCACCGACCGACCCGGCACACCCAACACCTACCCGTTCTCCACGAACTGATCGCCGAGAGGGTCCGACGATGCGATACTGCGTGCCCTGCTCTGCGGGAATGGGGGAATGTTGAAGTCGTACAAACAGCTTTCCCGCTGGTACGGCGCATTGGAGCCGGAAGCCGGTGCCCCGGAAGCCCGAGACCGCAGTGCGGGGAACACCATCCTCCCTGCGGAGGACGACGGCCCCGCTCGGCGCTACATCCGCGACGAGGACGAAACGCCGCAGCGCAGGACCGACGACGCCCCGGCGGACCTACCCGCGCAGCGCAGCGAATTCACCGGGGGCTGGTCGGATTGGGTGGTCAGCGGTCGGGCGCCCGGTCCCGACGACGACTACGTCGCGCCGCGGCAGGCCGATCCGGCACGGATCCCGTGGGCCGGCGACGAGACCGATGAGGTCGACCGACCGCGTCCACGCGTGTCGCGGGCACTGCGCCAAGCCGCCCGCGACCATCCCGCCATGCGCAGGGCCCGCATCCTGATCATCGTGATCGCGGCGGTGCTGGTGCTGGCCGTGGCCGCCGTGTGCGTGCTGGTCGTGGTGCGTGCGGCGGCCGATCGCGCAGCAGCGTCGCGAGACTCGCGCGGGCCCGCATCGGTGCAGCTCACCGTCGGCAGTGCGCAGGCGGCCGGCGCGGGCGCTTGCCCGACCGAACGCAGCGAGGCGATCGTGCGCAGCGCGGAGGCGGGTGGGACGACCTCCGGGCCGGACGCGGTGCTGCTGTTCCAGTACGCGTATTACGTCGAGCGTTCCGGGGAGCGCGCCAGGACGGCGGTCGCGCCGGACGCCGGCGTCCAGCCCGCGTGGGTCATCCAACGGGGTATCGATACCGTCCCGGCAGGCACCACGCATTGCGTGCGGATCGTGACGATCGGTGACAACCGGTATTCGGTGGAGATCACCGAATACCGGCCCGGCGGTGTACCCGCCACGTACAACAGGCAGATGGTCACCACCGCGGTGATCGGCGGTCGCACCCTCATCACGGGTATCGCGGCCGGATAAAAGGAGAGCAGAGGCGATGGGAGAGGACTGGAGCC
The DNA here is from genome assembly GCF_001612745.1 of Nocardia amamiensis NBRC 102102. GTDB lineage: Bacteria > Actinomycetota > Actinomycetes > Mycobacteriales > Mycobacteriaceae > Nocardia > Nocardia amamiensis. The sequence continues at coordinate 5,618 of NZ_BDBA01000078.1, read as the reverse complement.
GCTGGCTCGACGAGGCGCCCGGGGCGGGCGAATCGTCGGGTCGGCCGGTGCGCTCCAAGGCTCCGGTGGTGCGGTTGCGGCGCGACAGGGATGAGGGGTCAGGGGCGGATCGTTCCGCGCAGCGGTCGATTCTGGTGGTCGGCGGGTGCGGTGGCGCGGGCACCACCACGACGGCATTGGGTCTGGCGGGTGAGCTCGGCACGGGTGGGACGCCGACGGTCGCGGTGGACGCGACCTCGGCGGGCAGCGATCTCGCACTGCGCGGGGCGGACGAGCATCTGCACCCGATCAGCCTGCAGTCCTGGTTGTACGGTCGCGGTGGCGACGAGCCCGCGCCGTTGAAGGAATGCCTGTCGCGCGCGACGTCGGGCATCGGACTGCTGTGGCGCGATGCCGAGCCGCTGCGCAGGCGTGCGACGTATCTCACGGTCGCCCGCGCGGTGCGCGACGCGGGATACACCGCGGTCTACGACGGAGGGCATCCGATTGCCGCTAGGCAACTGCTGCCCTTGCTCGACGACGCGGATGTGGCTCTGGTGCTGACGATTCCGGCGCGCAACGACGCGGCCAACCGGTTGCGGGTCGCACTGGAATGGCTCGACGACCAGTTCGGCGACACCGCCGAGGGAGATGGCGGCGTCGTGGGCGACGCGACCATCGTCGTCTCGCACCAGTATCCGGACGGGGACTCGCGGGTAGCGGATCATTTGCGCGAGCACCTCTCCGGATGGGTTCGCGACATCAGGGAGATTCCGTACGATCCACACCTGGCCCGTGGTGAACTCGTGCGGCACGCCTCACTGGCCGCCGAGACGCGCCGGGCATATGCGCGTCTGCTCGCCGGGGTGGCATCATGACCGCCGCCATGATTTTTCCGCGTCAGCCCGACCCCGATCCCGCGCCCGCCGGTGTGATCGCCCCGCCGGAGGGGCGTCGTGCCGCCATCTGGGACCGACCGGTGCCCGGCGTCGGCCGCGCGCCGCTGGTCTGGCTGCTGGGTGTGCACGGCGGGGCCGGAGCCAGTACCCTCGCGCATGTGCTTGCGCCCGCGGCGGATTCGGGCCGCCGCTGGCCCGGCGTCTTCGACCGCGAGAGCCCGTTCGTCGTCCTCGTCGCCAGAGAGACCATCGGCGGGCTGTCCCGTGCGCACGACCTGCTGCGCCAACATCTTTCGGGCTTCGCGGGCCCTTCCGAGGTGCTCGGCCTGATCACGGTCGCCGCGCGTCCCGGCAGGATGGCTCCGGAGATCCGGCGTTACCGCGACGTGGTCGGCTCGCTGGCCGGACAGGTGTGGCAGGTGCCGTGGTACGAGGAATGGACACTGGTCGAGCCGGAGCAGCTGCCGGTGTGGTCGCCCGGCGATCCGCTGCCACCGAAGAAGCGCAAGCTCGATCTGCTGGAGGAAGTCCCGCTCGACGTCCGGGAGCTCGGCGCCGACATCGTCGCGGCCGCTCGGACGGCACTGGAGGAGGCCACCTTCGATCGCCGGGGTCCAGATCTGCGGAAGCCGCCAGATCAGTGAACGTACGCATCGAATCGGCGACAGCACACCACTATTCGAGAAAGGCACCCGATGAGCATGATCCTCCTCGCCGTGCAGGACACGTACGGCACCGTACTCGCGCAAGTCGGTAATCCGACGCCCGAGGCGCCTCCCGGCTCGGAGAAGATCCTGCAGCTGGTGCGGTATCTCACCTGGTTCGTCCTGCTGTCGGGGATCTGCGGCATCACCTACGCGGGCGGCAAGTTCGCGTGGGAGAAGTGGACCGGCGGCGGTCTGGAATCGCCGAAGATGGTGGCCGGAGCGATGATCGGCGGCGTGGTCGCCACCAGCGCAGGCACCATCATGAACGCCGTGATCGGCACCTGAGGTCCGCGATGAGTACCGTGCGCATGACGGCCGCCGAATCGCTGGCCTACAAACGGATGCCCGCCGAAGTCCTCGCACCGCTGATGCAGTTGCTGAACTGGCTGTTGTGGTTCGTGCTGCTGGTGTGCCTGGCCTGGATGATCGTGTCGGCAGGGAAGCTGTGGCTGACCTTCCGCAGCGATCTGGCCATGAACGACGCCTCGCACGGTGTGCTGATGAGCCTGCTTGGTGCTGTGGTGGCGAGCACGGCGTCGGGGATCGCCCTGGCGTTCCTGCCCGCGTGAGCCGCAACGGGATGGGGACGACGCGGGAATGACTTCCACGGTAATGCGGCCGGCGGACGGCACCGGGTGGCGGTGCGACATCCGCCTGCCCGCGGCCGGATTCGTCGGTGCCGCGCTGCTGGCGGCGGCGGTCGGCTGCGGCGGTGGCGACGACACGGGCGGACCGGATCTGGCCGCGTCTCCGACCAACGTGCGCTGGCAGCCGTTCCAGGGCGTGCCACTGCCGGTCACCGACCAGGGCCCGAAGTCGACGGCTGACGGCGCGGCAACCGGTTTCGAGCATTCGCCGCGCGGCGCCGGCATCGCCGCGGTCACCCACTCCGTTCGGCTGGCGGTGGCCGCCGATACCCAGTGGGCGAAAGTGGCTGCGCGGGAAGTGGTTCCGGGCCCGGCCAAGGACGAGTGGGCGATCAATCGGGTGCAGCTGTCGATCACCGGCCCGGCGAGCCCCGAGTTCGCGCCAAGGCTGCTCGGCTACAAGATCACCGGATACACCGAGCAGAACTCCACCGTCGATGTGTACACCGAGTATTCCGACCGGTCCACGGCGGTGCACCACACCGCCGTCGAGTGGTTCGGCGAGGACTGGAGATTACGACTGCCCGACCCCGGCTCGACCGCACGACCCATCGACTCGATCGACGCATTACCCACGGACATCGTGAAATTGGAGGCACCGACGTGAGCGACAACGAGTCGTACACGCGCGATCGTGTCTCCTTCGGTGTCGTCGCGTCCGCCGCCGTGCTGGCGCTCATCGTGGTCGTCGGCATCTTCGTGTTCGTCGGCCGCGACGACGAAGGCGTTGGCGGCGCTCCGGCCGTCACGGCAGGTTCCGGGGGCACCGGTTTCGCCAGCCCCGATGTGGACATCTTCGGCAGGCGCGTCGATGTACCGAACAGCGGGCCGGGACAACCGCTTCCGCAGGATCCGGCGCGGCAGCGCAAGCCGACCGACCCGGACTGGCTGACCGCGGCGCCGGAAGGCACCACCGAGCCGCACGGCTGGCAGCGGGTGTACGGCGCCTCGGTGCCCTTCTCCACCTCCGACGGGCCCACCCGCATCGAGGACGACCTGGCCGTCGGGTACTCGCACACCCCCCAGGGTGCGGTGCTGGCGGCGGCGCAGATCACCTACCGGCTCAACGCTCGCCCCGCCCACCGTGACCTGTATGTGCGCCAGGTCCGGGTCTCCGCGCAGCAGATCGCCGCCTATGACAAGGCGCTGGCCGACGACCGCCTGCCCGAGCAGCAGCCGGAGACGGTCACGCAGTACTTCGTCGCCTCCGACGCGTTCAAAGTCGATGATTACGCCGACGATCTCGCCATCGTCCGCCTCGCCACCAGGGGGCCGGTGGTGGACGGCAAACAGCTGTGGGCGGCGACCCGCCTGGTCATGGTGTGGGACGCGGGTGACTGGCGCCTCAAGCCCGCGACCACCACCAATGCCCAGACCGAGTACGTCGAGTCGTTGCAGGGGTGGACGAAATGGTGAGCCGTAGAAGGTCTTCGGATCGCATGCCGCCGGCTGTGCTCGGCGCGGTTGCGGTACTCGCGGTGGCGGTGGCCGCAGTCGTAACGGTGGTTGCTGTTCGGGACGACGCCGCGCCGCAGGGGCCGCAGACGACAACCGCATCGGAGAACAGTTCTGGAGGGCCGACTTTCGCGTCCTCATTCGTAGGTTCTGATAAGGACTCCTTCGGGCATCGTTTCGATATTCCGAACGATCCAGCCGGGCAGGCGCTGTCGCAGTCGGGCTCGCCACGCACGCCGACCGATCCGGAGTGGCAGACCGGCGCGCCGGGCGGGACGAACCAGCCCGGCGGCTGGCAGCAGGTATACGGCGGGCCGATCATTCCTTTCTCGACGACCGATGGACCGGTGCGTATCGACAACGGCGTGCCGTCGGGATTCGCCAAGACCCCGCAGGGCGCCGCGCTGGCCGCCGAGCAGATCTACTGGCGGACCGTGGCCCGGCCGACTGACAACGCACTGTGGCAGCAGTTGGTGATCCTCACTCCCGAGGAGCTCGCCGATCGGGAGCGCAAGATCGCCGGGGGAAAGGTTCCCAACGTCTTGCCGGAGAGTGTCAAACCGCTGTTGTACGCATCCCACGCATTTCGAATCGAAAGCTATGGTGACGATTTCGCTGTTGTTCGTATCGCTCGCAAGACCCGGGAGTTTCTGCACGGCGGGCGAAGTTGGGTGGCCATGAGACTCAACGTGGTATGGCGTGACGGTGGCTGGAGACTGAAGTCGTCCGCGGGCGACGCACAGCCGCTCGAGACGATCGGTTCGATCGATGGGTGGACACAATGGTGAGGCGGCTAGTCACAATCCTCGCGGTCATCTTCACAGTGATGGTCGCGACTCCGACCGTGGCCTACGGCCAGACGTACGGCTTCGACGATACGTGCAACGAAATCCACGACTCTCTGGACGGCCTCGGGCTGCCGGGCTTCACTCTCGGTGACGCAGCCTCCGCCGCGTGCAAGGCGGGCAATGTCGCCGCGCATCCCGACCAGGCGGCGGGGGCGGTCAAGGACAAGGCCTGGGACTCGACGTTCGGCAAGGTGGTCGACTCGCTGATGAACGGCCTCGGCGAGGCCATCATCCTGGCGTTGACCTTCTGGATGAAGGTGCCCAACGAGGCGGTCAGCGATTCGGGCTCGCTGTTCACGAAGATCAACGACTACACCTATCAGGCGCAGATCTTGCTGCTGATCGCGTCGGTGATCATTTCCGGCGCGCGATTGGCCGAGGCGAGACGCGGAGCCGTGATGAACGAGGCGGCCGAGTCGTTCCGGATGTTCACCCGCGTGGTGTTCAGCTCCTGGATGCTCGGCGCCGTGATCGTGGCCGGCACGCAGGCCTCGGATCGGTTCGCGGAGTGGATCATCAGCGACTCGACCAACGGCAATGCCAAAGACCTCGCCGAGCTGATGGTGAAAACCAGTAAGCTGCAGGCCTTTTCGCCCGGGTTGGTGCTGATCATCGCGATCGTCGGCCTGCTCGGCGCGCTGGCGCAGATCGTGCTCGCCATTGTCCGCCAAGGCCTGCTGGTGATCGCGGCTGGAGTGCTGCCGCTGGCGGCGGCGGCCTCGGGCATGAACGTGGGCAAGCAGTCCTATCAGAAGCTGATCGGCTGGATCATCGCCTTCATGCTGTGGAAACCGGTGGCGGCGATCGTCTACATGATCGCCTTCACCACCGCGGGCCACGTCGACACGCTCACCCCGACCGGTGGCCTGCCCGACGGCGAGCAGGCCCAGCGCATGCTGGTCGCGATCGTGCTGCTGTGCAGTGTGGCGTTCGTGCTGCCCGCGCTGATGCGGCTGGTCACCCCGGCCGTCGCGATCGTCGGCAGCGGTGGTTCCGGTCTCACCGCCACCGGCGGCACCTTGCTCGCGGTGGCGGGCCTGGGTGCCATGGGTACCAAGGCCGTTGGGGTCAAGGGCGCCGCGG
>NZ_BDBA01000077.1 GCF_001612745.1 Nocardia amamiensis NBRC 102102 | reverse complement strand
CCAGCAGCGCCCGAGCGTGCGGCAGCAATCGGGCGCCAGCGCCGGTCGGCGGGCTGCCGCCGTGCCCACGCTCGAAAAGGGCTGTGCCCAGTTGGGCTTCGAGCTTCGCGATGCGTTTGGACACAGCCTGCTGGCTGATGCCGAGCACGGCGGCGGCATGGCCGAACTGCTCTTCTTCCACCACCGCGACGAACGCACGCAACGCCGCCATATCGAGATCCATACGCCGCTCCATCGACAACTACCAGTTGTGAGATTCCTACCCTCCGCCGCAAGCCGCTGACCGGTCTACCGCCAGCCACCACAACCGGAGCACTCAAAATACAACCGAATTCGGCAAATCCTCGGCGGCACCGGCCTATCCGCCAGCTCGACCGGCCCGACCTCCTAACACAATGCATGGTTGTGAGTATCGATCGAACGGTTGTTTGACCAGCCGTTCACCGGCCCGCTTTGATCTCGCGAGTCGATGTCGGCGCTGGATCGAGACAACCAGGGGTGTTCGGAGCATGGCCGAAAGCAAGTCGTTGGGTAAGCCGTTCGGATGGCTGTGGGCCGTATACGCCGTCAGCACCTTCGGTACCTGGCTCGCCTTCGACGCGTTCACCTTGATCGCGATCCTCGTCCTGCACGCCGGACCGACCCAGGTGGCGGTGCTGGCCGCCGCGGGGCTCGCGGTAGGAGCCGTGGTCGCGGCACCGCTCGGTCCCTGGGTGGAGTTCCGCCCGAAGCGGCCGGTCATGGTCATGATGGACCTCATCCGGTGCGCGGCCTTGCTCAGCGTGCCGGCCACCTACGCACTCGGCTGGTTGACCTTCATCCAGCTGCTGGTCGTTTCGGTCGTGGTGGCCGCGGCCGATATCGCCTTCAAGGCGGCCAGTGGCGCGTATCTGAAAGCACTGGTTCGCCCGGAGGACCTGCTCGTCGCGAACGGCCGGTTCGAGTCCACGACGTGGACCGCCACGGCGCTGGGACCACCCGTCGGCGGAGCCGCGGTCGGGCTGTTCGGTCCGGTGACAGTCGTGATCGCCAATGCGATCAGCTTCCTGCTGTCCGCCATGGGGATTCGAGCGATCCGCGGAATGGAACGGCCTCCCGAACGAACCGACATACGACGTGTCGCTGATCTCGTCGAAGGATGGCGCTGCATCCTGACCCATGCGGCCCTGCGCCCGATGTTCTTCCACACCATCCTCGTCAACGGACTGATCATGGCCACCGCACCGCTGCTCGCCCTGCTCATGCTCGATCGTCTCGGGTTCGCCGCCTGGCAGTACGGTCTCGCGTTCGGAGCGCCGTGCGTCGGCGGCCTCGTCGGAGCGCGACTCAGCCGTCGACTCGTCACACGGTTCGGGCAGCACAAGGTCATGTACACCGCCGGGACACTCCGTGTGTGCTGGCCGCTCGGCTTGGCTCTTGTCGGCGCGGGCACAGGCGGTCTCGTCCTCGTCCTCACCCTCGAGTTCTGCCTGGTCACCTGTGTCGGCGTGTTCAATCCGGTGTTCGCCACCTACCGGCTCGACCAGACGCCGACCGACCGAATCGCCCGGACACTATCCGCATGGTCGATCACCAACAACGCCACCATCGCGGCGTTGACGGCCTTCTGGGGTGTTTTGGCCCACGCCGTCGGTCTCCGCACCGCGATCGCGATCGCCGGTCTGCTCCTGCTGACAACCCCGCTTCTACTACCCCGAAACGGGAACATGGCGCAGCAGGGGCAGGAAACGATCAAGGGCCGTGCCTGAACCGACCGCACGCCCACTCGATCTGTGCCGCTTGGTGCCTCGCGGTCATCGCGACGCGGGAGCACCTGCCGTTCGATCGGCCTGTTCTTCAGGCGGATAGGCGACGCAATTCGAAAATGGGGAACACTCGGCCACCTGACAGCTCGTACTCCATTGCATAGCCGGGCCAGAACTCGACCGCCAGATCCCAGAACCGTTTGCGCTCCACGCCCGTGATCTCGCGGACCGTGACCAGGAACTGTTCGCCTTTGCACCGGGCCGAAGCAGTGTCGGCCGCACGCAGGTTCGCCGCCCAGGCTGGATGGTCCCGACTGCCCCAATTCGAGCCGAGCACAACGAAGTCATCGTCGTATGGGACATACAGCAGCGAGGTCGTGCGCGGAATCCCGGTCTTGCGGCCGGCCACGGTGATTTCGATCGATGGCAACCCCACGAGATCGAGTACGCCCAACCGACCGCCACTGACTCGGCGAATCAGCCGCTCCACGCGCAGCACGACCGGCGCCCAGCGCATCACCCAGCGCCGCTGGGCGAGCCACCGGGCCAGCGGCGGCAACGGATTCGCGACCATACTCGAATCCTCACACGGCCCCCGTATCCCGGGTAAATCGACGAGCCGGCGACTGAGGAGCATCTCACAAGCACTTTCGCCGCGTCATCCGTTTCTCCCGTGCTGGGATAGCGTCCGCGACGCCCACCTTCCCCTCTTGGCGGTTTGTTTTGTTCGTGAGGTATGTGGCGGTGTGTAGTACGAAATTGATGGATACATAGTTAGATGCGAATATCTACGTAACCATATGTTAATGATGACTACCGCCTATCGCGCGTCCTTCCGCCGTGCTTGCAGCACGCTCGACCGAAGGTTGCGCCTCCCCCATCCCAACGACGAGGCCGTCCACACAACTCCCCTCCCCCACTTCGACCAAAAACGGACAATTGACCAGTTACCCTGTCCCCGTGGTAGCCGCCCGCCGGTCCCCCGCACTGGAGGTCGACGAGCGCCCGCCATCCGTCTCGGAACAGGAGTTCGATGCGATCACACCGCCGCCACGTCGTGGCCGTGCTCGCGGCAGTCACCGCGGCATTCATCGGGACCACCACTCATGCCGCCGCGCGGCCGGCGCCACCGGCTCAGGTAGCGCCGATGAGCCCGGACTTTCTGTGGGGCGTCGCCGCGTCCGGATACCAATCGGAGGGTCACGCCCCCGACAGCAACTGGTCCCGCTACGTCGCGTCCGGGAAAACTGCTGACCCATACCGGGATTCGATCGACTTCTACACGCGCTACCGGTCGGATATCACCTTGGCGGCCGACCTGGGCGTCAAGGTCTATCGGGTCGGCATCGAGTGGGCCCGTCTCCAGCCCGAGCCCGGTCAGTGGGACCCGGACGGGCTGAGGTTCTACGACAACGTGGTCGCCGCCATCACGGCCGCGGGCATGCGCCCGATGCTCACCATCGACCACTGGGTGTATCCGGGATGGGCGGTCGACCGCGGTGGATGGAACAACCCGGGCATCGTCGAGGACTGGCTGGCCAATGCGCGTGCCGTCGTGGACCGTTACGCCCCGTACAACCCGCTGTGGGTGACGTTCAACGAGCCCACGTTCTATCTCGTCAATGAGCTGCGCCACGGCGGAATCGCGCTGACCTCGGCGCTCGCCATGAAGGACCGAATTGCCCAGGCCCACAACAGCATCTACGACTACATCCACCGCGACCGACCGAATGCGATGGTAACCAGCAACGTCGCCTATATACCCGGCGGCGAGGACGTGGTGAACAGGCCGCTGTTCGACAAGATCGGCGGCAAACTCGACTACATCGGCATCGATTACTACTACGGCCTGTCCCCCGACACCATCACCGGCATGATGAACTTCACGGAGCTGTGGAAGAATCCCTTGCAGCCAGAGGGCATCTACTATGCGCTGCAACACTATTCGCGCAAATTCCCTGGCAAGCCGCTCTACATCGTCGAGAACGGCATGCCCACGGAGAACGGCATGCCGCGTGCGGATGGATACCGCCGCGCCGATTCGCTCCGCGACACCGTCTACTGGCTCCAGCGTGCCAAGGCCGACGGCATGAACCTGATCGGCTACAACTACTGGAGCCTCACAGACAATTACGAGTGGGGTTCCTACACACCGCGTTTCGGCCTCTATACCGTCGACGTGCTGACCGATCCCGCATTGACCCGCAAACCAACCGACGCGGTGGCGGCATACTCGGCCATCACTCGGTCCGGCGGCGTCGCGCCCGACTATCGGCCCACCCGCCCGCCGAAGGACTGCTCATTCGTAGACGTACCCGCCAGCTGTACCGACCCCGTCACGGTCCCGCGGTGACGCGTTCTTCATCGACCACGCAAGCGCCACCGAGAGGAAGCAGAGCATGTCCGACGATCCCGTCGCGGTGCTGCGCCGCTGGCACGACTCCGGTGGGGTCTGGCGGGTGGTCGGCCGCCGCTCCGGTGCGGTCACCATCGCACTCTTCCCGTGCACCGGCGGCGCGGAGGTCGACCGGCTGACCTCCGCCGATCCCGGACTGATCCATTTCGTCGGCGACCGTGTGAGCAGCGAGGACTGAACCCGTCGGCTACCCGGCGGCCGGTCCGTCCGCAAGGTGTGCGGTCGCGCCGGACCAGAGCCGATCGAGCACTCGCGCGGCCGGTTCCACCGCGGTGACCAGACCGACGCCCGCACCGGCGTCGACCGGCGTCACCGCCGGATCTCCGGCGGCGATCGCTGCGGCCAGCGCCGCTCGCGCGGACGGGTCCGCGGCCAGCTCGTCCTCCCGGCCGGTCCACCGATCGGTGAACTCGGTTTGCAGCACCCGGGCGGGAAAGCGTGCGGGCCAAGGCAGTTCCGTCCCCACGTCGTAGGCGCGGGTCAGCACGGTGTCCTCGGCACGCGCCGCGAGCAGCGCTCGCCGGCCCGCCTCCGACAGCGACGATTCCTCGCACGCCGCGAGACAGGTGCCCAGCCATGCTCCGGTCGCGCCCGCTCGCAGCACAGCGGCCAAGCTCGACGGTGTGCCGATTCCACCCGCCGCGAGCACCGGAACCGACGCGACGTTCAGCACCGATTCCAGCAGTGGCGGCAGCGTCGAGTTCACCGCGCCATGACCACCGCCTTCCACACCACGGGCAACCAGGACACCGACACCCGCGTCCTGCGCACTCCGTGCGTCCTGCGCGCTGTACACCTGAGTGGCCGCGACGATGCCCGCGTCGGTGACGCGGGTGGCCCACCCGAGGTCGGTGCCGAAACTCACCGAGATCAATGCGGGCCGCGCGGCGATCGCGACCTCCAGCAATTCGGGCTCGGCTGCGATCACCCAGTCGACCAGGCCGATGCCGAACGGTCCATCGACGCCGCGGACCCGCGGCAGCTCTCGCTCCAGCGCTGCGACCGATCCGGCACTACCCATTCCGATCATGCCGAGGCCACCAGCGGCGGTCACCGCCGCGGCGAGCCGTCCGCCCGCCACTCCGCCCATCGGAGCGTTGACCAGGGGAATCCGCGCGCCGATCCGGTGCGCCCAGGCGAGCGGGGCCCGGGGTCCCGGCGAGGCAGGTAATCGTTCGTCATGATCCGTCACGCGTCCATCGCAACATAGCCGAATTCGAGATCGCGCTCGGTCCCCGTTGTCCCATATGCGTCACCTGACGATCGGCCGGTCGGGACTCCCCGCCCGCATGGCAGGTCAGCCGCGGTAGCCGAGCATGTCCAGCAGCGCGTCGAGTTGGTGTTCGAACAGTTCGTCGCGGTCGGCGAAGGTATCGAGGCCGTACATGTCGAAGACGTCCGCGCTCACCGCGCCGAACAAGCCGACCCAGAACGTCACGCCACGGACCACCAGCCAGTCGGGCAGCTCGAGCTGGAACTCGTCCCGGATCCGCGCGAAACTGCCTGCCAGCGGAGCCGATACGCGCGGCTCCCGGCTCGGCGGCGCCAGTTTGCCGATCGCGTAGGCGCGGGCGAACAAGGTTTGCATGGTGGCGATCACCCGGGTACCTGGCGCGACGGTCTCCGCCGCGGGCGCTTCATAGCCAGGCACCGGTGTGCCGAACAGCAGACCGTAGCGTGCCGGTTCGGCCAGCGCCCACCTGCGCACGGTGCGGCCGAGTACGCGCAGCCGGTCGATCGGATCCTCCGCGGCACCGGTCAGCGCGGCGTCCGCCGCGTCGCCGAGTGCGTTGTAGCCGTCCACCACGAGCAGGGTGAGCAGTTCGTCGCGACTGCGGACGTACCGGTAGACGGCGGAGGAAACCACCCCGAGGTCACGCGCCACGGCACGCAGGGAGAGCGCGGCGGCGCCGTCGGTCGCCAGGTGTTCGCGTCCGATCCGGACGATGTCGTTCATGGTCTGAGCCCTGGCGCGGGCGCGGGGTGTCGTCGGCATAGCAGAGACCTTGCTCGCCAGAGAGAGCGATGTCAACTATTGAGAGCATTGCTCTTCTCTACCTGAGGACGGGCGCATACGGCCCCTCCATGCGGCGGCGAAGTCGTCCAGATCGACTTGCGGACCGTTACTTACCCGGGAGTAGTGTTAGCCCTGTCACTGGCGACACGATGAGGAGTTCCACATGGACCAGCGGACGACGGATTTCGACGTGCTGATCGTCGGTTCGGGGTTCGGCGGCAGCGTAACGGCGCTTCGGCTGGTGGAGAAAGGGTACAAAGTCGGCGTGCTGGAGGCGGGCCGCCGCTTCGCCGACGACGAACTGCCCAAAACCAGCTGGGAGCTGAAAAAGTTCCTCTGGGCGCCCGCGCTCGGCTGCTACGGCATCCAGCGCATCCATCCACTGCGCAACGTCCTCATCCTCGGCGGCGCCGGTGTCGGCGGCGGCTCGCTGAACTACGCGAACACCCTCTACGTGCCGCCGGAGCCGTTCTTCCAGGATGCCCAGTGGCGCGACATCACCGACTGGCGCGAGGAGCTGACCCCGTACTACGAGCGGGCGCAGAAGATGCTCGGCGTGGTGCGCAACCCGCACATGACGCCTGCCGACGAGGTCTTCAAGTCCGTCGCCGACGACATGGGGGTCGGCGACACGTTCGTACAGACGCCGGTGGGCGTGTTCTTCGGTGAGCCGGGAAAGACCGTGTCCGACCCGTACTTCGGCGGCGCCGGTCCCGACCGCACCGGCTGCGTCGAATGCGGCGACTGCATGGTGGGCTGCAAGTACGGCGCGAAGAACACCCTGGTCAAGAACTACCTCTACCTCGCAGAAAAGGCGGGGGCCGAGGTCATCCCGATGACGACGGTCGCCGCGCTCCGGCCGCACCCCGATGGGACCTGGGACGTGTCCACCGTCCGCACCGGCGCCTGGGTGCGCAAGAACCCGCAGACGTTCACCGCGGCGCACGTGGTACTCGCCGCCGGAACGCGCGGCACGCAGAAGCTGCTGTTCGCGATGCGCGACAAGGGTGTGTTGCCGAACCTGTCGGACCGGCTCGGCGTGCTGACGCGCACCAACTCCGAGTCGATCGTCGGCGCGGCGACCAAGAAGGTCGCCCCGGGCACCGACTTCACCAAGGGTGTCGCCATCACCTCCTCGATCCACCCCACACCCGACACCCACATCGAGCCGGTCCGATACGGCAAGGGCTCCAACTCCATGGGTCTGCTACAGACACTCATGGTCGACGGCGGCGGCCGCATCCCGCGCTGGCTGCGCTTCCTCGGCATGGTGCTGCGGCATCCGATGGACCTGCTCAGCTTCCTGAGCACCAAGAACTGGAGCGAGCGCACCATCATCTCGCTGGTCATGCAGCATCTGGACAATTCGATCACCACCTACACCAAGCGCGGACTGTTCGGCCGCAAACTCACCAGCAAGCAGGGGCACGGCGAGCCCAATCCGACCTGGATTCCCGTCGGCAACGACGTCACCAGGCGGGTCGCCGAGAAGATCGGCGGCATCCCCGGCGGCAGCTGGGGCGAGATCGTCAACATTCCGCTCACGGCTCACTTCCTCGGCGGCGCGGTGATCGGCGCCGACGCCGAGCACGGCGTGATCGATGGCTACCACCGCGTGTACGGCTACCCCACGCTCAGCGTCGTCGACGGTGCGGCGGTATCGGCGAACCTGGGTGTGAACCCCTCGTTGACCATCACCGCACAGGCCGAGCGGGCGGCGGCGTACTGGCCGAACAAGGGTGAGGTGGACACGCGGCCTCCGATCGGTGCTGGATATCGGCGGATCGCCCCGGTCGCGCCGGTAAATCCGGCGGTTCCGTCGAGTTCGCCTGCGGCGCTGGTGCTTCCGATCGTCGAGATCCGGGAGACACCGGCTGCCGGATAGGAGCGGGGCGCCCGGTGTACGACCGGGCGCCCATTTCACGACGGGTTTCCCGTCGCGGCGCCCATGATTCCGCCCTTCGGCAGCCCGGTGACATCGCCCTCACTGACATCGCGGTTGACCCGCCCAGCGGTGCCTACACCAGCCGCCTGCCTGCCGGACGATACGTTCGCCCGCCCGGCGGAGGCTGGCGAGCAGCCCGAGGGCCAGCCGACCGGACGATCCGCGCCGGAGCGAGATGCTCGAACCTTCCGCACAGCAATCTCGCCTCAACTAGCCTTTAACTGGTCTTTTGTTGCTACGAGAGCCAGGAGGCGATCCGTGAGCACACGCCGGCGTGCACTGCTCGGTCCCATGGCGATGGCGACCGCCGTCACCCTCGCCGTGACAGGATGCGGTGACGACGATTCGACCTCCTCCCCCGCAACCGGCACACCGACCAACTCGGCTATGCCCAATCAGGTCGCCGGAGTGCCGATCCCGGACGGACAGATCGACGACGCGGTGGCCGAACTGGACGAACTCGCCGAAGGGCTGCTGGAATCCTCCGACATCCCCGGCATGGCGGTCGCCGTCGTCCACGGTGGAAAAGTCGTCTACAGCAACGGATTCGGTGTCCGAAACATCGTCACCGAGGAGAAGGTGGACGCGAACACGGTCTTTCAACTCGCGTCGGTCTCCAAGCCGATCGGCGCGACGGTCGTCGCCCGCCGGATCGCCGCCGGTGGCGTCGAGTGGGACACCCCGGTGCACAGGTTGCTGCCGTCGTTCGCGCTCGCCGATCCGTACGTCACCGAGCACGTCACCATCGGGGACCTGTACGCGCACCGCTCCGGACTGCCCGATCACGCCGGTGACCTGCTGGAAGACCTCGGCTACGACCGTCAACAGGTGCTCGACCGGCTGCGACTGCTGCCGTTGGGTACCTTCCGGGACTCCTACGAGTACACCAACTTCGGCCTGACCGCGGCCGCCGTCGCCGTGTCATCGGCCGCGGGTACCGACTGGGAGACGTTGTCGGAGCAGACCATCTACGATCCGCTCGGTATGGATGCGACGAGTTCGCGCTACGCCGACTTCATCGCCCGAGCCAACCGCGCCGAGGGGCACGTCCTGGTCGACGGCAAGTACGCGGTGGCGAACCCGCCGCGCCAGCCGGACGCGCAGTCTCCGGCGGGTGGGGTCAGTTCGTCCGTCGCCGACCTGGGTAAATGGATGGCGATGGTGCTGGCGAACGGTTCCGTGGGCGGCTCGGTGCTCGTGCCACCGGAGGATCTGCTGCCCGCCCTCTCCCCGCAGGCGGTCTCCGCGCCGCCGAAAACGCCGGACGCGCGCGCCGGCTTCTACGGGTTCGGCTTCAATGTCAGCGACTCCGCCGCGGGCCGGGTGATACTCGGTCATTCCGGTGCATTCGGCCTCGGCGCGGGCACCGCGTTCACGCTGATCCCGTCCGCCGACGTCGGCATCGTGACGTTGACCAACGCGGCGCCGATCGGCGTGCCGGAAACGCTCAACGCCGAGTTCGCCGACCTGGTCCAATTCGGGAGAATTCAACAGGACTGGCGCACGTTGTACCGGACGGCATTCCAACCGATCAGCGCGCCGTCGGGCGCCCTGGCCGGCAAACAGCCGCCCTCCGATCCGATTCCGGCGCAACCGCTGCCGAGCTATGCGGGCACCTATGACAACGCATATTACGGACCGGCGACGGTCAGTGTCATCGATAGTTCCCTGAACCTCACCTTGGGTCCGAGAAACATGACATTCCCGCTGAAACATTGGAGCGGCAACACCTTCGTCTTCACCCCGCCCGGGGAGAACGCCAACCGAGGCACCGTCTCGCAGGCCACTTTCGACGGGACCGAGCTCACGCTCGAGTACTACAACACCGAACAGCTCGGCGTCTTCATCCGCAAATAAGAACCAGGCGCGGCACCTACGGCTGAAAGAGTTCCCGAACCACTTCCCGTCATCGTGATCTCTTGTGTCCGGCGTCCGCCTCCATCGGCGGCACCGGCGAGCACCCGGCCCGCTTCCACGGCGAATGCCCCCGCACCTGTAGGCCTTCTTCACGCCAGAGCCGGTGCACCCGCTTCTTGTTCACCCGCTGCCCTCGTCGAACCGCAACGCTGCCCACGCCCACCGGAACCCGTGACACGGATTCTTCATCGGTGGAGGCGCAAACCAGCATCCGGATCGACCGGGGTCCGGGTGGCCGGCAGCCGCCGATTCCGACAATTCCCGAGAATTAACCCGCGTATGACGCGCCGCGAAGGCGGCGACCGGCGGCTCGAATGCGACGAGACGCGCCGCTGTGTCGCAGTTGTTTTCACGCACCCCCGCCTTTCAGGGTCGCGAACTATTCTGAGCGGACCCTGTTACATTCCACTTACTCTTCGGGAAAGTGTCCCCGACCATTTCCGGCCGACGGATGAATGCCTATTGATTCTGAAACGAAAGATAGTCAATTACGGGCGCGCCGGAACCGGCCAGCACCGACCGGGCTGTCCTCGATCAGGCCTTGCGTGCCCACATTTTTTGCTGGTCGTAAACTTTGGCGACGTGCCCTATCGTTGGTGAGTATCGTTAACTTCGAACCGGGTCGACGGCGCCTCGGCACGTCAGCCAGGTTTCTAGAAACGGGGGATCAATGACTGCTGCATACGCGATCGATGGCCTGCGCAGGAACGATGTCGACCATCCGAGGGAGCTCGAGCGAGAGGCTCCCTACCGCGCCTACCTATTCGGGCACCTCCGGATGTACCACGGGGCCCATCGGGTGACGTTGGAGACCGGCCGCCGGAAGGGCCTGCACATCCTGCTGTGGTTCCTGCTGAACCCCGGAAAGCCGTACTCAGCTGATCAGTTCGTCGACACGCTGTGGCCCGAGGCCGATCCCGGCAAGGCTATCCAGGCTTTCGACGTCAGCATGCATGCGCTCAAACGGCTACTCGAGCCGGAACTCGGTCCGCGAGAACGATCTTCGTTCATCCAGCACCACGCCAACCGCGTGTACACCTTTGAGTCCGCAGACCTGTGGTGGACCGACGTGGCCGACCTCGAGCTGCTGTACCGGCGCGGCCACGCCTGCGATGTGGCAGGCGACGTCACCCGCGCGCGCTTCTACTACCGACGCGTCTCGGACTACGTCTCGCAGGGTCCTCTGCTCGACGCGGAATCGTGCCACTGGCTCGAGCCCTACCGGCATCGATACGACCTCATGTGCTCGCAGGCTCTCACCCGCCTGATGCAGATCGACATCGACTGCGGCACGGACGAAGAAATTCTCGAGTCGGCCTACCAGATGCTGCGCCTGGATCGGTACAACCAGCTGGCGACCAAAGTGATCATCGAGGTGTCGATGCGCAACGGCAACCACGGCAGGGCCGAACACCGGCTGCATTCATTCTGCGATGCCATACAGCGCGATCTCGGCGTGCAGCCGCCGAGGGAGTTCGTCGAACTCCGCCGTCAGCTGCTGGGTACGCGCATGCAGCGCAGCGACATACCGCACTTACCAGAACGGTAATACGCGGGGAAGTCCGTGTCTCTAACGTTGTCGCGCACGGGCCGGCCGAGAAGTGAAGCCCGCCTGAACAATACGGCATCAGGAGCACAATCCCATGACCCTCACTGTCGGCGAACTCTTCGACCAACTGCCCAGCCGCCTCCGCACCGAGGCCGCGGCGGGCCTCGACCGCACCCTCCAATGGCAGCTCACCGATCTCGACCCGGGGGTGTGGGCCGTCGAGATCAAGGACTGCCAGGGACGCCTCATCCCCGGTGGCGTCGCCGAACCGGACACCACTTTCACCACCACTAGCGAGATCTGGCTCGCCATCGCCGAGGGGCGCCAGGACGCGATGAAGGCGTTCATGGCCGGCAAAATGAAGGTCGAGGGCGATATGACGCTCGCGCTCCGGGTTCCCGAGCTCTTCGACATCGAAGCATGAAGCGGCCCGTCGCGGGTACCTCGCCCGGCACACCTGCCGGTTCTGGTCGCTCGCGGCGTGTTCCGCCTCCGCCACTACACGGTCAAGCCTCCTGCTGACGAATACTCGCAGGCTCACTGAGCTGACCATCCTCGACGCGGTCTCGGTCTTGCACCCAATTCCGGCGCAACCGTCACCGCGCTCCCGCAGGGATTTACCGCGCTGCTCGAGCTGGGCGGCGCCGCCGGTCCAGGATTCGGCGAACACGGTGATGCATTACCCCAAGGAGATACGCATGCCTTATGTGATCACTGAACGATGCATCGGCAGCAAGGATACGTCGTGTTACGACGTATGCCCGGTCGATGCGATCCAACCCTCGCCTGATGGCCCCGCCTTCGACAGCCACGATCAGCTGTTCATCGATCCGGTGGCCTGCATCGAATGCGGCGCGTGTACTGCGGTCTGCCCGGTCGAGGCGATCTACGAGGAGGGTGACGTGCCGGCCCAATCCCAGGCGTCGATAGCGGTCAACCGGCGGCACTTCGTCGACGAGGCCGCATCGGCGCCGTAGGCTCGGCGACGAAGTGGCCAGCTGTCGCCTACGTCGACTTGTCCGGCCGTCGCACTATGTCCGGATGGCCCCGCTCATCTCGTCATTGGTGCCGGATGGCACGAAATACGCGGCCGTGCGCCATCGTCTTGTGGTCCGCGAACTGTGCGAGGCCCGCTGATCGCGCCGGGCAGGATCGGGCATGCGTTGCGGCCCGCCGCCACGCCGAGCACTCGTGCCACGACTTCACGCAGGGTGCTCGGCGAGCACCGCGGCCCGCTCGCTTCACAGAGCGCGGGGCGCACCGAAACCAGCGAATGAGCGTCCGCACCGACGTATTCGACCTCCTCGACACGGACATCGAAGTGGAAGAACATCGCCAGCAACCGCCCGCGGATGACCGGAGCTTCCGTCACCGAAGCCCGCCGCTTCCTCGCCACGAGCAGGCTGACCACCGTCATGAGCGTAGTCGGCGAAACCGCCCTCACCACAACAACCAGACCCCTGCTGATCAGGCCGAGGGTTCCGATTCGCCTGTTCGACAACGCCGATGACCTCGAATGTGCGGGGCGCCGTCACACCTCTGTGCCGGCGCCCCAATTCATTCACTCAGCGTCGACCGTCGCCGGCGTCACGGGTGTTGCAGCCGCGGGCTTCACCAGCGCCCCCGGCGGCGCCGGTGTGGCAGGTTCGGCTGGTTTGTGTTCCTCCCCAGTCGGACCGAAAACGTACCCTTCCTTCCATGCGCGGCGTTCGAAGATCCGCTGAATCGGCGTCGCAGCGAAGGTGGTGATGATCGTCATCAGCGCCAGAATGGTATACATCTCGTTTGTGATCAGCCCAGCCGATTGCCCGACGTTCAGCAAAATCAGCTCCATCAGTCCTCGTGCGTTGGCGAGGGCGCCCATCGAACCCGCTTCTCGCCAGCCCATTCCCTGCCATCGCGCGGCGAGACCAATAGCGCCGAACTTCCCCGCGAACGATACGACTAGAACCAGCGCACCCATCAGCAGCACCGAGGGTGCGAAAATGAGAGACAGCTGCGTGTTCAGCCCCGAATAGATGAAGAAGGCGGGTAGCAGCATGTAAGCGACCAGGGGCTCGAATCGGTCGCGGATCTTATCGAGCAATTCACCGCGCGGCATCACAGCTCCTGCGACGAATGCACCGAACACGGAAAACAGCCCGATGGAATCGGTGAACCAGCAGCCAGCAAGGATGACGAGCAACACAATCGTCAGGTGGGTGATCGGAATGCCGCCGGTTAGCCCGGTATCGCCGCTCCGCGACCAGGTGTTGAGCCGCGCCAGCCAGCGTCGCGCGATGAACACCATGAACAGGACATACACGACGCCGCCGACCAGGGTGATCAGCGCATCACTCATCTCACCTTTGGCCGTGGCGACGACGGCCGCCAGCAAGATCCATGAGCAGGCATCGTCAACGGCCGCGCACGACAACGACATCGTGCCCAACCGGGTGTTCATCAGCCCAGAATCATAAACGATCCACGCCAACATCGGAAAAGCCGTGATCGCGACCGCGGCGGCGAGGAATAATGCACCCTGCCAAGGGCTTACTTTGTCGGTGAAATAGCCGCCATTCGAGATCATCATCCAGCCCACGAGGCCGCCGAGGATCATCGGCACCATAACGCCGAAGGCCGACGTAGCACCTGCCTGCCGGACGTGAGCACCAAGAATATCGAGTTTGAACGATGCTCCTACCAGGAACATGTAGAGCACGAGACCGATTTGTCCCACCGCGTAGATCGCGGTCAGATTCGGATGAATGATCGAGATGTTCCCGACGTCCACCGTGGTCGGGAACAGCCAGTGTTGCGCGGCCGGCCAGATCGACCCGAGCACCGACGGCCCCAGTACGAACCCGGCGACCATCACGGCTACGACCTGTACCTGAGCTAGCCGACGAAATAGAGGCCAAATAAGACGATATGTCACCAAAATGACCAGCATTTGAAGAAAGAGATGAGTTGTGATTTCCAGCAGTGTCGGCAAAGCTGACTCCTCGATGTCGGATTGTGGCCGCTGCAGTTCCCACGAGCGGGCATCTGCGGCCGTCTCGTGCCGCCGGTCGCGCGTGCCGCTCGGCACAAAGCCGAATCAACGCCGACGCTACGGACGTTGCGGACCGGAGCATTCGGTGCGGCGAGTCACCCAACCGCCAGGCAAAGTGTTTCGTCGATTGCCTTGCGCCGTATTCCTTTCGGTCAGCACCGACGATCATGACCTCGCCCGGTTACGTTGCGCTTACTTGCCTCGCAAGTGGCCGCATCGAGTGAGAGATATCTTTGGCGGAACTTCCCTGCCGCCGTTGATGATTCGACGCGAAACTCCGGCTTGGCGTGTAGACGAGTCGAATACGGAACGCTAATCGTCCGCGCGCAGCGCGGTGTCGCGGCTTACCTCGACGAGCCGTTCCCATCTGTCGGCCAAGCCGAGGCTGGAAAACGTTTCGCGCATCAGCGTGTTGAAAACAGCGTCGGAGCCGATGAGTTCCTCGTCGACCTGCCCGTAGACCTCGGCGACCAGGACCCCGTACAGCCGAACCCAGGCCAGTTTGAACAGCCAGTATGCGCCCAGCCCGTCGACACCGAGGGCGGCATAGAACGGATTGTCGCGCTGGGCCGCGCTCTTCTGGATGAGCACGTGCAGTCCGGGGTCCAGGTCGTCGGCTGTAGGCACGACGATCAAGCCTTGGGAGTGCAGGTCGATGAACAACCGTGCGAAGTGCGCGGCGAACGGATTCGAAGAATCGTCGTCGCCTTCGGGTAACAATCCCAGCGCCTTACGGCGAATCGGACAGGAGGCGGCAGCAAGCGTCGCGTTCGCGAATGCCATCCGAAATTCGATTCGGTTCGCCATCGCCCAGCAGCGCAGAGCGGTGGCCGAAGCGGCCAGCCTAGCCGCGGGATCATCACACGAATAGTGGTCGCGCGCTTTGTCCATGGCGGCAACGACATCGGTGCATATGCCGTGCGCGACCAATAGGTGCAATTGGTCGATGCTATCGATATATCGATATAGGGCAGGTGAAGTCATCCCCATCTGGGTGGCAACCGCTCGCACCGACAGGTCGTGGCCTTCTCGCAGCACTTCCCGGGCTACCTCGACGATCTCGTCGTAGGTCTCCAGCCGCCGCCGTTCGCGACGACTCATCGCTCGTGCCTGTAGCGCCATCTCGTCTCCCCAGACCGACTTGCCCATGCTCATCCAGACGATTTCCGTCCGCGGCCGAACCAGGCCAGCCGGTAGTGGGCAGGCCTGAGCATCTGGTCATCGTGACTGCTTCCCTGCCAGCGCGCCTGCCGCGCGGTCAAGGCCGGATTCCTGAAGCGATGTGGTCGTGTCTCCGGAGTGGGGGCGAACCGAGAAGTCCCGGCCGCCTCCCTTGGCCAGCCCGTCCGGCCCCACGGTGATCCACACATCGGCCGAACTGCCTTGCGCCTGATAAATATCGACCAGCCTCATCAATGCCTTGTCGGCTCTCCACCGATCGGCTTGATCACTTCGCTTCTTGTCCTCGGCGGCGTCGCACTCGGCGATCACCGCCGACACGAGCTCGCCGGCAATCCGCTCCAATTCGTTGAGATTTGCCGTGAGCTGGTCGCCCAGGTCGGCGTCGGAAAGTTCGGCGAGCATGCCCTCGTGGAACCGGGTCATGAAGTCGAAGTCGTAGTAGGTGACGAAGCCGTCGGCATGCACCCGCGGTTCGACCTCGTACCACTGCCGGAAAAACCGCTGGACCGGCACAGTGATCGACGACATCCGAGCCAACTGCCTTACCAGTTTCGGACGATCGACCAACTGCCGGAATTGATCTCGATAGTAGAGCAGCGAAGGCACAGCCCAATAGACCCCGGTGTCCCACATGATCTTCGCACTCATGACCCGCGCGTTGCCAAAGATCGGATACTGGCCTTCGTAGATCGGCAGCCAACCGTCGGTGACCATGAAGAATGCGTTGTTGTGGATCGCGGCCAGATCGGTGATGTCGGCACCATCGAGCGCATGGGTGACCAGATCGGTGATCAGCCCGTTGCTCATCGAGATGACATCGAACCCCGGCGAGTACAGCGGGTCCAGGAAAATTCCCGCCTCGCCCGTCAAGCACCAACCGTCCGCGGAATACACCTGCTCACAGCCGTACGAGTAGTTGCGCATGACCTTGAAGTCGAGCAACTTGTCGCGATGCGACTCGACAACCTCGGCGCATTGCGGCTCGTATTCCCGCAACCAGCCGAGCGCCTTCTCGAAACGGCTGATCTGAGCGAACGGGTGCAGATCGGCATCCACGACGATGCCGACACTGATCGTGTTCGAGGCCAACGGGATCAACCACACCCAGTACCCCTCACCCATGAGGTGGTTTGTCGACAGCCTACGGCGGCCGTCACTGATCCGCTCGTGCCAGCTCTGCACATTCGACCATTCGTCGATGTCGATCGGGTAATCGATCCGGAACCATGCGGCATTCACGTTGTGGCCGTTGGGTTTCGCCAATCCAAGTTTGCGCTTCAGGATCGAAGCGCGGCCCGAGGCGTCGATCACCCACCGAGCCCGGATATTGCGGTGTGCCCCATCCGGCGTGGTCACGACGACGTGGTGACGTTCTCCTGCGCCGGTAAGGTCGACCTCGTCGACCTTATGACCGACCCACACGTCCACGCCGACAGCGCTCAGCTTGTCGGACAAGTAGTTCTCGAAGCGCCCACGGTCGAGCTGGTAGGTGGTCGCGACGTGGGTCGGACGTGCGTGGCCGAGCTCGACGCGGCGCGCGATGTCCCGGTTGTCGCCCTGGGTGAAAAAGAACCGCAGCCCGAACTTTTGCAGCTGCTCGTCAGCGATGTGCGGCTCGATTTCGAGCACGTCGCGCATGTAGTGCGAGGCGATGTCGACCGTCGACTCACCCACCTTGTGCGCCGCCTCGGGTGCCCGAACACTCTTCTCCACCACCACAATCGAGGTGTCGGGTCGGGCCTTGTACAGCTGCAGTGCCAGCGTCAACCCCGCTGCGCCGCCGCCTAGGATCGCTACATCGAACGCGGAACCCGCATCATCGGACGCTTTTTGATCAGTCATTGTGCTACCTCCAGCACGGCGTCACGGGGCCACAGGGCCCAAGATGGTTGGACAGTTGCTGCCCGGGACGAAAAGCGCGCCGGAACCGACAGCGAATAGTTCGAAACAGCAACGCATTTCGTCGGGCATCTCGTCTTGATCGCGAACATTACGAAGCCTGGTTACCCCGGACTTACCGGGGATGGAAGCTCGTTCGGGACGGCGTGCCGCACGAATGCACCACTAGCCGCTCGAAACCGGAATCACCGTGAGGTTCTCGACCTGGCGTCTCCCACCCGCGAATCACACCGGTCGCCGGTCGCGGCATGGGCAGGTGTCTACCGATCTCGTGGGAGTGGGAGGACGCTGGCCGCGGTCTCGATGGCCGACCGTTCCTGTAGGCGACGATGTCGACGTCGACAACGTCAGCTGCGCAGTCTCCTACTGTGATACCCCGTTGGTGCCCTTCGAGGAATGGCGGGCCGAGATCGACCGCGGCGGCCTGCGCGACGCCTTCGTCGTTCCGGTTCACGCCCATCCGCGCAACCGACTTCCGGCTATATCGCTCACCGCACCCGCCTTTGCTCAGGAACTGCCGCCAGTGCCGCCGAACCCGGTTCTGAATCGTGCGTGCGCGGACGGGCAGGCAAAAGGAACCATGCCATCACAGCGGCCGCCAAGACAGTCCCCGCCGCGAGTAGAGAACCGCCTTGCATGCTGTGCAGGAAGGCCGAGGTGGCGGTTTCGGCCAACTGCCGGGCGCCCTCGATGTCTCCCTGGGCGGCAATGCCGTCCGCTTCATCGAGCGCGCCGCCGAGCGATCCATCGGAGGCTGAGACGACGGAGTCGGGCAGGTCAGCGGATAATGTCTGGTCCATTCTGTGGTAGTAGAGGGAGGACGCCATGCTTCCGATCACCGCGACCCCGAGGGTGGCTCCGCACAAACGGGTCGCGTCGTTCACGGCGGCGCCGACCCCTGCCTTCTCTTTGGAAACCGCGCCCATAATGGCTTCGGTGGCCGGTGTACTGGTGAGGCCAAATCCTAGACCGAGCACAATGATATTGACGGACATGAAGGTGTAGGCAGTATCTCCAGTGTTCGTTGAGGCCCAGACCAGACCTGCCGCGAAGAGAATCAGACCTGCGGTGACAACTACTTTGTTCCCGATTCGCACGGCGAGCCACGCACCGACTATTGATGCGACTCCGATCGAGGCGGCCATCGGCAGTAGGCGCAAGCCCATAGATAATGCGCTATAGTCTTTCACCAGCTGCATGTATTGCGTAATAAGGAAGATGAAGCCGTTGAGTGCGAAGAACGAGATGGCGACCGAACCACTCGCCGCCGTGTAGCGCATGTTGGAGAACAACGAAACGTCGAGCATGGGATCCTCGATGTACCGCTGCACAGCGACGAATACCAGCAGCACCAGTGTCCCAATCGTGAAGCACCCGATTGTCAAGGGCGATCCCCATCCCCATCGAGGGGCCTCGATGATGCCCAAAACAAGCACCCCGAACCCCAGGCTCGACAGCGAAAGGCCGCGCCAGTCGATCGGAGGTGTCTTCGGGTCGCGCGAGGTCGGCACGAAAAAGACGACGAGAACGGCGACGGCCACAGTAAGAAATGCCAAGAAGGCGAAGATGCTTCCCCACCAGTAACGACCCAGCAGCCAGCCGCCCACGATCGGTCCGGTGGCGACACC
Organism: Nocardia amamiensis NBRC 102102; assembly: GCF_001612745.1. GTDB lineage: Bacteria > Actinomycetota > Actinomycetes > Mycobacteriales > Mycobacteriaceae > Nocardia > Nocardia amamiensis. The sequence goes on along the minus strand of NZ_BDBA01000077.1, from coordinate 41,465 downwards.
CAAACCAGTTGAGGCACCCCATAGTCCAATGGCTCGGGCGCGGGCGCGCCGCTCCGTGAATGCGTTTGCCAGAATCGACAAAGTGGTGGGAAGCATGAGGGCCGCGCCTAGTCCCATCACTGCCCGCGCGGCGATGAGACCGCTACTCGTGTCGACCCAAGCCCCCACCAGCGAGGCGGAAACCAGAATTCCCATCCCGATCAGAAGGGCTCCTTTTCGACCTTGCCGATCGCTCAGGCTACCGGCGGCCAGGACGAAGGCTCCCAGGAACAGGTTGTAAGCATCGACCACCCACTGCAGCTCGGTAGTGGTGGCCGAGAGGTCCCTGGTCAGAGTGGGCAGCGCCACGTTCATGATCGTGATTTCCACGGTGACGATATACGCGGTGGCCATCAACGCGAGGAGAATCATTGTCTCCCGGTACTTCCGCATGGGTGAGCCTCTCAGGTGCCGTCAATTCAATTGGTCCGACCGGAGGTTCCTGCCAAGAGCTCCGGGATGCAGGTTTCGCGCCAGGTTCGATACGACGCGGAGAGCGAATTCCGGACAAGTTCGCGGCGGGTCTCTTCCAGAACACGGGCAGCGTCAGAACTCGGGATTTCGGCCAGCACTTCACAAGCCTGGTCGGTATGGGGAGTTGGGTTCCCGGCGAGGCCCCGGGTCCAGGCCGCCGCCGCGGCCGCCCACGACAGCCGATGGCGGTGCGCTCCGGCTACCTGACGCAGCTGTTCGAGACCGGCCCGGTCGGTGCCCCCCGCGAAACTGCAGGCGATAGCCGCTCCTGTCCACAGGTCCGCCTGGCGGTCGAGTTCGAAACTCGAGATTGTGTCGGCCGCAAGCGCGATGACCGCCCCGCTGGAGAACCAGATCGACCGGCCCAGACCTTGGTCGTACAATTCCCGCCCATGATCGGACAGATGTGCTGGCCGCAGTTGTTTCTCAATGGAACGCCGGCGCACAAAGAAACCTTCATGAAAACCGTAGCCATCGACAACTACCCAACCCAGGACAGGGTCCAGCTGTTGCAGATACTTTTCGGGCCGCCGCCGCAGGCGGGCAAGGGCCATGCCGAGGCCGACGTAGACGGTAGCCATGTGATGCCCGCCTGGCCCGCCCGCGAAGGCACCTATCCTGCTCTTCCCGGGCGCGATGATGTCGAGAACGCCGAGGCCCATGGCCGCGCCCTCGTAGGCAAATCCGTGCAGCGCCGGGTCCACCGCATCCAGCTTGGGAATCAGCACTGGCAGAGAGCTGTTCTCGAGGGTTGCGTTGTATCCCAAGGCAAGTGCCTCGATCACCGGGGCGAATCGGCTCCATCCCTCCGGAGCGAATCCCCGTCTGCTGAATACTTTTCGTGGCTCAGTTATGCCGAATGCGCGGCGTCGCACGCTGCCCAACGCGGTCATCAGTCTGCCCTCCCTGTGCTGGCTGTGAGTTTCTGGCGTTCGGTCCAGACAGCCTTTATGCGCTGACGCCATTCCGCATAGCGAGCTCCGGACGGATCGGGATGTGTGCCAGTACATTCAGCCGCAACCAGCCTCGCCACTTTGCCGGCATCCAAGCCCCAGAACACGTTGCATGCCCCATCCGTGTGGTCGGCGGGGTGATTGGTTTGCTCACGAAACCCTGCCGCGACCGCAAGGCCTACAGCTACCTCCGCGGCATAGGGGCCCGAGGTGTGCATCAGCCGTTGGAAACCCTCGCGGTCGAGTGCCCCGCCGGTGTAGCCGCACGCCAAGCCCACGCCTCCCCACAGGTCCCGGCGGCGATCCTCTGGGAAAGCTCGAAGGACCGCTGCAATCCGATCTGGATTGGCCGCGCTGAGGAAGTAGAGACTGCGTCCCAGGCCGCTATCGAAGTTGCGTGCGGCTTCGCCGGTGAGCCCGTCCGGCCTGGCCTGCCTATCGAGGCTGTCCCGGGCGGCGAAGAAACCTCGGAAGAAGCCGTATCCGTCGAGCATCAGCCATCGGTCGGGGTCGTCGAGGTCGTCGAAGCGCGCGATAACCCGCAAAGGATCAATCGGTAGGCGGGGAAGGATCATTCCCGCGCCGACATAGACCATGGGCTTGTAAACACCACAAGGCCCGGTAAGAAGGCCTCTGAGACGCTTTCGGTACGGCAGCATGAAATCCAGAAGCATCAGGCCCATGGCCGCACCCTCGTAGGCGACGCCACGCACTTTCGCGGGGTTGGCTTCTACGATCGGAATGAGGTCGCCCAAGCGAGGGTTGTCGAGGGCCGCCCAAAAGTTGTCGATGATCGCGTGTGAAGGTGGTTTGAAGTGCGGCCATACATCATCCATCTCCGGAAGTGCGCCGAACTGCTGTTTGGCCACTCGTGGGAAGTCATCGACCGACAGCTTCAGTACAGGCTCGAGAAGTTTGCTCAACATAGTGAAAGGAACTCCTGAAGAACGCGCTGCCGCCACAGTGCATGGGCCGGGACGTCGTTGCCTGACGGAAGGTCTCGCACTGCGGCATCCGCAATTGCTGATGCCTGCTGTGATGTGGTCCCGCACAGAACCTCACATGCCAGCTCGTTCTGGGATGCCGGGTTACCTCCCAGATGCCGCGCCTTGGCCGAGATCGCCGCCCCAACAGCCAGGTCACCGCGGTGTTTGCCGGCAAGGGCGGGCAGCGCATCGAGTGCGCCGCGCTCGATGCCACCGGAGTAACCGCATGCGAACCCCACTCCGCTCCACAGGTCGGCCTGCCGCTGCGGTGAGAAGGCTGCGATGACGGCGGCAACCCGATCGACGTCGGCGTCGGAAGCGAACCAAATTGCGCGCCCCACCCCCTGATCGAAGACGCGCCGGCCATATCCGTATATGTGCGGCGGCACGTGCCGATGAATCACGTGGCGGTGGTAGGCGAAGTAGCCTCGATAGAAGCCGTACCCGTCCAAGATGATCCAGCTGAGAAGAGGATCACCTATTCGCCTTCGGAACGATTCAGGGTTTTTACGAATCCTCGCCAAGCACATCCCCGCACCAAGATAGATACCGAAGACGTGCCGCGCTCCGGGGCCGGTGGCGAGGGCTGCGGTGCGATTCTTTCGGGGCCACATGCAATCGAGCGCGGCAAGTCCGACTCCGGCGCCCTCGTAGGCGAATCCGTGAAGCTCCTCGTCGTATGCCTCTAGCCTGGGAATCAGAGCGTCGAATCCAGGGTTGAGTAGCGTCGTACGGCTGCACTCGGTGACGGTGAATACGACATGCTTCAACCGCGCAGCTGAAGCGCCGTCATCGATATCTGGAGCGGACGGCATCGCCCCGGCCGCGGCGAAGGAGCGCCATAACAGATTGCCCACGGCGTCGCGCAGTCCACCTTCGACGGGGGCAGTAGGTGCAAGGGTCATCGCGCATGCTCCGTATCTGCCGCACGACGACTGAGCGCGGAGAACGCATCGATCACATTGTCTTGCACGACTTCACAGGCTGGACGTGCGTAGTGCGCCGGAATATTGGCCAGCACGTCGTCCACGATCGAGGCGGCGCCGACGCTGGTGGTTTCGCACAGCACTTCGCAAGCCATTTCGGTGTCCGAGACCGGGTTGCCCGCGCGATGCCTACCCTTCGCCGCGAAGGCCGCTCCCGTCGCAACGTGCGCAAGGTGCGGTTCGCAAACCTCCCGTAGGTGCTCGACCTCGCGACGTTCCAACCCGCCGGCGTAGCAACACCCGGTCCCGATGCCCAACCACAGGTCGGGTTGGCGGGCCGGGGAAAAAGCAGCCACGTCGGCGGCAACACGATCCACCTCGGCGCCAGAGGTGAACCAGATGCTGCGCCCGACGCCTTGGTCGAAGACGCGACGAGCGTACGGCGAAAGGTATGGTGGCACGACCTGGCGATCTACGTAGCGGGACCTATGAAAGAAGCCCTGGTGGAAGCCGTAGCCATCCATGACCAGCCAACGTGCCACCGGGTCGTCGAGTCGAGTCAGGAACGGTTCCGGCAGGCGCCGCATGCGGGCCAACGCCTCGCCCGCGCCAATATGAGACATGTAGATGTGAGCGTCACCGGCACCGGACAGAAACTCTCGAAATCGCGACTTCCCCGGTAACCAGCAGTCCATTCCCGTGAGACCCATCGCCACGCCTTCGTGAGCGTAACCGTTCATATCCTTGGGAAAGCGGCCGAGCCGGTTCACGATAGCGTCCACGCCTCCGCCCTCGAGCACCGCGTGATAGCCGCCGACCTCGGCCCGCAATGCGTCCTCTAGATGGCGCCACTTCGCGGAATCGCCCTTCTTGAATGCGAGGATTTCTCTCTCTGAAACGCCCAGCACCGCCAAACGCGCCCGGGCCAGCATGGTAGTCATCGTGTCTGATCTCTCCTGGAAGGAGTCGTGGACAAGTGCTCGTCTCCACCGATGATGTGAGTAGTCATTACGCAGGACTTACCGAGTTGGGAAGACCGCAGGTAGCTGCTGATCGCGCAGAACTGTCTGGCTCCGGGCAGCGTGCGCAGGCAGGCGTAGACCTGCTGCCGGAGTTGATCATGCGGAGGTCGCGTTCGGAGCGGTTGTTGTTGTCGGACGGCGTTCGTCGATAACGGGTGAAGCGCAGATATTCGTCCTGCCGGCCGCGCGGTAGATCCGGACGTCGGCCAGGCGTCGGCCTTGGTGGCGCCGGTGCGGTGGCGACCGCGTCGGTGATCAGTTTCCGCATGGCGACCAGCGCGTGGGCGGCCCGGGGAGCACAGCACTCCGCGGCCCCTTTCGCCACACGTAAGCACACCGAAATTGCCAGCTGGACAGTCTGTCCCCGAGGAGGAACCATGACTGAAGCGGTACGGCAACAACTTTCCGAGCTGCCCGAGGATCAGAAGGCTGCGCTGGCGGAGGTGCTGCGCGCACGGCGGGCTTCCCGCCCGCCGGAGCCGGGGCAGTATGACGTGATCATTCTGGGTGGCGGAATGGCTGGATTGACCCTCTCACTGCAACTGCGGCGGACGCAGCCGGACATCCGGATAATCGTCATCGAGCGACAACTCCACCCGGTTCCGGAGGCCGCGCACAAGGTCGGCGAATCGACGGTGGAGATCTCCGCCCACTACATGCGAGACATTCTCGGGCTGAAAGATCATCTGGATGACAGTCAGCTGCGCAAATTCGGTCTTCGTTTCTTCTTTACGGGCGGCGACAACTCCGACATCACTCGTCGGGTCGAGGTGGGCACGTCGGTCTGGCTCCCACTGGACACCTATCAGCTGGACCGGGGCCGACTGGAGAACGAGATCGGGCGGCGTTGTGCGGCAGCGGGAGTCGAGTTCATCAGCGGTTGCAAGGTCACCGATATCGACCTGGGCCCGGAGGAGCATATGCACCATGTGCGGATCGAGACTCCGGAGGGGCAACGTGAACTCTTCGGGCGGTGGGTAGTCGACGCGTCCGGCCGCAGCCAGCTCCTTCGGCGTCACCTGGGCAGACAGCGCACGCCGGTCGCGCACACCGCTAACGCGTCGTGGTTCCGGGTGGCCCATCGGATCGATGTCGACACATGGTCGGATGACACCGACTGGACGCAGCGGACAGCCGAGGGCAAGCGTTACCATTCGACCAACCACCTGATGGGGCCGGGCTACTGGCTCTGGTTGATCCCGCTGGCTTCCGGCTCCACCAGCGTGGGGATCGTGTGCGACGACGACATACACGACTTCAGTACCTTCAACACCCTGAACAAGGCCCTGGAGTGGATTCGGAAGTACGAGCCCGAGTGTGCAACGCAGGTCGACCAGCACCTGGACAAGATCCAAGACTTCCGGGTCATGCGTGATTACTGCTACAGCGCCGAGCAGGTCTACGCCGGAGATCAGCGGTGGGCGCTGACCGGCGAAGCCGGAATCTTCCTGGACCCGCTGTACTCGCCAGGCCTCGACTTGATCTCGATCAGCAACGGGCTGACGGCTGACCTCATACTGCGGTCCCTGGCCGGCGAGGATGTCACTGCGCTCGCGGCCATCCACGACAGCCTTTATCGCAACGTAACCGACTTCTGGCGGGCCATCTATGAGAAGCGCTACCCGCTGATGGGCAGCGCCCGGATCATGTCCTCGAAGGTGATCTGGGATACCGCCTTCTACTGGGGCGTATTCGGCCTGCTGTTCTTCCACGACCAGTTCCGCACGATCAGCGGGAACCCCTCGGTGGCAGCCAACCTGGGCAGGCTCACCCAGATCAGTAACCGGGTGCAGCAGTTCTTCACCGAGTGGAAGTCCATCGACGGCCCGCCACTCGAGCCGCAATACATCGATACGCACGTGCCCTTGGACTTCATGGACCGGTTGCACCGCGGTATGGCCGACGAGCTCAGCCCGGCCGAGTTCGAGACCAGGTTCTCCGCCAATACCCGGCTGTTCGCGCAGCTCGCGGGCCAGCTGATCAGCACCGTGATCGAAGCCTACGCCGACAACTACACCGACGAAGTCGTGGACCGCATCCAGCAGTGGCGGCGCGATCCGTTGATCACCGACTTCTTGTCCATCTACCGCAGAGACCGGCACAAGAACCCGACAAGTCCGCGCTGGATCACGATGGGCGGCCCGGTGGCTGTAAGGGTGAATTCTGAGGCCACTTATCGGTGAATTCTGAGGTCACTCAGGGGCGATCCAGGGCGGCCGTATCGGTGAATTTCGGGGTCACTCCGGTCGGCGTGTCAGGTCGCCGGGCGTGTCAGAAAGGCTAGCCATGGGCGCCTGATTCGAAATCGCGCGCACAGCGGCATGAGAGTGCGTGGAATGACCGCAGCCCGACTCCGGATCGTCTGGAGTCGGGCAGCGTTGTCCTGGCTCCAGGATTCCGGGGCCTTGTTCTTGAGAAATCCGGAGCGATCTCGCAGTCAAGGTTGAGGGTCAAGTCGGCGGAGCGTGCGGCGGAGCCGTACCACCACGACGGCGAGCAGCCCGAGGGCGGCCAGCGCGAAGACCGCGTTGCCGATACGGTCCACATTCGTGGGCGCTGGGAAACTCGGCGGTTGCAGGAAGCCGTGCCAGGCGTAGGTGACCAGGCCGGCAGCGCCCAGGGCGAACCTGTGCCAGGGTCCCCAGCCCGTGCACCGGGACCAGCGCAGGATGAGCAGCGTCATAGTGGCGTAGAGCGCGAGGTAGCAGCCGACCGTGATCCACGCGGGCACGAGGGACTCGAGCTTGCTCCCCGCCATGGCGAGCAAGCTGGGGAACCAGAACGCCGCCCCGGCCGCGATGGTGATCGCGAAGACGGTCCACGGGCCGGCCGCCGTGGCCAGGAGGAGGGGGCGGCGGAATCGAACGGACAGGAACGCGGCGATGATCAGGGCGACGGCCGTGATCATCGTCCAGATGATCTGAGCGGTCGACAACGGGTAGATGGCCGGACTTGCCAGGGCGATGGGCACCGCGCCGCCCAGCAGGAACAGGACGGCTGACACGGTGAGGCCGACCTTGCCGAGCCAGGGCGTCTCCGGTCGGCGTGAGCCCGCCTCTACCATCGAGATCGGCACTGCAATGCTCCACACCCCATGGATGGCCAGAACGAACACGGTCCAGTAGGCGCCGATGCCCAGCGCTGGGATGAACCCATAGTCGAGCAACCGCAATCCGACATAGTCGGGATCGAACAGCGACCGGGTGAGCAGGCCCTCCTCGATCACGGCATAGGCGAGCCCGAGCAGGATGATCCCCGGCCACCCCAGCCGCCACCGGCGGGCGACCTCGCGGATAAGCAGCGCGCCACCGCCGTAGAGCGGAATCAGCCCGATGATCATCGGCAGGGCATTGATGGGAATGTTGCCGAGCAGATACTCGCCGACCAGCGGCGCGAGAACCAACAGGCCAAGTGCCGGAAGGCTGCGTTTGAACACGTGCACCCTCACCGGTTGCAGAGCCTGCGTGCCCACAGATAACTGACCAGGGCGATGCCCGCACTCGCCGCGATTGTAAGTGTTCGTCACAATTGAAAGCTACGTTGCTTTCAGAAATTCCGTCAATCAATCAATGCCCATAAGCACTGGTAAAAGCCGATAAATAGATGCGTTGATGCTGAAGCTAAATGCAATGAAACATTGCATTGTATGGCACCGAACGCAATAGTGATGTCATGTCAGAAGGAAGGTTGACCCTGCAGGACCGCCAGCGCATCGCAACCGGCCTCGCCGAAGGCCGCTCCTACGCCGCGATCGCCAGGCGGCTGGACCGGCCGACGTCGACGATCAGCCGTGAGGTCAGCCGCAATGGCGGCCCCAGCGACTACCGCCCCGAGCGGGCGCACCAGGCGACAGCACGGCGGGCGCGGCGCGGCACCCCGGCACGGTCGCCCGAGGCCGGACCCCGGGACCGCAAGGTCTTCGAGGTGGAAGAGGGAGCCGTCGAGATGGCGATCGGGATGGGCTTGCCGAAGATGGTGGCGCGCGTGCTCATCGGCCTGTGGTTGAGCGAGGACGGCAGGCTCACCGCGGCCGAGCTGGCGCGCGGGCTGAAAGTCAGTCCCGCCTCGATCTCCATGGCAGTGGGCTACCTGATCCAGCAGGGGCTGATCAGGCGCGAACGTGATCCGCGGCGGCGGCGCGACATCTACGTAGTTGACGACGACGCCTGGTACCACTCGACGGTGATCAGCTTGCGGCGGACGCTCGCGGCGGCTGAGATCGCGAAGGCGGCGGGGCAGACGCTTGGGCTCGACACGCCCGTGGGACGCCGCCTGGCCAGGGGCGGTGCGTTCCTGGAGCAGATCAGCCTGGACGGTCTGGCCTCGGCCGAGCACCGGCGCGACCTCCCGCCAGTTCAACAAGGACGAATCCCTGCACGCCCTGCGCCGTGACCTGCACTACGCCCCACGTCGGCATGATCCGGGCGCGGCATGAGCCAGAAGGGCGACGACGTCTCGGGCTGGGGCGCCAGCGGGGTTGATGATGGCGCCGAGCGCCGTGGTGAACTGATTCGGGTCGACTGCGGGCGCGGTCGTCTTGCCTTCTGCTGGCCGGGCCAGGGCTGTGGGAACCTGGGCCCGGCTGCGTTCGCAGCGTGGGGGTGGCTCGTGATTCGCCGATAGACTGCCGGTCAGAGTACGGTTTCCAGTGACTGCTGAGCATCGGTGAATGCGGGTTGCTGCGGCGCCTGCGTAGTGGTGTTAGCGGTGTTGTTGAGTGCGGCGGTGCGGGTGAGTCGGTAACTGTCGGTGCCGGTTTCGATGATCTGCCCGCCGAAGGTGAGGCGGTCGACGATCGCGGCGCAGAGCCGTGGTTCGGGAAATGTGTTCGACCAGCCATCTGGAGAACGCCTCGTTCGAGGCGATCGCGACAGAGTTCTTTTCCTCGCGCTCGGTCAATACCTGGAACAACAGCTCGGCGCCGCGCTTGTCGAGCTCCATGTAGCCGAGTTCATCGATGCAGAGAAGATCGACTCGACCGTAGCGGGCGATCGTCTTGGCCAGCACCTTCTCGTCGGCGGCTTCGACCAGCTCGTTCACCAGTTTTGTCGCAAGGGTGTATTTCACACGGTAGCCGCGCATCGCGGCTTCGGTGCCCAACGCGATCAGCAGGTGGCTCTTGCCGGTCCCGGAGTCGCCGATCAGGCAGAGCGGTGTGCCCTTCTTCACCCAGTCGCAGTTGGCGAGGGTGTTGACCACGGCGGGGTCGATGTTGGGGTTGGCGTCGAAGTCGAAGGCCCGCAATGATTTGTCGCGCGGGAATCCGGCGGCGCGGATGCGGCGTTCGGAGCGGCGCCGGGCGCGGTCGTCGCATTCGACGAGCAGCAGCTCCGCCAGGAACGCCCGGTAGCTCATCTGGTCGCGGGTCGCGGTCTCGACGATGTCGTTGAACTGGGTGCGGATGCTGGGCAGCCTCAGCATCCGGCATGCCTGGTCGACGGCGGTGTCGGCGGCCTGGTCGGTCATGCCGTGGCGGCGCGGGGTTGGGCTGGTCATCTATGGATTCCTTTCTGCGGTTCTCGGTTTGGTGATGCGGAGCAACTGGTCGTAGATGGCGACCGACGGCAGGGGCCGGGTGTCCGGTGGTAGGTGCGCCAGCCGGCGCGCGGTCAGCGACGGAACCGGATCCGGGTCCGGGTCGGGTTCGTCGAGATCGATCACGTGGGCCAGGCGCGGTGTGGCTTCGGCGGCCTTGCGGGCTTCGAGCGCGACCGCGTCCGCGGTCAGCGCGCCGGCGCGCAGGGCGGCGTCCAGGCCGGCGACGACCTGGTCGTGGGGCATGCTGCGGTGCAGCAGAAGAACTTCGATGATCGCGCGGGTGCCGTCACGCTCGCCGTGGGCTTTGCGGACCGCGGCCCACCACGCGTCGTGGCTTGTGGTGAACTTCCCGCTCTGGCGGGCTTGTTCGAGAGCGGTCGCCCCGGCCATCGCGCCGGGTTTGCGGATCAGCGCTTCGAGATAGTGATCGAGTTCCACGCGCGTCAACGCCTTGCCGATCAGGCGTTCGTGGCGGGCGATTTCGGTGCGGCCGTCGTAGACGACCAGCCAGGAGGCGTGCAACAGGATCCGGACCGGGCGGCCGATGAACCGGATCGGGACACTGTATTTGTTGGTCCGCGCCGCGACCATCGAATACCGATCCACCCGGGTGGCCAGCCACGACCCGGTCTCGAATTCCTCGGCGGGCAGGCGTTTCAGCGTCGGCGCCTCCAACGCGAAATGCTCGCCGATCGTGCGCGCCCGCGCCCCGATCCGCCGCGCCAGATCCCCGGTGTCCCACCCCTCGACCAGCGAGTTCAGTTCCTCGAGCGACTCGACCTGCGGGACGGGGACGAAGTGGTTGCGCCGGTAGTAGCCGATCTGGCCCTCGACACCACCCTTCTCGTGGGCACCCTCGATGCCCGGAATGCAGTAGAACGGGTCGTCGATGCCGTAGTGGCTGCGGAACGCGGTCCAGCGCTCGGATTCGGTTCTGGCCCTGCTCAATCCGAGAACCTTCGCCACCGCGGCCTTCAAATTGTCGTAGCGGATCTTGCCGTGCGGCACCCCGCCGAGCACGGTGAATGCGTGAACGTGGCCTTCCAGGAACGCTTCTTGCCCGCCCGAGGCCGACACGCGCTGAACAGAGCGGCCCGAGAACGACATTCGCAACGAGAACAGGTAGAGCACGGTCCGCTCGCCCCGCAGTTCGACGGTCACCTCACCGAAATCGACCTCGGCTTGCTCACCCGGGCGGTGGGTCTGCGGGATGAACACCTGCGGCGGTTCGCGGCCGGCCTCGATCCTGATCTGCGGTTTACGCCGATCAACGTAATCGCGGACCGTCTGATAGGCGATATCGGTCATGCCGTGCTCGTCCAGCAGCCGCTCGAAGATCCGCTTGATCGTGTGCCGCTGCTTGCGTGGTGCGTCCAGATCCGCCCGCAGGGTCGCGTCGATGAACGGTTTGAACGGATCCAGCTTCGACGCCCGCGCTGGATACTCCTTGCGTTTCTCGGGAAACGCGGAGGTCAGCGCGGCGTTGACCGTGTGGTAGCCGACGTTGTACTTGCGCCGTAGTTCCCGCCCGGACATCCCCGCTCGCGAACCACGGCGGATCGCCGCGTACAGCTGTGCCTTGGACTGGTTCGGCGGCACGGGTCAGCTCCTACGGGCCGTTGCAGATTGATAGCAGGGTGATCCTGCCACCGCAACCCGTCAGGTGGTGCCAAAATTCGCCGATACCAACATCTTCCGAACCAGATCGGTGCCGAGATTCACCGATCGACGGTCTCGCGATTCACCGATAGAACCAGCCCGGCGAGACCGGCGGAGAACACCGCGCTGAGCACGGAAGATGTCGACACTGCCGTTCGATAAGGGCACCTCCTGAGTAGCCCAGCGGCCAACGTCCGGACTCGACGCTGGCCGCTGCGCTGAGGCCAGCTCCACCACGACAGGCCGGATGCGGGGATCTCTCACCTCCGCTCGGAACAAGCGCCTCACGGCGCAAATCCAATTCGGGACAGAGCCGTTCGCAATACAGTCCCGGCCGATTGCCCGGGTCCGCTTACTTACGGGGAAGGTAAACCATCGGGAAGTCGATCCGTCCACAGTTTCATCTAATTAATCGAACTTTGCCTATCTGCGGCCGAGGTAGGCAGCAAGGCAGGGGGCAGGCAGATCAACTCGAGACAGAAATTCTTCAGCCCATCCGGTTTGCCGTTCGTTTGGGGGTCGTCGGATGCCGAGGTGAGTGAGACGTTTCCGTGTGACGTCGAGGTCGGAGATGGCCCCAGGACAGAGCCGCACCGTGCACTCGATATCGCGGCACCTCCCGCGGTTGTCTACCGATGGCTGTGTCAGATCAGGGTTGCACCCTACAGCTACGACCTGCTCAACAACTTGGGCCGAAGGAGTCCACGTACGCTGACGCCGGGATTGGAGCAGCTTCAGTTGGGTCAGCGATTTATGACGCTGTTCACTTTGGTCAGCTTCGTCTACGACGAACATGTCACTATACGTGTGAGTCATTGGATCGCGAGACTACTTCTGGGGGATTTGGCGATCAGTTACGTCATTCGTCCGATTGGATCCGACGGCACCCGACTCCTCGTGAAATTGACCCTTCCTCGCGCCAGAGGACTCGGCTTGGTCCGGCAGTATTTTTTGGGTTGGCTGGACCTGTTCATGATGCGCCGGCAGATGATGAACATGCGTGATCTAGCCGAGGGTCACAGAGGCGTCGTACCCGCCCGCGACCAGTCGGCCCGCGGCGACGGAGCGCGTCAACGAGCAGGATGAGCACTCCACGTGGAGTCCTGTTCATGTCACCTCGGCGAAGCCGTGTTCCATCATGTCGGCAGCAGCGCAACCGAATCCGGTAGCTTCACGCCAGGAAACAACTTGTCCGCCAACGAAACCCACCGGCATCGACTATGCGAAACGGGTCGGCGCCGCCCATGTGGCTCGCCCGCGGTGACAACTACGCGACCCGCACAGGCGCGCTCGGTGAGCTGACCGAGCAACGGCACATCGAGCGTTGGGCTTCAAGGCCACTGACGTGCGAAGCCACCGGCCCCGACGGGTCAGCCACCGAAGACGGTGCGCACGGCCTCCTCGTCGCTTTGGACATCGACGAGTTCCCGGGCCTCGTCGAGAGCCAGCCCGCCAGCGGCCAGGCCGAGAACGATCGAAGGACAGGGTCGTAGCTTCGACTCATTTCCGCCTCTTGATGATCGCAAGTTTGCCTGACTACACCTGAAAGTCGCCGACCCGTGGAGACAATCTGGCCGCCCAGCGGGCCGAGCACGCGGAATGGCACGTACTCGACCCGGGCGCCTGGTCACACAGCGTGGTGGTCGCCTCTCGGTTGTGGCCGGCCTTTGGCGGCGATGGTCACATGGGTGCGTCGTTGCTGCGGGTGTTGTAGGTGCGCAGGCCGATCACCGCCGCGACAAGGATGGCGATGCTGCTGGCCAGCAATGCACGACTGAACCCGGATGCCAGCGCGTCGGGCGGGGCCGAGCCGGCGGACAGCAGGTCGGTTGTGCGCGACGTCGCGACGGTGGTCAGGACCGCGAGACCGAGCGCGCCGCCGAGTTGCTGGGAGCTGTTCAACAACGACGCCGCGAGACCTGCTTTGTCTGCCGGTACTCCGGCGTTGGCCGCGTTCGTGACCGATACCATGACAAAGCCGAGGCCCAGCGACATCACCATCATGCCCGGCAGTAGGTCGGTCACGTAGTCGCCGTCGACCGGCAGGCCGGACAACAGAAGCACGCCGATGGACGCAACCACCGATCCCCCTACGATCAGTGGTCGGGTGCCTACGAGCGGTATCAGCTTCGTCGCGGCACCGGCGCCGAGTCCGATACCGATCGTGACCGGCAGGTAGACGACGCCGGTCTTGAGTGCGGAATATCCGAGCACGTTCTGCATGTAGAGGGTGAGAAAGAAGAACATCGACATGAATCCGGCGATCGCAATCAGCTGGGTGGCGTCGGCGGCCGCGAGCCCACGTACCCGGAAGATGGACAACGGCATCAGGGGATTCGGGCGGCGGTATTCGTTCACCAAGAACGCGACCAGGAGCAGCGCCGCGCCGGCAAAGCGAGCGATCGTGCTCAGCGAGCCCCAGCCCGCGTTGGGCGCTTCGACCACTGCGTATACCAGCAGCAGCATTCCCCCGGTGCCGAGAACGGCACCGAGTGCGTCGAAGCTGGCCAACGGCGCACTGCGGCGATCGTCGGGCAGCAACCGATAGATCACGACGAGGAGCAACACGCAGATGATCGGGTTGATCAGCAACACCGAGCGCCAACCGAACGTCTCGGTCAGCACACCACCGAGCAAGACACCGGCCGCCGAGGCCGCCCCGATCATGCCGCCCCAGACGCCGAGAGCTCGATGCCGATCGGAACCCTCCTTGAAGGAGGTTGTCACCAGTGACAACGCCGCCGGCATCATCAACGCCGCGCCGGCGCCCTGGATGATGCGGGCACCGACGAGCAATGCCGAGGTGTTGGCGAACCCGCCGATCAGGGATGCGACGGCAAATACGACCACGCCGACGACGAGCACTCGTCGGCGCCCTATCAGGTCTGCCGCGCGCCCGCCGAGCAGCATGAAGCCGCCGTAGGTCAGCAGGTAGCCGGTGGCCACCCATTGCAGGCCCTGCTCGGAGAAGCCGAGCTGATGCTGCATCGAGGGCAGTGCCACATTGACGATCACTGCGTCCATGAAGTCGAGGAAACCGATCGAACAGAGCAGCGCGAGTATCAGCTTGCCGCGCCTGGTCGAGAGGGCGGATGATGTTTCCACCGTGCGAGTCATGACAAGGTGCCTCCTTCTGAGGTCAAAGTACTTCGAACTAGGTGTGCCCCGATACCGATTCCAGCGGGCAGGCATGCCCGAAGGTGAACTCCCGCAACAATATTCCGATCGTGGATGGCGCATACCCGCCCACGAGCGGTGTTCTCTTCCCCCCCTGCGCATTACATCCAGATCGTCGATGCTGTCCACTTCCGCGTACCTGCCCGCGATCAGGGTCGCCCGGCTTCAGCGACGGGATTCGCGGCTCGGCGACAGGCACCTTCGCCGCCGCCAACACGGTCGGCTCGGCGAGCGACACGATATTGCCATCATCGAACGTGGCAGGCCGGCGGCGAACCTGCGACGTGTTCCCTTCGTAATTCGGTTGTTGTTCTTGCGCTAAAAGTACGATCTTCCCGCCACCTGAACGGGGACGATGCCTACGGAAGAAGACCGATGCCAACGACACAACTTGATGGCGCGTGCTTGACGAGCCTCAGTTCTGATCTGGGGTAGGTAGGTCCCTGTCGTCGGCCGGTCCGCCCCACCACGCCTCAATGGCTTCGCTGAACTCGCCGGGCGCGTCGGACTGCGGGAAGTGGCCCACTCCTTTCAGGATGGTCGTGGTGTAGTTCGGCAGTATCGCTTCCCAACGCTCGCGGTACTTTTCAGGGAAGATCCAGTCGCTGTCGCCCCAAAGGAGCAGGGTGGGCATGTGGTGGACCGACTCGAGCCCATCCTCCAGGTCCCTGAAAAACTTCCTCGCACCGATCAGTTGACCGGGAAGTGCTGCGCACGGCCGGCGGAGTGCTGGCGTGGGCATCGCCTGGCGATATTGGTTCATCTCGGCATCGGACACCTTGCGCCGCTTGTGCGCCGAGGGGACGAAGTACTTGACCATCAGATCGAAGCGTCGGATCAACTCGCGCCCGACCAGACCACCCCCGACACGGGAGAAGAACTCGGTCGAGAGGTCGCCGTTCAATGTCCAGGCCCAGGTGTTGGTCAGGACAAGGCGATCGAACCGTTCAGGCTGTCGCTCTGCTGCGTACAGACCGAACGGGCCGCCCCAACTGTGGCCGACCAAGGTCATTCCGGTGAGATCGAGACGCTCGATGAAGGACAACAACACTTCCGAGTGTTCTCGGGCCGTGAACCGATAGCCGGGAGCGGCAGTTGACAGACCGAACCCCGGAAAATCCGGAGCGATACACCGAAACCTGTCACGCAGAGTCGCGATGACGTCGCGGTACACAAACGACCACACCGGATTGCTGTGCAACAGCAGCAGGATGGGCCCCGACCCTTCGTCGACGTAGTGCACAACATTCCCGTCCAGTTCCACGAAACGACTCTTGAACGGGAACAACTCATCGTCCACCCAACCGGGACGTTCGCCTACAGGTGGTGCACCGGCCATGCCCAAATCCTTGCCGAGGCCGAGAAAATAGTCAAGTAGACACTCAAAACTAAAGCTGCCCGTGTCAGCTGCCTCGCCTGCGCCCACGCGGCCCACGAGACTCCAGGGTTGCGGCTTTGACGTGATGTGCGGGTTCGACCCGCAGATTCTGGGCGTGCCCGCTGCACAGCAACAACCGGCGACGATCGCGGCCGGCTTCAGCAAACACGATCTTCCCAGGCTGCCGCAGGCCCCCTCCGACAACACACCCGAATCCCCCGGCTCAAACAGACAATTCGAGAGACCGTCGAGGCCCCGGCCACGGATGCGCTCGATTTCGGCGGTTCTGAGCAACCGTCCAAAAAGTGCCGCGAAGTCGCCTGCCGCGCATCGACCGGTCAGAGCTGGTGCACAGCGGAATGTTCCTACGTTCCGCAGCCATTTTCATATATGCCTCCACTCAGCGAACAATGCTGCGCAGTCGCTGTTCCATTTCACTTACTCAGCGCGTAAGTGCGGTCAGGAGACGCCATGGGCGCCGGGCGCGCCCGCACTCGACAACCGCTGCGGGATCCTCGTGCGGCGGGAGTGCTGGGCCGGCAGGTGCAGCACCTACCGGCAACCGGCGGTCACAGGTGACTGCGGCAACCGGTGGCCGTCAACTCAGCCGTGCGTGAACGCGACGGCGAGATCCTTCTCCTGCCCGTGGAGGTCGCCACCCGCGATCGCCTGTTCGACCGTCAGCATGCCCGATGCCAAGCCCAGCACCACCGCGGCATCGCCGCGAAGCACAGTCGCCGGCTCCGCACCACGGCAGAGTTCGACGTGCCTGCCCGTCTCGTCGACGCGAACGGTGACGATCGTGTCGTCTATGGCCACACCGACCGTCGTCGGCTCATCGGACCGCCTATCGGGCAGCAGCGAATCCAATGCCACCACCAGCCAGTGACCCTGGCACACATCGTCTTCCTTAGGGCCCGAGATCATCAGTGGAGTGCTCCAGCTAACCAGGGCGCCAACCGCACCCCGAAGCTCACTACCCCACGGGGTGAGCGTGTACTCGACACCATTTCCCTCGGCGGCGAGGGTCCGCTGGACGATTCCGACTTCTTCCAGCTCGCGCAGGCGTTGGGCAAGCAGATTGGTAGCAATGCCGGGCAGCCCTGCCAACAGTTCGCCGTACCGGGCCGGGCCGACCAGCAGCTCGCGGACGATCAGCAGACTCCAGCGCGTGCCGATGACGTCCAGCGCTCGGGCGAGACCACAATATTGACCGTAGGATCGCATTGCTCTCCTCACCCACTCGTGCTTGACTTTCTTTTACTTACTTGAGTATAGAACAGCACATTTGCACATTCCCAGATCGCGACTCACGCTCAGCAACTCGGCAGACTTCGTCATAGCATTCAGCAATAAATGCCCGCGAGCGCCTGGAACAGAAAGTCTGAACCCCACCGGTCGTGGTTCACGGCGCCCGGTCACTTCGTACCGTCCGACTCCGCCGACGAGATGAGCGAAACCATCCGGACCTGGCGGGCAACCTCCTGGGAAAATCTGGGAGCGGTTCGCCGACTAGGGCACCGTGACACCGTCTCGGCCGTGATGGTCGGCGGCAGACTGGTTGCCCCCGAGCTCCCGCAGCAGCCCTTCGAGTTCGTCGGGGGAGGCTCCGGCGAGTAGCTGCTCCAATTCATCGAGCTGATCACCGCTGTCGCTCGTCTCGGTGGGCGCCGAATCATCCGCGCCGACATCAGGTTTGGATCCCCCGAGATCGAGGCGCGTGACCAGCCCTTCCGCGAGCGTGGAGATCGTGGCGCCTTGAAGCAGGTCGAGGACTGAAACGTCGATCTGCAGGACGACCTCGATGCGGTGTTTCATCTCGATCGCCATCATCGAGTCCAGCCCGAGGCTGCTGAGCGTTTCCCCGGTGCCGACCTGCTCGGCTTCCAAGCCGAGCACCCGCGCGACCACCTCGCGCAGGTACTCGCCCAGCACGACAGCGCGCTCGTCTTCGCGGGCTTGCCGCAGCGCGGCCAGCAGCGACTGGGAATCAGCACCACTGACCTCGAGCTCATCCCCCGCGCCGCGGACCGCGAGTTGGGAAAACATCGGCGGCATCTGGCCCGCCAACGACGTCTCACGTGCTGTCGCCCAGTCGACGGTGATCGCTACTACGTGGGCTGGACGTTGATGCAGGACGCGGCCCAGAATCTGCATGCCTGCCTCGGGGGTGATGAGTTCGATACCGCGGCGGGCATACATCTGTTCGAGGTCGAGCTGTTCGACCATGCCTACCGACCACGGCCCCCACCCGATGCTGAGGGCGGGTAAACCGAGCCCGCGCCGGTAGAACGCCAGTGCGTCGAGGAATGCGTTGCCGGCCGCGTAGTTGCCTTGGCCCGGAGACGCGATGACCGACCCGGTGGACGAGAACAGAATGAAGAAGTCCAGGGCCGTATTCCGCAAGAGGCGATGCAACGCCCAACCGCCCATCAGCTTGGGCCGCAGGACCTTCGTGAAGGTTTCCTGGTCCATCCGCACGAGCAGCTCGTCGGCCACGACACCAGCGGTGTGTATGACACCGGCGATCGGGGGCAGACCCTCCCTGCTGTGCGCGGTGAGCCACTGTTGCAGCCGGTCGGCATCCGTCACGTCCACCGCGGCGAGATGAATTCTGGCGCCTAGGGATTCGAGCTCTCGGAGCTCGTCGACGAGGCACCTCTGGGGGTGGTCACCGGGCAACTCGTTCCAGGATTGTCGAGCCGGGACCGGGGTACGGCCCATCAAAACAACGTCGCGCGCTCCGCGCTCGATCAGGAATCGCGCGACCAGCAGGCCCAGCGAGCCCAGGCCACCGGTGACCAGATAACTACCAGCGTCACGCATGCGAGCCGGGAACGGCGGCGTCAGATCGGCGCTCTCGGCGAGACGGGCGACGTAACATCCACTCCCCCGCAGCGCGACTTGATCCTCGACGTCGGGCCTGGTGATCAATCCGACCAACAGGCGGGCTTGCTCCGCGTCGCTGTGCAGCGGGTCGAGGTCGCACAGACCACCCCAGAAGGTCGCGAATTCGTGGTGCCCGATGACGCGACCCAGCCCCCACAGCGGGGCCTGCGCAATATTCGGTCGATCATGGTCTGCACCGACCGATTGTGCCCCGCGGGTGACCAGCCACACCTTCGGTACCTGAGACAGCTCAGCCGACATTGCCTGCATCAGACGCATGACCGAGTAGACGCCCGTCTCTTGAGAAGCCTGCAGGTACTCGGCTGTTCCAGTGTCGTCGAAGTCGATATCGAGACTCCACAGATGCACCACTTTGCCGATCTCGTGCTCACGCAGGGTTCGCATCAACTGCGAATAGTGGGCCGGGTTGGTCGAGTCGATCGTGTACTCGTCGCGGCTTCCGACGGGCTCACTGACGTCGGCGTGTGTCACGCAGAAGACACGGCGCCCGCCGGCTCGCACAATGGCCGCCGCTTGGGCACCAACACCTGTTGCGTCGGTGAAGATCACCCAGGCGTCGGCGGTGTCGGTCGCGTCGAGCGGCGTGGCCTCGACCGCCGCAGGGTCATCTGCCACCGTGATCGCGGAGGGTTCCTCCTGCCATTTCAGCTCGTAGAGACCACGGTCGATACGCTCCGGGGAGAGGCTCGCGGCTGCGGCGAGGGACTGCGCTCTGAACCCTTGGATCTCGACAAGAACCCGTCCGGTGCGGTCACACAGCGCGATATCACTGACGATCAGTGATCGATCAGCCCGCACCACTCGCGCAACGACGACCATGTCGTCCGTGGGCGGTGCCAGCACACGGATGCGGTCGATCTGAACCGGAAGGTACGGTGTCGCGCGCTCACGATCGGAGTCGGGCGGCGTGGCCGCGATCAGCAGAACCTGGAAGGCGGCATCGATCAGCGACGGATGGAACAGGTAGTCCCCGACGCCGGCGCAGATCTCGTCGGGAATCGCGACGTTGCCGATCGCTACCCGGTCACCAGTGGCGATATCGCGTACCGCCTGGAACGCGGGCCCGTACTGAAATCCCATGCCGCGTGTCCGTGTGTAGAACTCGTCCTGGGAAACGTGGTTCCCGCACCCAGTGCTGATGGCCGCGAGATCATGCGGCTCGGAGGCTGTGACGCTCGCGCCAAGTTGGGCGGTCGCATGGATCGTCCACTGCCGTTCGCCGCTGGGCAGCGCCAGAAAACTGGCGATCTCGACCCGCGCCTGCTCCGCATACAGCGTCGTGCGCAACCGCGCATCAGATACGGGTGCCAGCACCAGCGCCTTGTGCAGCTGCAGCTTGTCGACACTGTAGCCATCCTGGCCATACACCTGATGAGCGGCGGCTAGCGCCATCTCGATCAGCGCCGCGCCCGGAAGCAGGACATTCTCCTGGATGCGGTGATCGGCCAGATACGTCAGATGACCGGTATCGAGTTCCACTTCCCAGGTGGGATGCGCGGCGTTCATCCGCTGCCCGAGCAGCGGGTGTACCTGTTGGTAGTGGCGGTCCTCGCGGGCCTCGGCCGACTCGTTCCAGTAGGTCTCGAGCTGCCACGGATAGTTCGGCAGCTTGACCAAGTGTGTGTCGGCCGAATGGAAGGCCTCCCATTTCACGGGTTGACCGTGGCTGTGCAGGGAGCCCAGCGTCCGCAATAGAATCTCGTCGTCGGGTTCATCGCGTCGCAGCGACGGGACCACCAAGCCTTCGTCCTCAGGCCGGGTGAGCAACTCCCGCATCGAGCTTGCCAGGACCGGGTGGGGTGCGAGTTCGAGGAAGTGGGTGTACCCGTCATCGACCATCTCACTGAACGCGGCCGAGAACAGGACTGTGGCCCGCACGTTCTGCCACCAGTAGCGGCCGTCGGCTCCACTTCCATCGATGCGGCTGCCGGTGACCGTCGAGTAGAGCGGCAGCTGGGCGCGGCAGGGGCGCAGTCCCGCCAAGCCGGCCTCCAGGTCCGCGCGCAGCGGATCCATGTAATGGCTGTGGAACGGGACTTCGACTGGCAGGAAGCGGTGGAAGACGCCGAAGGTCTCCAACTGTGCGGCCATGCTCTCGAGGACTTCGGCGTCACCTGAGAGCGTCACCGCGCTCGGGCTGTTGATCGCCGCTACCGACACCTTCGGTCCCGCGTCGGCAACCGCCTGCTTGAGGGTTTCGGGTGTCATACCGACGGCCAGCAAGCGGCCACTGCCCGAGGTGCGCTGTTGCAGAGTGCTGCGGTAGTAGATGACCTTGGTCGCGTCCTCCAGGCTCAGCACCCCTGCCACATATTGCGCAGCGACCTCCCCTGCACTGTGCCCGATGATCGCGTCGGGTTCGATTCCCCAGGAGCGCCAGAGTTCGGCAAGGCCGACTTGCAAAGCGAAGTTGGCCGGTTGCGCCACTTCGGTCTCTGCCATGCGGGACCGGTCCTCGTCGGCGAGGAGCTCATCCATAAGCGACCAACCGGTGTGTTTCTGCAGTTCTGTGGCGCATGCTTCGACGGCCGCACGGAATACCGGCTCGGTGTCGAACAACTGCCGCCCCATACCCCACCACTGCGGACCCATCCCGGAGAACACGAAAGCGAGTTTGGGCCTGGTCCGAAGCTGCGCGCGACCCGCGACTACGCCGACGGACTTCGCGTCGCCGAGGTAGGCGCTCAGCCGTGTTCGGGCCTCATCGGCATTTCGCGCGACCACGGCAAGACGATGATCGTGATGAGTGCGGCGGAGATTGCACGAATACGCGATATCGGCCAGGTTGCGGTCGGTATCGTCCAGGAACGCGCACATCGACTCGGCCAACTCGTGCAAAGCATCGGCCGTGCGGGCAGACAACACGACGACGCGGCGCTGATCATCGCCGTGCGCCGGGATCGAGTTCTCCGGAGGCGGGCCCTCGAGCACAGCATGAGCGTTGGTTCCGCCGAAGCCGAACGAGTTCACTCCCGCGTATCTAGGGCCATCGGTCTGTGGCCATTCGGTCAACTGCGTAGGCACGCGCAACCCGAATTCGTCGAACGGTATAGCGGGGTTGGGCTCCTTCAGATGCAGGTTCGCTGGAATGCGCCCGTGTTTGAGAGACAGTGCGGCTTTGATCAGGCCGGCTACACCGGCCGCGGCTTCGAGGTGCCCGATATTGGTCTTGACCGACCCCATGAGGACGGGGTCGTCGGCGCGCCGGTTCGTCGACAGGACTCGACCGATCGCGGTGGCCTCGATCGGATCTCCGAGCGAGGTGCCCGTCCCGTGCGCCTCCACATACTGCACTTCGTGGGGGGAAACTCCGGCCCGCGCGTAGGCCGCGCGCATGGCAGCCTCTTGCGAGTCACCGTTCGGGACAGTGATGCCGTTGGTGTGACCGTCCTGAGTGACGGCAGTCCCGCGGATCAGCGCGTAGATCGAGTCGCGATCGGCCCGTGCCTGGGCGAGCGGCTTCAACAGGACCACGCCCGCGCCTTCGCCTCGCGCGTAGCCGTTCGCGGAGGCGTCGAACGTCTTGCACCGGCCATCGGGGCTCAAGAACCCACCTTTGGATTCGGCAATCGTCATATTCGGGGCCAGCATCACGTTGACGCCACCGACGACGGCATGGGTGCATTCACCGTTCCAGATCGCTTGCGTCGCAAGGTGCAGGGCTACCAGCGAGCCGGAGCATGCAGTGTCGACGGTGAGGCTGGGGCCGCGGAAGTCGAACGCGTGTGACAACCGATTGGCCAGCATCGTCATCATCATGCCGGTGGCCGAGTGCGCCTGAAGTTCGTAGCGGCTGTGCACCCCGTAGTTCTGCAGCAGCTTGTAATCCAAAGTGAAACCGCCGACGAACACGCCGACGTCGCTGCCTGCGAGTCGGTCCGCGTCCTGGCCGGCATCTTCCAGCGCCTCCCAGACCGCACGCAGCAGCAGGCGCTGCTGCGGGTCGAGCCATATCGCCTCGCGCGGTGAGATACCGAAGAAGTGGGCGTCGAATTGGTCGACCCGCTCGAGGAAGCCACCGCGGAAGGTGCTCATCTTGCCGAGCTTGGCAGGGTCGGGATCATAGAATTTGCCGACCTCCCAGCGATCCCGCGGGAGCTCGCGGGTGGCGTCCACGCCTGCGCAGAGCATGTCCCAGTAGGCATCCGGGGTAACGGCTCCGCCGGGGAAATGGCATCCGATTCCGACGATCGCTATGGGTTCGCGGGGGAGGTTGTCGTGCTGTCGATCGCTCATGCCGGTATACCGCCTCCGTGGTTCATCGTGGACCGCAGTTCGTTGGTGAGCTGCGCGAGCAGCAGGTCCTGACTGCCCTGGATAAAGAAATGCGGACCCGGCAGCATCGTGAGGCCGAACTCGTCGCCCGCCTGCACTTTCCACTGCTCGAGATCCGAGCGCCCGACTCGCACGTCCTGCTGGCCGCCGAAGACCGACATCGGCACCGGCAGCGGAGCTTCGAAGGTGTACTCGTAGGTGTCGCACAGTTCGACATCGGCGCGAAGTGTCGGCAGGAGAGCACGCATGATCTCTTCGTTGTCCAGCACGCTCTGCGGCGTGCCCTCCTTTGCCAGCACCGTTTTGAGCACCTCGTCGGGCAGGTGATAGATCCGAATATTGGGGTTCGGCAGCTGCGGCGCTCGGAATGCGGCCAGGAACAACCGTTCTGGTTGCCGCGCACCGGTCCGTCGCAACTGTCGGGCCAGTTCGAACGCGACGAGTGCACCCATACTGTGTCCGAACAGCGCGAACGGCCGGTCGAGCAGTGGGGTGATGGCCGCGTCCAAGTCGGCTACGAGCGAGACCAGCCGCCGATAGGGTGGCTCGCTCGACCGGGACTCCCGGCCCGGCAGCTGGATCGCACACACTTCGACTTGTTCGGGCAGATGGTCGCTCCAGCTACGGAAGAGAGTGGTGCCTCCGCCGGCGTAGGAGAAGCAGAACAGTCGCAATGCCGGATCCGTGCTCCCGTGCCGGACGAACCACTTCTGCTCCGTTGCGGCCCGCGTCCGTACTTGGCGCAGGCGTTCGGCGAGTCGGGCCCGTTGTTCGGGTGGCAGGTGGGCAAGTCGTGCCCGTAGGCCCTGTTCGGTCATGGTCGGCCCGGCCATCGGTGGTCCTGTGTCCGGGCAAGTCCGCCTTCGACTGCGGCGGCCGATCGGATTGCTGGGTTCATGTTCTACGTCCCGGTTCAGGCCATCGAGGGGCTTTGCCGACCCAATGTGACCCACGCACTGGTGATCGAGTTGGTCTCGTGCAACTGCTGGTACTTCGACTGCAAATCGGTCAGCAATGGATCTGCGAGCCAGGCTTCGATCTGCGGCTCGGCCGAGAGTTCCGGTGTCTCCCGCAGTCGATCGATGACGGTGGTCACCAGTTGTCCGGCGACCTGCTCGAGTAGCGCGACATTCTTGGCGAATTGCTCGTCCAGTTGGTCGTCCGGCAGCTCGGCGGCCATCCCCTCGTGCAGCTCGACGATGAACGGCAACAAGGTGTACGGCTCTGCGAAGACGCCCTCGGCCGGTCGGTCGTCCACCGCATGCCACTCGCGCGCGAATTGCTGCACGCGGGTGTGGATCTTCCAGGCGCGAAGCAGATTGGCCATCGATCGGGGGCTGTCGCCCAGGCGCGGAAACTTTGCATGGAAGAACAGCAGGCCGGGCACTGACCAGTACATGATGGTGTCCCAGATGACTTTTGCCACCATCACCTGGGGGTTACCCATCAGCTGGAACTGTTGCTGGTAGGCGACCAGCCAGATCTCGCTGAGCACCAGGTAAACCTGATTGTGCGCGACGACCTTCTCCCGGATGTCTTCGCCGGCGCGGTCGCGTTCGATCAGATCCACGATCAGCCCGTTGCTGATCCCCATGAGGTCGCCGCCGGAGGAGTACAGCGGATCGATCGAGACCCCGGCCTCACCGGTGAGACACCAACGGTCCTCGGAGTACACCTGCCTACAGCCATAGGCGTAGTCACGCATGATCCGGAAGTCCTGAATCTCGTCGCGATGACCTTCGACGGCCGCTGCGCACTGCGGTTCATGGCTGCCGAGCCATTCCAGGGCGCGGTCGAGCGTGTTGAATCCGTCGTGCGGATGAATGTCGGCGTCCGCGACGATGCCGATGCTGGTCGATCCCGATGCCAGCGGGATCAGCCATACCCAATACCCATGGCCCATCAAATGATTCGTCGACAAGCGCCGGGCGCCACCGCGGCGGCCGTAAGGGCCCCGTTCGACATCCGTGCGCGCTCGCCAGTTCTCGTCGCTGGACCAGGAGCCGATGTCGACCGGAAGCGCTACCCGGAACCACGACGAGTTCGCCCGGTGCGAAATCGGTTTGGCAAGGCCGAGCTTACGTTTGAGCAGGCCCGCGCGCCCGGACGCGTCCACCACCCACCGCGCCTGAATGGATCGATGCTCGTTACCGTCGCTCACCTCGATCAGGTGCTGCTCGTCACCGCCTCGCAGATCGACGCGGATGACACGCTGACGGTCGAGGAATCGCACTCCTTCGGCGGCGATGCGGACGCCCAGGTGGTTCTCCAGGCGACCGCGATCGAGCTGGTAGGTGGGCAGGGGCGCCTCTTCGATTTGCCCGAACTCCACGCGGCGGGCGATGTCGTGATTCCCATCGTGGGGGAAGAACATCCGCAGCCCGAACTTACGCAGTTGCTCTTTCTCCAGATGGTCTTTCAGACCGAGCACATCGCGCAGGTAGTGAGCCTGCATCTCGACGCTGGACTCACCGACCTTGTGGGCCGCCTCGGCAACTGGATGCGCCTGCCGTTCGATCACGGTGACCGCGAGCTCGGGCATGGTCTGCTTCAACTGCAGGGCCAGGGTGAGTCCGGCAATGCCGCCGCCGATGACAGCCACATCGACCGACTCGCTTGCTTGGTTGAACATTTTGCCTCCGTGAGGATTTGGCGCTCAGAACGCGGTTGCCGCTCGCGCAGCAGGTGTTGACTGTCCGGCATCGGGCCGTGGGACAGTGATCCAGTCCGGGCTCGTCGGATTGCGGTGCCGCTCACTGCGATAGGTAGCCAGCAGACCGGCGATGATCGGGTCGCGCTGCCAGCCCTGGATACAGGCGACGACATCGTCGTCGTGGGTCCGCTCGGCGTAGGTGGCGATGACCGTGCTGACAACCTGACCGGCGAGCTGAGCGAACAGGCGCGTGTTCTCGCTGAACCGCTTTTCGAACTCAGCATCGGTCAGCTCGTCCGCCATGCCGGCGTGCAGCTCGACCATGAAATTCAGCGGCGCGTAAAGGTCGATGAACTGCGCTGGCAGCTCGGAGTTGTCGATCGAGGCCCACTCACGAAAGAACTGCTGGACCCGGTTGCTGATCTGGGTCAGCCGCCCCAGGTCCGCGGCAACCGACGGGACCGCCGCCGCACTGCGGAACTTGTCGTTGAAGAAAAGCAGACCGAAGACGCCCCAGTAGAACGCGGTGTCCCAGATGACTTTCGACGACATCACACGCGCGTTGCCCATGAGCCGGTACTGCTTTTCGTAGATCGCCAGCCAAATGCCGGCAACGTTACGGAACAGACTGTCATGCATCGCGCCCAGGGCGGTGACGTCCTCGCCGGCCAGTGAACGGGTGATCAGGTCCACCACCAGCCCGTTTCCGATAGAGATCAGATCCAGGCCCGGCGAGTAGAGCGGGTCCAGGAACACACCTGCCTCACCCGTGAGACACCAGCGCTGCTCCCCCGAGAACATCTGCTCACATCCATAGGAATAGTCGCGCATCACCCGGAAGTCCTGGATAGCGTCCGCATGCTCATCCACGACTGCCGCACATTGCGGTTCGCGCCGGCGCAACCACTCCCGCGCCTTGTCTAGGGTGTTGAAGGAACCGAACGAATGTGCCTCGGTCTCGGCAACGATCCCGACGCTGGTAGAGCCCGACGCCAGCCGGATGAGCCAGACCCAGTAACCGTCGCCCATCAGGTGATTCGTCGACATGGCGCGGTCACCTTCGGCTATCCGTTCGGCCCATTCGCGATCGTCGGTCCACGCGTCGACGTCGATCGGGTGCGCAATACGGAACCACGCCGCGTTCGCTGTGTGCCCGACCGGCCTACGCAGAGCACGGTGGTGACGCTGCAGCAGTTGGCCGCGGCCGGAGGCGTCGACCACCCACCGCGCGCGCAGGCTACGCTCCCCGTCGGGACCTGCGATCCGGATCCGGTGCACCATGTCATCGGGCCGCAATTCCACCTCGACCACCTTGAAGCCCGCGAGGAACTCGACCCCGGCTTCGCAGCAGCGCACCCCGAGTTCGTTCTCCAAACGACCACGGTCGAGCTGATAGCTGCTCAGTGGCACGAACACCGAGCTGCCCAACTCAACTCGACGAGTGATATCGGAGTTGTCGTGGTTGCTGAAAAACATCCGCAATCCGAACTTGCGGATCTGCCGTGCCTCGAGGTGGTCCTGCAATCCGAGTACGTCGCGCAGATAGTGCGCGGCGATTTCGACGGTGGACTCCCCCACCTTGTGCGTGGCCTCGGGGACTGGATGAGTGAGCCTTTCGACGACAACCACCCGAATACCGGGCTGCTGCTGTCGAAGCTGAAGCGCGAGCGTCAGGCCGGCGACACCACCGCCGAGAACGACCACGTCGTAGTGCCCTGACTCGGTCTGTTCTGTTGCCTTGCGGGCGCGCAGCGACTCCACGAGCGCCGCCCGCTGGTCGCCCGACAATCCAGAGAGTCGATGTCGTACGGATTTGGTCATG
Organism: Nocardia amamiensis NBRC 102102; assembly: GCF_001612745.1. Classification (GTDB taxonomy): domain Bacteria; phylum Actinomycetota; class Actinomycetes; order Mycobacteriales; family Mycobacteriaceae; genus Nocardia; species Nocardia amamiensis. The sequence continues at coordinate 13,653 of NZ_BDBA01000077.1, read as the reverse complement.
GATGCCTCCTCGCAGAAGCACTCTCCCGGCAGCCACTTTCGCAGCCCTTACGTCGCTCGAAAGGGTCATGTAAGTAGCCGAGTGTTCGATAAGGCGGCTGACCCACGACACTGTCGCTCGTCCGCAGAACACGCAGCAATCCGCATCGACTCCACGTGACACGCACTATCTGCGGCATCCGCTCGAGCCGAGCTCGGTGCCGTCGTCGCCTTCGCCGAACCAGGCTATGCCGCGACGGAACTCGTTGAGGTTGCACGCCACGCCGGAGCTCTCAGCGCGTATCTGTGGCCGACCAGCTTGGGCCGCAGCACTCTCGTGAACGTCGCCTCATCCATCCGCGCAGCAGTTCGTGGTCGACGACCAGCAGGCGAGCTTGCTCGACGGCGCCGTGCGACGGGTCCAGGTCGCGTAGGCCGAGCCCGTGCTGCCCCAGCGCGTCGCGAATTCCTGGTGGCTGATCACGCGACTGAGCGCCACAGCGGTGCCCGTTGAGCTACTCGGCCGATTATCCTCTGCGCCAATAAATTGGCGCTGGATGCCATGATTCTCCTCGCTCGAGCACTATTAGGCGGCCACTTCCGGTGCGCTTACGTCGCACGAAAGGATCACGAAAGTTCCTGGGTATTCACTAGACTCGGCCCAAGATGACGGTGTCCGGGATGAGCCTTCATAACCGACCACACAGCTCGGTTTCGGCCCCGGAACCATCGGCACGACGCATCGGGGCGGGGCCGGCTACCGGGACAACGACGCCCCCTGTTGCTCGATGCGGCTCAGCCCTGGGAGGGGAGGCCCACAATGCCGGAACGGCATGCACGCGCGCGGAACGAGATTCCAGACCCGTCGACCGCCGCGACACACCACTTCACGGCGCGCTTTTTCGGGCCGTTCCAGATCTCCCGCGACGGCGATCCGATCGACGATGCGGCTGAGCTGGGGCGCACGAGCGCCCGCACGCTGCTGAAATGGTTCCTGCTCAACGAGGGTGTCCGCATCGAGTCGCCGCAGCTGACCGAGCTGCTCTGGCCTGGCCGTCGCTCGCGCAGCAACCCGAATCGGCTGCATGTGACGCTGCATTACCTACGGCATCTGCTCGAGCCCGGTTTGGCCGCCCGGCAGCCGTCCACCTTCATCCGCTCCGATGGCAAGGGCCAGTACTGGTTCGACTTCGCCGGCTGCTGGTGGACCGACGTCGTCGAGGTCGAACGACTCTTCGCTGCCGGAAAAGCCGCCGAGACGGACGGCGACCTCGAGGCAGCGATAGCGTCGTACGAGGCGCTGCTGGACTACTACGACCGAACCTTTTTGCCGGAGAACACCTTCGACGACGCATTCAACTCCTGTCGCAGCGAACATGAGGTCGCACACCGGTATTCGGAGAGCCGCCTGCTGCGCCTCTACCTGATTCGCGGCCTGCCCCACAAAGCACTCCCGATCGCTCTGTCGGTCCTGGAGCGGGATCCCTACTCGGAGGCGGCGTCCACAGCGATCGCCGAGGTCAGTCTGCTGCAAGGCAACGTAGTGGCCGCACGGTCACAACTCGCCCGCTATCTGGAAACGATTCGTCGCGAACTCGGCGTCGATCCGAGCCGAAGCGCACTGCGACTCTGGAAACGCATCGAACGGGCCGGATGAATTCACAGATAGCCGCCATGAGCCCACCCGGCGATGAAAAGCCACGTCATCGCCACCACCAGAGCGGCGTACAGCAGCACCGCCAGGATCGCCTTGCCGTTCACGGGACATCGACCGCCGGTGTGGCGCGGTGTACGGGTTCGGGTTCCTCGCCCGTTGGGCCGAACACGGCCGGAACCAGCCACCGCTGAACGCCCAGCCGGATCAGGCCGAGCACCGAGAGCCCCGACAGAAAACCGGCGACCATCACCGCCACGACCTCCAACTGCGCAAGCCTGCGGAATATCGGCCAGATGAGCTGGTACGTCACCAGAATGACGAGCGTTTGCAGAAACAGATGAGTCGCGAGTTGCAGTATCGTCGGCACGGCAAGCCCTTTCCGTGCAGCAGCAACGGCGGGCAATCCGGCCGATTACATTGCGCCACACGATTGTCGTCTGTCACTGGCAATACTGGCCGGACGGGTTTCGAGGCGCTTACCCGATGCGTAAACGGCCGCGTGTGGGCCGGACAGGGCCGGTCCACGGCCACTACGGCGGCCCGTCGGCGGTCGCGAGGCACTGGTCCCCGCCGCACAATCGTGCACCGTGCCGGGGCAATGCCGCACCCGGACCGAGAGTTTTCGAACCACTTTCCGTCATCGTGATCTCCTGTGTCAGTGTGTCTTCCGAGAAAACGGCGCGAGCGAGAACACTCGGCATTCGAAGAGTGACTGCCCAGTAATGGGGGCGCTCGCTCGGTGCTGGAGCGCGAGACCGAAGCCGTACTATGGCGTCTGACTGTTACTAGGACTAAGGATTCCCTTGAAGGGCTCGACCATCGCGATGCTCGGCATCGCCGCTACCACGGCGTTCGGCATGACCGCCCCCACCGCGTCCGCTGATCAAGTGGCGGACAAATCTCGCGTCGTCACCACCGAGGACGGCTGGGAGTTGCAGATCAGCAAGACCGCTGAAGACGTGCAACGCGTACCCAACCTGGCCGCGACGCCATTCACCCGCGAAGGGTTCGTCACGTTGTCGGCGGCAGCCGATATCGGTGGTGCAGGCGGGGAGGCGGTGAATTCCGGGACGTTGCAGCTGGGATATCAGATCGGCTGCCAGGCCGATGTGTCCAACGGACTCACCGTCGGAATCTCCGCGGCGATCGGCCCGAACGCGATGGTGACCGTCGCTCCCTCGCCCGGTCTCGCCGTCGGCGGCAGCGCGCTGGCCCTGCCGAATATGTCGACAACCATCAAGCCCGGCACCATCAGCACCCTCACATTCGGCACGAAAACGCTCGCCGGGCCGCATGGTTCGATCTCCGTCGATCAGGTGCAGATCAAGATCGATGCGTGCGCAGGCGCGGTGAGCCTGCGCTCGTTCGCGATCGTGTCCATATCCACCGCCACAGCCGACAATTCGGTCGCGGTCTACGGTGACCCGATATGGCTGTGATCCGGGTGTCGGGATGGCGGCGTTGGATCGCGCCGGCCGGGACATCGGTTTCGCTGATCGTCGCTGCGGCGACCGCATCCGCCGCACCCATCGTTGCGGCCGATCCGCCCTCGGCGTGCAGCGAAGCATCCAGCGCGGCAACAGATCCCGCGTGCGGCGATGCCCCGAAGGGGCGCGGCGGGCCCGCGGTGCCGCAGACACCGCTGCCACTGCAGATGCTGGCTCCCCCGCCCCCGCGGTCGGCACCCAGCACGAATACGCCTGCTGGTGCGCTGGTTCCGCCCGCGCCGGGTCCGGGCGGGGCCACTCCGATCGTGCCTGCCCAGTAACCGGGTGCCTGCTGGCGGGCCTCCGCCCAGCCCGCCAGGCAGGCATCAGCGGGCAGACCGGAAGCATGCAAGGCTGTACCTAAAACGCAATTCACGCTCCGAGTCGATGAGCGATCGGGAACGTGTGGCCGCACAACTCGGCGCTGTCCCGTATGCACCGAGGGCGTGCCACAGAAACGAGCTTTCCCGCGTGACAGTTTTCCTGTGCTGTGTGCGCGAATCACCCGGCCAGCCGCTCCAACGGCTGACCGGGTGATCTCGCGACGACGCCGGAGGTCACTCTCGGTTGGTCATGCCTTCTCGCCATATCGTGGTCAGGACCTCGGCGATCTGGGCGAGTCCAGCGGTGGTGGTCATCTGCCAATGCGTCGTCGATACGGCGTGGTTATGGACCGTGCCGTCGACGATCTCACCCCAGAGCGCGGCCCCCACATGCCCGGTGGGGTCATCCAAGGCGGCGGTGAAGTACACGACATCACCCTGGTATTGCGAGGGCCGGTAGGCGGTGCGCAGGGCCACGGAGTGCACTGCCGCGTCCAGGATCCGGGTGACCCGGTCGGCGCCGAAGGAGGCGAACGGTTCGGGCAACTCGGTGAACATCTGCGGCAGTGCCGCCCAATCCAATTCCGCGACGTTGCCCAGATCCCCGGCCGCTGCACCGAGCAGCCCGCCGATCAACTCGGCCGCAGGCACCTGACCGGCGTCGGTGACCACCGTTCCGGGCGGATCGGCCATATAGCTGTCCATGACCGCGAGTAGCGCGACGGTGTCGCCTTCGCGTTGCAGTTGCACCGCCACTTCGTGGGCGATCACCCCGCCGAAGGACCAACCCAGCAGGTGGTACGGACCCTCCGGTTGTACCGAGCGGATCTGTTCGACGTAGCGCGCCGCCCAGTCCTGGATCGACTCCGGCATCACCGCCTCGGCGGCCAGCACCGGGGTTTGCAAACCGTAGAGCGGCCGGTCCGGGTCGAGGTAGGCGGCCAACCCGGCATACGACCAGGAAATCCCCGACACCGGATGCACACAGAACAGCGGTGCCGCCGAACCCCCGGGCCGCAGCGGCAACAACATGTCGAACGCCGCCTCGGTTTCCACCTGCCCGCTCGCACGGCGCGCCAGATCCGCCACCAACTCACCCGGCGTGGGCGCGGTGAACACCCGCATCACCGGGACCTTCGTACCCACCGCGCTCGACAGCAGGGCGGCGAGCTTCGCCGCGATCAGCGAGTTGCCACCGTGTTCGAAGAAGTTGTCGTCCATCCCGAACCGGTCGACGCCGAGTACCTCCGCGAAGGCCTCGGCGACCGCCGCCTCCACCGGGGTGGCGGGCGCACGATAGACGCGCGCCCGGAATTCCGGTGCGGGCAGCGCAGCACGGTCGAGCTTCCCGTTCACCGTCAACGGCAGGGTGTCGATCACAACGATCGCCGCAGGCACCATATAGCCGGTCAGAAATTCGGCGACCTTGATCCGCAATTCGGCCGGGTCCACATCCGCCCCGGACTCGGGCACGACGTATCCGACCAACTGCTCCCCCAGCACCGGGTCGGTGCGGACCAGCGCAACGGCCTGACTCACACCCGGGCACCGCAGCAACGCCGCCTCGATTTCACCGAGTTCGATCCGGAAACCCCGCACCTGCACCTGCTGATCACCCCGCCCGCCATAGGCCAGCCCCGGCTCACCACCGCAGCGGGTCCACCGCGCGATGTCCCCCGACCGATACATCCGCGACCCCGGCGCACCGAACGGATCGGCCACAAACCGCGTGGCGGTCAAACCGGCCCGCCCCACATACCCGCGAGACACTTGGCTGCCTGCGACATAGATCTCGCCGGGAGTGCCGAACGGTGCCGGACGCAAACGGACATCCAGCACACGAGCATCAAGCCCGGGCAGTGCCCGGCCGATCAGACTCATAGCACTATCCACCACGTGTTCATCGAGGGACAGGAACGACACGTGCACCGTGGTCTCGGTGATGCCATACATGTTCACCAACCGCGGCGCATCCACCGGATACCGCTCATACCAACGCGACAACTGCCGCAGATCCAGCGCCTCACCCCCGAAAATCACATACCGCAACGCCAACTCACCGGCCGAGGCCTCCCGGTCGGCCTCGATCAACTGACTGAACGCCGACGGGGTTTGGTTCAACACCGTCACCCGCTCCCGAACCAGCAACTCCCGGAACAGTTCCGGGGAACGCGAAGTCGCGTAATCGACCATCACCACACTGCCACCACTCGCCAGCGCGCACCACAACTCCCACACCGAGAAATCGAACGCGAACGAATGAAACACCGTCCACACATCACGCTCGCCGAACCCGAACAACGGCTCAGTGTTGGCGAACAACTCCACCACATTCCGATGCGTCACCCCCACACCCTTCGGCACCCCAGTAGAACCGGACGTATAGATCACATACGCCAGATTCTCCGGCCGCAACGGCGCCACCCGCTCCGCATCAGTCACCGGATCATCAGCGAACTCCACTGTCTGCTCCAACACCACCACCGGCAGCTCGCTGTCCGGCAAGGCCGCGCGTTCCTCGCCGGTGGTCAGCACACACACCGGCGCCGCGTCCGCCAGCACCCCCGCCACCCGCTGGCTCGGGTAGCTCAGATCGAGCGGCAGGTACGCCGCACCCGCCATCAGCACACCCAGCAACGCGACCGGCAGCTCTTCGGTCCGCGACACCGCCACCGCGACAAGCGATTCCGGCCCCGCCCCGACCGCGATCAACCCACGCGCCACCTGGTTCGCACGACGACACAACGCATCGAAACTCAGCGTCGCATCCCCGAACCGCACAGCCACCGCATCAGGCCGCAACCGCGCCTGCTCACCGATCAACCCCGGCAGCGTCGCCGCAGCGGCCGAAACGTTGCTCGATGTCGGTTCACCGAGAACAATGGCGCGCTCGGACTCGTTGAGGAGATCGATGTCCCCGACCGCAACGGTCGGATCCGCGGCCACCGCCGCCAGAATTCGACCGAATCGATCCGCGAATCCTCGCACGGTCGCGTCATCGAAGAGGTCGGTGGCGAAGGAGAACTCCGCGTACAGGCCGACGTCGTGACCGGATTCCAGCGCCACGCTGTTCTCCCGGATGGCCAGCGACAGATCGAATTTCGCGGTACCCGCTTCGAAATCGACCGCCTGCACCGCCAATCCGGGCAGTTCGAGACGCTTCTCGGGCAGGTTGTCGAAGGTCAGCGACACCTGGAACAGCGGATGCCGCGCCGTGGAGCGTTGCGGGTTGAGCAGTTCCACGAGACGTTCGAAGGGCAGGTCCGCATGGGCGAACGCCTGCAGATCCGTGCTCCTGGTCTGTGCGAGCAATTCCTCGAAGGTCAGCCCGCCCGGCACCTGCGTGCGCAGCACGAGTGTGTTGACGAACATGCCGATCATGTCGTCGAATTCCGGCTCGCCACGGCCGGCCACCGGGGTGCCGATCGCGATGTCGTCGTTAGCGGACAGGCGCGCCAGCAGCACCGCGAACGCCGCGTGCACGACCATGAACAGCGTCGCGTTCTGTGCCCGGGCCAATGCCCGCAGCTCCCGGTACAGGTCGGCGTCGATCGTGAAACCGACGCGTCCACCGGAGAACGATTGCACCGCGGGCCGGATGCGGTCGGTGGGCAGCGGCAACTCGTCGGGGAGTCCCGCGAGCGTCGAGCGCCAGTATTCGATCTGCTGCGCGATGAGACTGCGCGGGTCGTCCTCCACGCCGAGCACACTGTGTTGCCACAAGGTGTAATCGGCGTATTGCAGCGCCAGCGGCGACCAGTCGGGCGAGACTCCGGCCGTGTGGGCGGCGTAGGCGCGCATCACGTCACGGGTCAACGGTCCCATCGACCACCCGTCGGCACTGATGTGGTGGGCGACGAAGACCAGCACGTGGTCGGTGTCGGACAGCCGCAACAGCACGGTGCGGAACGGGACGTCGACGGTGACGTCGAAGCCTTTCGTGACGACATCGCGGATCTCTCGGCCGACCTGGTCGGCGCCGATCCGCTTGGGCAGGAGATCGATCGGGACATCGGATGGGTCGAGCACCTGTTGCACCGGGCCTGCCGATGTCTGCGGGTAGCGGGTGCGCAGTGTCTCGTGCCTGGCCACGAGGTCGACGACGGCCTGCTGGAGGGCGGTGACATCGAGGGGGCCGGTCAGCTGGACCGCGACCGGGATGTTGTCGACCGCGGAGGTGGTGTCGAACTGGTTGAGCAACCACATCCGTTGCTGGGCCGGCGACAGCGGGATCTGTTCCGGTCGTGGAACCGCCACCGGCGCGCGGCGGCCGCCGGCGCCCGCGCGCTGTTCGGCCAGCATGGCCAGCCCGGCCACGGTGGGCGCTTCGAACAGGGTGCGCACCGCGACCGTCGTTTCGAGTGCGGCCCCGAGGCGGGCCGCGACCTGAGTGGCCAGCAGCGAATTGCCGCCGAGCGCGAAGAAGTCGTCCTCGGCGCCCACCTGACCGGCGCCGAGCAGGTCGGCATAGATGCCTGCGACGATCTCCTCGATCGGGGTCGACGGCGCCCGGTACACCGCGGCCGCGAACTCCGGTTCGGGTAGCGCGGCGCGGTCGAGTTTGCCGTTGACGGTCAACGGCAGCGCGTCGAGCACGACGAACGCGGACGGCACCAGGTACGACGGCAGCACGGCACCGAGGGCCGACTTCACCACATCGAGATCGGCGGTGTCGCCCGAGGGCACCAGATAGGCGACCAAGCGGTCACCGGTGTGCGCGTCGGTTCCCGTGGTCACCACTGTCTGCGCGATCTCGGGCAGGGTCAGCAGCGTGGCCTCGATTTCGCCGGGTTCGACGCGAAAGCCACGGATCTTGAGCTGGAAGTCGCCGCGGCCGCGGTATTCCAGTTCACCCGCGCCATTCCACACGGCCAGGTCACCGGTGCGGTACATGCGCTCGCCCGCGCCGAACGGATCGGCGATGAACCGCTCCGCGGTCAGCGTCGCGTGTCCGAAGTACCCGCGCGCCAGTTGCGCACCGGCCAGATAAATCTCACCCACGACACCGTCGGGAACCGGTTGTAGTCGATCATCGAGCACGTACACCCGGTTGTTCCACTCGGGAACGCCGATGGGCACGGTCACGCCGTCGCCCTCGGTGACCCGATGGCTGGTGACCGAGACCGCCGCCTCGGTCGGGCCGTAGAGGTTGAACAGTTCGGTACGCGGATGTTCGCGCTGGAAGCGTTGCGCGAGCGCGGCGGGAAGCGCCTCACCGATGGCCAGCACGCGCCACAGCGAGTCGGGCAGCCCCGCGGTGAGCAGCGCCTCGAGCATCGACGGCACGACATGCAGGGTGGTCACCCATTCCCGGGCCATCAGCTCGGTGAGGTAGGCCGGGTCCCGGTGGCCGTCGGGTGCGGCGATGATCAATCGTCCGCCGCACACCGCCGCCGACCAGAATTCCCAGACCGACAAATCGAACGTCGCCGCGGTCTTCAGCAGAATCGCGTCGGCGGCGTCCAGCGCGAATTCGACATTCTTCCAGCGCAATTGGTTGACGATCGCCTCATGCGCCACCGCGACGCCCTTCGGCAGGCCGGTGGAGCCCGAGGTGAAGATCACGTACGCCGTGTGATCGGGCCGCAGCGGGACGATCCGGTCCGCATCGGAGATCGGCATCGGATCGAGGCCCGCGAGATCCAGTTCGGGCACGCGCACTACCGGCGCGATCTCGGTGTCGAATCCGGTTCCGGCCAGTACACAGACCGGGTCGACCGCCGCCAGGATGTAACGGGTGCGCTCGGCGGGCTGCTCCGGGTCCACCGGCACGTAGGCGCCACCTGCCTTGGCCGTGGCGTACATGGCGACGAGCAGATCCACCGAACGCGGCAATGCCAGCACCACCCGCGACTCCGGACCGACTCCCAGCGAGATGAGGTGCCGCGCAAGCCGATTGGCCCGCGCGTCCAGCTCACCGTAGGTCAGTTCGGTGGCGCCATCGGGTGCGTCGGCGACCACGGCGACGGCATCCGGCGAGTTCGCCACGGTGGCGTCGAGCAGCGATGCCAGCGTCGCAGGCCGCTCGGCAGGCCGTTGCGCGGCGTTGCGCCGCACCAGGATGTCCGCGCGCTCGGCCTCGCTCAGGATCGCCATCTCTCCGACCGCGGTCTTGGGGGCTCGCGCTACGGTCTCCAGTATTCGCGACAGTCGCGCGACGATGGTGTCCGCTGTCGAGGCGTCGAAGAGGTCGGCGGCGTAGGTCAGGAAACCGTTGATACCGGCCGCCGCGCCGGATTCGGCGTAGCTGTCGGCAACGATCAGGTGCAGGTCGAATTGCGACAAGCCCGTGTTCAGTTCCAGCCCCGCCACCGTCAGGCCGGGCAGCTCCAAGGTGGCCTCCGCCAGATTCTGGAACGAGAAGCCCACTTGGAACAGCGGATGGCGGGCGGTGGAGCGGACCGGATCGAGCACCTCGACCAGCCGCTCGAACGGCACGTCGGCGTTGGCGAACGCCTCGATGTCGGCATCCCGTTGCCGGAGCAGGAGTTCGGTGAACGGCTCACCGGCGTCGATCCGGGTGCGGAAGACCAGGGTGTTGACGAACATGCCGATGAGGTCGTCCAGTACGGCTTCGCCTCGGCCCGCGATCGGGGTGCCGATGGCGATGTCGTCGGTCCGCGCGAGCCGGGCCAGCAGTACCGCGAAGGCGGTGTGCACCACCATGAACAGGGTCGCGCCATGGTCGTGGGCCAGGTCGACGAGGGCCTGATGGGTCGCGGCGCCGACGCGGACCTCTACCTTGCCGCCGGCGAACGACTGCACGGCCGGACGCGGCCGGTCGCTGGGCAGGTCCAGCTGTTCGGGCAGCCCGGCCAGGGTCCGGCGCCAGTAGGCGATCTGCTGGGCGGCGCGAGAATCCGCGTCGTTCTCCGAACCGAGGACTTCGTGCTGCCAGATGCTGTAGTCGGCGTACTGCACGGGCAGCGGCGCCCAGTCCGGCGCAGTGCCCGCCGTGCGCGCGGCGTAGGCGACCATCAGGTCCCGGCTCAGCGGCACCAGTGAGGACCCGTCGGCGCTGATGTGGTGCACCACCATGGCGAGCACATGCTCGACGGGCTCGGCGCCATCCGCCCCCGCGACACCGAACAGCGCCACCTGGAGGGGAACCTCGGCAGTAACGTCGAAGGTGGTCGAAATCGCCGCCATGACAGTGGATTCGACATCCTCCGGCGCCACCGTCCGCACCTCGAACCCGGGCACGGCCTGTTCCGGTGGAAGGATCACTTGCACCGGCCCCTGCGCAGTTTGCGGATAGACCGTGCGCAGGATCTCGTGCCGGTTCACCACGTCGGCGATGGCGGCGCGCAGTGCGGCCACATCGAGATCTCCGGTGAGCCGCACCGCCATCGGCACGTTGTAGGCCGCCGATCCGGTGTCGAACTGGTTGAGGAACCACATCCGCTGCTGGGCGGCCGACAGCGGGATGCGCTCGGGCCGCTGACGCGCGGTCAGCAGCCCGCCGCGGCCGGAGCCCTCGTAATCGGCCAGGCGGGCGGCGAGCAGGGCGACGGTCGAGGCTTCGAACAGCAACCGAACCGGCACTCGAGCGTCCAGGACGGTCCCGAGCCGCGCCGCGGCCTGCGAGGCGATCAGCGAGTTCCCGCCGAGGCGGAAGAAATCGTCATCCGCGCCGAGCGGACGGGTCGTACCCAGCAGTTCGGTGAACACGTCCGCGACGGCCTGTTCGAGACGTCCCGACGGCGGCCGGAACGGGGCGGTGGCCAGTTGCGGCTCCGGCAGAGCGCGCCGGTCCAGTTTGCCGACCGGGGTCAGCGGGATCTCGTCGAGGACGACGACGGCCGTCGGCACCATGTGGGCGGGCAGCGTGCGAGCGAGTTCGTCCACCAGCGCCTCGGTGTCGATGGACACGTCCGGCGCCGGCGACACATAGGACACGAGTATCGTTGCACCGGAATCGGATTCACGACCTACCGTGACCGAGAAGTCGATGTCCGGGTGGCCGGATAGCTCCGCGTCGATCTCCCCGGGCTCGATCCGGAAGCCGCGCACCTTGACCTGGAAATCGTTGCGGCCGACATAATGTATGACGGTCTGCTCGCCGATCCGCTGCGGGCGCACGATATCCCCGGTGCGGTAGAGCCGTGCACCGGGCGGACCATAGGGGTCGGCGACGAAGCGGGCGGCGCTGAGTGCGCGACGGTTGTGGTAGCCGCGCGCGAGCTGGCCGCCACCGAGATACAGTTCGCCCGTGACGCCTTCGGGCACCGGGCGCAACCTGCCGTCCAGCACCAGCGCGCGCATGCCCCGGATCGGCCCGCCGATCGTCACGGGCCCCTCAGGAGACAGCGGATCGCTGATATTGGTCATGATCGTGGTCTCGGTGGGCCCGTAGCCGTTGTAGAACTCCCGGGTCCGCCTGCCTGCGATCGGCTGTATCCAGCGCCGCAGCAGCTCCGGCGGGCATGCCTCGCCACCGGCGATCACCACTCGGAGCCGGTCGAGCCCGGCCGGGTCCATCGAGGCCAGCGCCGCGGGAGTGATGAACGCGTGGGTCACCCGCTCGCGCCGCAGCAGCGCGGTCAGGTCCGCCCCGCCGTAGACGGTCGGCGCGACCACGACCATGGTCGCCGCGCCGCCTACGGCCAGCAGCAACTCCAGCACCGACGCGTCGAACGACGGTGACGCGAAATGCAGTGTGCGCGAGCTACTCGTGACGCGATAGCGCTCGCGCTGCTCGGCGCAGAAACTCGGCAGGCCGGCGTGGGTCACCACCACGCCCTTGGGCACACCGGTGGAACCGGAGGTGTAGATGACGTAGGCCGGGTGGTCCGGACGCAGCGGTCGGGTCCGATCCCGGTCGCTGATCGGGTCGGTGGGGTGCCGGTCGAGTGCGTGCGCGAACTCGGCGGTGTCGATGACCAGCCACTCGACGTCATCAGGGAGGTCGGCGCGCACCGCACCGACGGTCAGACCGAGCACCGCTCGCGAATCCGACACCATCTGTGCGACTCGATCGCGGGGATAGTGCGGGTCGACCGGCACGAAAGCCGCGCCGGTCTTCGCGATGGCCCACACCGCGAGCACCGACTCCAGCGATCGGGGAATGCCCACCGCTACCAGGTCCTCGGGCCCGATACCGCGTTCGATCAGCGACCGCGCCAACCTGGTGGACTGCTCGTCGAGTTCGGCGTACTCCAGTTCGCCCAGTGCTTCGGACTCGTCGGCGAAGAGCACCGCGATACCGTCCGGGTTCTCCTCCACCGCGGCGGTCAGCAGATCCGGCAGCAGCGCGATGGTGTCCGGCTCGTTGCCGTGCGCCGGGGTGGCCGAACCCGCGGCGACCAGCCGCCGGGCCTCTTCCGCGTCGAGGATGTCGATGTCCCACACCGCTGTCGACGGTTCGGCCGCCACGGCGTCGAGGATGCGCTCGAACCGCGACACGAAGGAGCGTACCGTCGATTCGTCGAAAAGGTCGGTGGCGTAGGCGAATACGACGATCATCTCACCGGGTGAGTTGTCGGCGGCCAGTCGCGGTTCGATGATCACCTGCAGGTCGAATTTGGCGGTGATCTCGCCGGTGTCCAGTGCGGCGACCGTCAGGTCCGGAAGTTCCAGCGTGGGCTGCTCGAGGTCCTGGAACGACAACATCACACGGATGAGCGAATCGGCCGCCGCGCTGCGCGGGAGACCGGCTTCCTCGACGACTCGTTCGAAGGGAATGTCGGCGTTGCCGAATGCCGACAGCGCCGTTTCCCTGGAGCGGTCGACCAGGTCGTGGAAGGTTGCCGCGGGATCGACCTCGACGCGCAGGGCGAGTGTATTGACGAACATCCCGACCAGATCGTCGAGTGCTCGTTCGCCGCGACCGGCTATGGGGGTGCCGATCACGATGTCCGTGCCACCGGACAGCCGCCCGAGCAGCGCCGCGAGGGCGGCGTGGACCACCATGAACAACGTCGCGTTGTGCTCACGCGCGATCCTGGTCAGCTGGTCGTGGATCGGAGCTGGGATGGTGACGGCGGTCGACGCACCGCGGGTCGATGGCGTGGCGGGGCGTGGACGGTCCGTCGGTAGCCGCAGCGGCCCGGACAGCTGGGCCAGCTGGTCGCGCCAATACGACACCTGCTTCGCCGCGCGTGAAGACGGATCGCTGTCGGATCCGATGGCGGCGTGCTGCCAGAGGGCGAAGTCGGCGTACTGCACCGGCAGCGGCGACCAGTCCGGTGTCCCGCCGCCGGTGCGCG
>NZ_BDBA01000076.1 GCF_001612745.1 Nocardia amamiensis NBRC 102102 | reverse complement strand
GAGGCGGACGCGGCGCGGCGTGCCGCGGTGGCCACCGCGGACAACCTGCGTGCCGAGCACAAGGCGATGGGCAAGCTGATCGGAAAGGCGAGCAAAGAGGAGCGTTCCGCGCTGCTCGCGCAGGCCGGCGAGATGTCGGTCAAGGTCAAGGAGGCCGAGGCCGCACAGAACGCCGCCGACGCCGACCTGGACGCCGCGCACCGCGCCATCTCGAACGTGGTGCAGGAGGGCGCTCCCGCGGGCGGCGAGGACGATTACGTCGTGCTGCAGACCATCGGCACGCCACGGGAATTCGACTTCCAGCCGAAAGACCACCTGGAGCTGGGCGAGTCGCTCGGCCTGATCGACACCGAGCGCGGCGCGAAGGTATCGGGCGCCCGGTTCTACTTCCTCACCGGTTACGGTGCGCTGCTGCAATTGGGCCTGCTGCAATTGGCCGCGCAGCGGGCGGTGGCCAACGGCTTCACCATGATGATCCCGCCGGTGCTGGTGCGTCCGGAGATCATGGCGGGCACCGGGTTCCTCGGGCAGCACTCGGCGGAGGTCTACCACCTCGCCGACGACGATCTCTACCTCGTCGGCACCTCGGAGGTGCCGTTGGCGGGCTACCACTCCGACGAGATTCTCGATCTGAGCGGCGGACCGAAGCGGTATGTCGGCTGGTCGTCGTGTTTCCGCAGGGAGGCGGGCAGCTACGGCAAGGACACCCGCGGCATCATCCGGGTGCACCAGTTCGACAAGGTGGAGATGTTCGTCTTCACCACGCCGGACCAGGCCGACGCCGAACATCAGCGGCTGCTCGGCTGGGAGCAGGAGATGCTCGCGGCCATCGAGGTGCCTTACCGCGTGATCGACGTCGCGGCGGGCGATCTGGGCAGTTCGGCCGCGCGCAAGTTCGACTGCGAGGCGTGGGTGCCCACCCAGCAGACCTATCGGGAACTCACCTCGACCTCGAACTGCACCACCTACCAGGCCCGCCGGCTCGCCGTGCGCTATCGCGACGAGAACGGAAAGCCGCAGATCGCCGCCACTTTGAACGGCACGCTGGCCACCACCCGCTGGATCGTTGCGATACTGGAGAACCATCAGCAGGCCGACGGGTCGGTCCGGGTTCCGTCGGCGCTGGTGCCGTTCGTCGGCACCGAGGTCCTGCGGCCGCCGAACTGACGACGAGCGAATGACGGACAGGTGAATAGCTACCGGTTCGCCGTGCCGGATTCCCAGGATGTGGCAACCGGCGGGATTCCTTATGTTTAGGCTATTCCTCGTGCGAGGAATCGGGTCTCGCGGCGATACCCGGACTCGGGTGCGGGCCGCATCTGCGCTGGCGACAGCTATGGTCATGGCTCGGACCACCGGGGCGTTCTACGTCATGGGCGGCGTTCTCGGCCTGCTCATCACCGCGATCGCCCCTGGTGAGGAGGGTAATCGGCCTCTGGTCGGCGGGGCGGCGGCGGTAGCGCTGGTGCTCGGTCTGACGCTGCTCGCGTGGGGGCCGAGACTGCCGCATTCGATTCACCACGTCTACGTCGCGATCGCCACGGTGCTGGTGACCATCGCGGTGCACTCGTTCCCGAACACGGTCGGCGCGATCAGCCTGGCGTCGTTCTACGTGTTCGTCGCATGCGACGCCGCACTGTTCTTCGCCTGGTCGCAGGCGGCGGCCCACATCGCGTTCGCGTTGGCGCTGTGCTTATGGGTGCTGCCCGCCCGGCCGGTGACTCCGGGGCTGCCGTGGTGGTCGGGCTTGATTCCAGCCGGTGTGACCTTCGGCGTCGGCATCGTCGTCGGCATCCTGACCAGGATGGCGTCCGAGGCCGACATCGATGTGCTCACCGGCCTGCTCAACCGTCGCGGCTTCGATCGTGCGCTCAACACCGCGATCGAGCAGGCCACCCGGTCCGGGCAGGGCCTGGCTCTGGTGCTGGTCGATCTGGACCGCTTCCGCAAGATCAACGACCATCTGGGGCACCGCGCGGGCGACGCCGTCCTGCAGCGGGTGGCCGACACCTGGTCGAAACTGCTCGCCCCCGATCAGCGTCTGGCCCGTTACGGCGGGGACGCGTTCGCGTTATTGCTGCCGAACACGACCGAGCAGGCCGCGATCCTGCTCACCGAACGACTGCGCGCGGCGGTGACCACCGGCTGTTCGGCGGGTGTGACGTCCTGGCAGCCGGGGGAATCGGGCTCGCTGCTGGTCAGCCGCGCCGACGTCGGCCTGTACCGGGCCAAGCAGGCCGGGCGCAACCGGACGGTGCTGGAGTCCTCGCGCCAGTTGCCGCTAGCGGTGGAGCTGCGCGAGGCGATCGATCGCGGCGCGCTCGACGTGCACTACCAGCCGATCGTCAGCCTGACCGAGGGTGGCGGCAAAGCGGTCGGTGTGGAGGCGCTGCTGCGCTGGTCGTCCAGCGCGCAACCGGACGTCACGACCGAGGGCCTGATCCGCGTCGCCGAGGAATACGACCTCATCTCCGACCTCGACGAGCTGGTGCTGCGCCGGGCCTGCGCGGACGCCGCGCGGCTGCAGGAGACCTTCGCCCAGCTCGACTTGACCCTGAACGTGAACGTCAGCGGACTCGAGCTGGCCGAGGCCGGTTATGCCGACCGGGTGGCCGGCATTCTCGCCAGTACCGGCTGGCCCGCCGATCAGCTCGTGCTCGAGGTGACCGAGAGCGAGCTGGCGGCCGAATCACAGACCGCGATCACCAATCTGCACACCTTGCGCGAGCGGGGCGTGCGCATCGCCATCGACGATTTCGGCACCGGGTACTCCTCGCTCAGCAGGCTGGCCACTTTGCCGAGTGACATTCTCAAAGTCGACCAGTCCTTCGTCGCCGCGATCCGCTCGGACTCGCCCGCGCCGCCGCTGCTCGGCGTGATCGCCGCCCTGTCCAGCGCACTGGATCTCCAGGTGATCGCCGAGGGGGTCGAGACCGAGTACCAGGCCGCGGTGCTGACCGAACTGGGCTTCGCGCTCGCGCAGGGCTACCACTACAGCGACTCGCATCCGGTGTCCGAGCTGATCAGCGACCTCAACGAGAATCAAGGCCGGGTGGGTATCGGTACCACGGATCGGGAACTGGGCGACGGGGACTCGGTCCACGCCAACGGCTGGGTGCCGCTGCACTGAACCTCCGCTCCGGCTGACCTCTCCGCTCGCCCTGCCCACCTGATGCCGCTGTCCGGCCAGGCCATGGCGTCGTGCAGATCGGCGACGCCGCCAGCAGATGTCCTGACGCCGCGCTCGTTGTCGGGTGCCAGGGCTGATCCGATCGCCGCACCGACTTCTGTGACGCCGCCCGGTTAATTCCCTTGACGCCGCATGGCGATCGTGAGCATGCTGACGGCATGCGTTTGCTCATTTACGGCTATTGAGCCCCGGGATCGCGGCGCGCCCATTCAACGGGTAGCGCGCACTATCTCAGCCTGCGCTCGCTGACAGTTCGCGCCGTGCTCTTCACGAGCATCGGTGAGCTGATTCCGCTCTACGCGCTGTATGCCCTGCTGTTCGCCGACCACGGCATGAGCACGGGCCAGATCTCGCTGCTGTTCGCGGTCTGGTCGGCGACGGCGTTCCTGCTCGAGGTGCCCTCCGGGGCGTGGGCCGACACGGTCTCACGGCGCGGTCTGCTCATGCTGAGCGGTGTGTTGCTGACCGCGGGCTTCACTGTGTGGACCGTGGCGCCCTCCTTCCTGGGCTTCGCCATCGGATTCGCGCTGTGGGGTACGTCGGGCGCTTTGGCATCCGGCACGTTCGAGGCGTTGCTCTACGACGACCTCGCCGCCCGCGGCGAGTCCGCGGCCTACCCGCGCATCCTCGGCTACACCCGCGCGGGTGCGGAAGCGGCCGTCGTCGTCGCCATCGTCGCGGCGACCCCGCTCTATCTCTACGGCGGTTACGCGCTGGTCAGCTGGTCCAGCGTCGCCATCGCCGCCCTGCACACGGTGATCGCGCTGACGTTGCCCACCGCGCCTAAGGCGGTGTCCGCGGTAGACGTCGACGACCTGGAAGACGTCGTACCGGAGTCGTCCGGAGACGACGGCGCGGCGCGATCCGGTGCCACGCATACACCAGTGCCCCATACAGATCCAGCTGACTCAGCCTTCCGCGTCGATACGGTGTCGATCGAAAATGGCAGCACAGGTCCCGTGGACTCGGACCTCATGGTGGGCGCGGGTACGCGGGCCGCTGCCCGAGACGCCACCCACGGAACCCCTGCCGGTGGCAC
This sequence comes from Nocardia amamiensis NBRC 102102, assembly GCF_001612745.1. Classification (GTDB taxonomy): domain Bacteria; phylum Actinomycetota; class Actinomycetes; order Mycobacteriales; family Mycobacteriaceae; genus Nocardia; species Nocardia amamiensis. Next base: position 50,090 of record NZ_BDBA01000076.1, on the reverse strand, counting down.
AAGCGATGCGGATCGGCCGGTAAGCCCTTCTGTTTCGGGTGTCGGTGAGCGAAATGCCTTGCCGGAGGGCGTGGTCGAGCAGCCGCGGCCATTTGCTCGATACCTCGGCATGCTCAAAGCCGGTATCGGGGAAGCAGTCCGGGTTCGGGCCGTGCGCTATGGCGTGCTGCTGGAAGCCTTGCTGTTCGGCATCACGGCTTTCGATGAATATTTCGCTCTGCTCGCGCACGAAGCGGGCGTCTCCACCGCGGTGGTGCCGCTGCTGGTCGGTCTCACCGTGCTCGGTTCGCTGGTCGGTTCCGTGCTCGGCGGGCGGACCGAAGGGATATCGGGCCGGACCATGGGGATCGCGATGGGTATCGCCGGTGCGCTGTTCCTCGGGGGCGCGCTCGTCGCGGGGCTCGCGGCCCGGCGGCCCGACGTGATGTATCCGCTGACGGCTCTCGGATTCACGGCAATCGGCATCTCCTACGGCATCGTGCACAACGCGGTGGTCATCGCGGGCGCCCGTCTGCAAGACGCCATCGAGGGCCCGGCCCGCGCCACGGTCACCTCCGTGTCCGGCCTGCTGAGCGAGGTGGTCGCACTCGCGGTCTTCGGCTTCGCCGCCGTGGTGACCATCTGGTACTCCATGTCCACGATGCTGGCCTTCCTCGGCGTCGCCATGCTCGCCATAGCCGCCCTGGCACCCCGCTGGCTCCCACGCCGCCGGTGAGCGGCACATCACGGAGACCGCTCTCGCGTTTTGCCGCAGTGAGGTGCCACTCGAGTTGGGCGTTGAGCTTGCCCCGGTAGCGTGCGGGCTATGACCGTGCAGGTGAGGCTGGGGCTGGTCTTCGGGTTCGGGATCGGCGCGGGTGTCGCGGTGCAGGGGAGGATCAACGGTGCGCTCGGTGCACGCCTGCAGGATGGGATCGCGGCGGCCACTATCAGTTTCGGTACGGGGCTCCTCGTGCTCGCGGTGGCCTTCGCGGTCAGCGGGCGACTGCGTGAGGGTGTGCGGCAGGTGCGGCGGGCGTTGGCAGAAGGTGCGCTGCGGCCGTGGCAGCTGCTCGGCGGCCTGTGCGGCGCGTTCTTCGTCGCATGCCAGGGTCTCACCGTCGCGGCCATCGGCGTCACCGCGTTCACCGTGGCCACCGTCGCGGGCCAGCTGCTCAGCAGCCTGGTCGTCGACCGTCTCGGTCTCGGCCCGGGCGGGCGCACGCCGGTCACCGCGGTGCGTCTGGCCGGTGCGGCACTCGGCGTTCTCGCGGTGCTGGTTGCCGGACTCGGTCACGGCCGCGCCGCAACGGGTGGCCTCTCCGTGCCGGAAGCGCTGCGCGATGCGCCGACCGCGCTGCTGATCGTGCTCCCCGCGCTGGCCGGAATCGGCCTGGCCTGGCAGCAGGCGGTGAACGGCAAGGTCGGCGCCGTCGGCGGTCCCATCTCGGCGGCCCTGGTCAATTTCTGCGTCGGTCTGTCCGCGCTGCTGGTCCTCGCTGTTACCGTGATCGCGACCTCCGGTGGTCCGGCGGAGCTCCCTACCGAGCCATGGCTCTACCTCGGCGGGATCATCGGCGTGGCGTTCATCGCGCTGGCCGCCCTGACCGTCCGCTGGATCGGTGTGCTGCTGCTCGGCCTCACCTCGGTGGCGGGACAACTGCTGTTCGCACTGGTCCTCGACCTGCTCACGCCGACAACGGCGGGCCTGTCGGCGACCGCGATCATCGGTTGCGTGCTGACCCTCGTTGCGGTCGGCGTCGCCACTCGATCTCGGTCCTGACAAGCCTGGTCGAGTCATTCATGTTCGAAGTGCATGACTGTGGCATGGTGCGCTCATGCTGATCGAATACGGGGTGTGGGTTTCGCGGCTCGCTCTGTGTGCCGTGTTCGGATTGTCGGCGTGGGGCAAGCTGGCGGATCGGAGCGCGACCCGGCAGGCGGTGGGGGACTTCGGGGTGCCGCTGCGCTGGGTGCCTGCCGTGGCCTGGGGACTGCCGGTCGCCGAGGCGGTGATCGCTGTCGTTGCGCTGCTTCCGTGGGCTTCCGGTGTCGCCGCGGTGGCGGCACTGCTGTTGCTCGGCGTGTTCACGGTGATGATCGCGCGCCTGTTGCGGCGTGGTGAGCGGCCTTCGTGCTCGTGCTTCGGAACCGCGAGCGCGGCGCCGATCGGGCCGAAGACACTGGGACGCAACGGTGTTCTGGTGGTGCTCGCCGCGGCGGTCGGTGTAGGCGCGCTGACGCACCCGCGCGTGCCGATGGGCTTGCCCGCCGACGACGCGATCGGTTGTGCGGTGGTCGCTGTGTTGTCCGCGGTGCTGGTGTGGATCGCGGGGCAACTGCGTGTGCTGCGTCGCAGGGTCGATGAGCAGGCGCTGTCCACATTGGGCGCGGAGGGCTTGCCGGCGGGCTCGATCGCGCCCGAGTTCGAACTGCTCGACGCCAGAGGCGGGAAGACCACGCTGGAAGGACTGTTGGCCGGCCAGCGGTGGGTTCTGCTGGTATTCGTGCATCCGGGCTGTGAGCTGTGTGCAGCACTGGCCAGGGAGCTGCCACGCTGGCACGCGCGCAACAGCGACATTCTGGCTATCGTGGCGGTCGGAAATGGTGACGCGGCGGAGCAAGCCGCGTGGGGCGTCGAAAACGGGCTGGGCGATATTCCGTCGCTGGTACAGCGCGGCAACGAAGCGGCATTGCGCTACCGGGTACGCGGTACCCCGTCCGCGGTGCTGATCGACCCGGATGGCCGGGTCGCCGCGCCGGTGGCCAGGGGTGCGATCGCGATCCGGGAGCTGATCAGCACCGCGAAAACCGCGCGCCACAGTCCCACCCCGGCGCACAGTGGGATCCCGGCGGGGATCTCCCGCTGAGTTTCGGGACTACTTCTCTTTTCGCCGCCCAGACCGACCGCCGATCAACTGCTGCACCGTTAGCAAATCTATAGCAAATATCCGGCTGAGTGCCGATACGATCGAGTCGCACCGGTGCCGAGTTCGCCATCCATGGACAACAGGACCCATCGACAAGAGGGGAAAGTCATGGCGCTCTTCGCATTCACCGACTACTCAGGCAAAGAATTCATCATCGAGCTGACCAACGAGCAGCGGATCGCCGAGGCCCGTCGCATCCTGTCCGGCGAGGAGCAGATGTCTGTCCACGTCATGGGGCGGATCCGGAAGTCTCCGGCGCCCTACAACCCGGGCTGGAACTTCTACCTGGACCCGGACACCATCACCTTCTTCACCGTGGCGATCGAGGTCTGCGACGCCAGCATCATCTACGTCGAGGACCACCTGGACGAGGCGTGCGGCGCGTTCCTGCCGGGCTGCATGTGGTGCCCCTGGTCGTCGAAGCTCACCCGCGAGATCACCTAGTCGCTTCCCCGGAACGCCTCCGGTCGACGCGGAAGATGCCGTCCGGAGGTTCAGGCGCTCAACTCAGCTTGCGTGAGCGCAGTTCGTGGCCCTTGGACGTCTTGCAGCGTCCCGATTCCAGATCCCACTGCCAGCCATGCAAGTTGCAGGTGAGTGTGTTGCCGTCCACCACGCCGAACTTCGACAGGTCCGCCTTCAGATGCGGACAGCGGCGCTGCACTTCCCAGGCGCCGAGTTCGGTGGAGGCGGAATCGTCGTGCGCCTCGGCGAACCAGCCGTCGGCGTAGGCGATCCGCTCGTCGGTGAGGCACTTGAAGAACGTGTAGAGGAACTCGTTGTACCCACCGATACGCCAGGCCTGGAAGCGGGTGGACAGGAAGATGGTGTTCACCCAGTCCGGCTCCTGGTCGCGCAGCACCGTGCGGACCAGTTCCGGTGCGATGCGGAAGCCGTAGCGGTAGCGGCCCTCGCCCTCGATGGGGCCGCGCACCGTGCGTTTGGGGAAGTCCAGCACCACGGTTTCCTCGCCGATCACCAGACCGACCGGGTAACCGATGCCGTCGCAGATCAGGTCGCTCTGCACCATGATCGGCTCGAACAGCTTCTGCAACGGTTCCAGCAGCGCGCCATCGCCGGTCGCCCAGGTTGCCTTCTCGGCTTCCAGCACGGGCGCGAGGCGCTGCGCCATCCGCTCGATGTACTCGGCCTTGTGCTCGTAGATCTCAGCCGGGTCGCTCGGATAGGTCAGCGTCAGCTCGGCGCCGCGCACGTCGGCGACCGAGCCCGGGATCATCAGGATCCCGCCCGCGTTGCCGTGGATCTCCATCTGCTCCAGGAACACCTTCTGGTCCGGGAAGATGTTGCCCTCGTCACCGCGGTCGTCGTTGAGGTAGCGCAGCTCGTCGTCCAGGAACACCGGCGGACCCGCCGACGGCACCACCCAGGTCGCGCCGACCTGTTCGATGTAGCTGCGGGCCCGGTCCATGCCACGCTGACGCTTCTGCTTGCCGAAGTTCGACTTGGTGCGGGCCGGGATGTCGTAGACCATCGGGTACCAGATCGCACCCGAGTACTGCAGCAGGTGGATGTCGACATGACCGAACGCGTCGTGCAGCACGTCCATGTCGACGGGCCGGGCGTCGTTCATGTTGAAGCAGGTGGTCTCGCCGTCGGAGACGACCAGCCCGGAATCGCCGATCGGGCCGTCGGCGGGCGCGCGCAGCGCGATGATCATGATGTCAAGGTCGCCACCCGGACCGGTCACCGTGTGCTTGACCGAGTCCTCGGTCTCGAAGAACTTGTGGAAGCCCAGGTGCTCGAGTTCCCGCTTCAGGTCCGGCACCGGATAGTCCGGCAGCAGCACGGTCGCGTCCTTGTTGACGTGCTCGGCCAGCGTCTTCGCGTCGAAGTGGTCGCGGTGCAGGTGCGAGACGTACAGGAAGTCGCATGCGCCCAGCTCGTCCCAGTCCAGCTGGGTGTTGTCCGGGAACGGGAACCACGAGCCGAAGTACGCGGGGTTCACCCAGGGGTCGCAAAGGATCGACCCGGCCGCGGTGCGGATGTGGAATCCGGCGTGTCCGACGCTGGTGATCTGCACTAGCTGCTCCTCCTGCTGTTACCAGCCAACCAGGGTAGTAGTTACGGCGAGACGTCGCCGATGCAGTAGCCGTCCGGCCCGGATCGCAGGGTGAAGGTACGGGTCTGCGTCACACCCGAGGAGTTTGTCACGGGGACGGGCACCGCAATGTAGTCGGTGTTCAGCTGCTCCGAGCGGATCTGCTGGTCGGCGAACTCGATGGTCCCGGTCAGCATGCCCGGGTTGCCGGCCAGCGGGGCCGGGATCGGGCGTCCGGTGGCCGTGGGGTCCCAGGTGGCTGACGCCTTGCAGACCAGCGGGTAGGTGCCCTCCTTGTCGGCCGGGTCCAGCGGAGACCCGATGAAGCGGGACAGGTAGCGGCGCACGGTGTGCCTGGCGTCGGCGTCGTTGTAGGCGATGTCCGCGCCCGCCGCGGCGACGCGCGGACAGGCGTAGCCGGTCTCGACCTCGGCGCGGTCGACGGCGACCGTGGTGGTTCTGCTCTGCCAGACGACGGCGTCCGTGGTCGCCGTGCCCGGCTGGGCCAGGGCGGCCAGGATGGACTGCAGGTCGCCGTACATGTCGGCCACGTTCTTCGGCGCGATGGTCCAGCACTTCTCCTGCATCTCGGCGATCGTGTGCGATTGCAGGTCGGCAGCCCAGCGCTGCACCGCGCTCGAAGCGGCGGGAAGTCCGGCGACCGCCCCCACCGGCGGAGCGTCATCGGGAACCGGCGGCACCGACGCTGTGGTCGGTGGTGTCGTCGCCGGGACGGCGGCGGGTGGCGTTGTGCGCGCCGCTGCCGGTGCGGCGCTGTCGTCCGGGATACCTGCCACGGAGTCGCAGCCGGTCAGCGCGCCCGCGCCGATCAGTGCCAGGCCGATCAGCGCTGCGCGCATAGGTGGTCGGGCGCCCTGGCGCCGAGTCGAGTGCGTGGAGATGCGGGTCGGTTGTCCCAGTGGCGATGGTTCCGGACCGATCAGCGTTGCTCGATCCGGTCGGGCGTTCGGGTGCCGGGGCGGGTGCGCGGCTGTGGATGGTTCCTCCGCGTTCGCTGCTGCCCGGATCCGATCGCGTGCTGAGCTGTGGTCGTATTCACGCGGTTCCGGTCGGGCGCGTTCCACTTCGACGATCCTCTTCTCTAAGGGCGTGCGGTTGGGCTGCTCAGGCGTCCTCGCTCCGGTGCGGCGGCGATCGCGGCGCACTGCCGGAGGGGACGGTCAGCGACTACGCTAGCTGACTTGTGGAACCCGTCTATCGGACGATCATCGGGCTGGCCCGTACCGTCTTCTTCCTCGAAGGTCTGAAGTTCACCGTCAAGGGCGATGAACATATCCCCGCGCGGGGTGGCGCCGTGCTGGCGGTGAACCACACCGGCTACATGGACTTCACCTATGCGGGCCTGCCGGTGCGCACCCCGAAACGCTACATCCGGTTCATGGCCAAGAAGGAGGTTTTCGACGACAAGATCTCCGGCCCGATCATGCGGGCGCTCAGGCACATTCCGGTGGACCGTTCGGCGGGTGCCGAGTCGTATACGGCCGCGGTGGAGTATCTGCGCCGCGGCGAGCTGGTCGGCGTGTACCCCGAGGCGACCATCAGCCGCAGCTTCGAGATCAAGGAATTCAAATCGGGCGCGGCGCGCATGGCCATCGAGGCGGAGGTGCCGATCATCCCGATCGTCATCTGGGGTGCGCAGCGGGTATGGACCAAGGGCTTCCCCAAACGGCTCGGCCGCACCAACACGCCCATCTCGATCGCGGTCGGCGAACCGATCCAACCCTTCGAGCCCGCCGCGGAACTCACCGCCAAGCTGCGCTCGACCATGCAGGAGATGTTGCTCGACCTGCAGAAGGACTACGCGCACGAGCCCGGCGCGTACTGGGTGCCCGCCCGGCTCGGCGGCGGCGCTCCTACCCTGGAAGAGGCGGACGCGATGGACGCCGCCGAGGCGAAGGAGAAGGCCGCTCGCAAGAACGCGGCGGAGCAGTAACGGGAGTTGCGATGGCGCGGGAACCGGTTTACGACGTTCTCACCGGCCTGGCCCGCACCATTTTCCTGGCGCAGGGTCTGCGCATCGACATCGAAGGCCAAGAGCACATTCCCCGCTCCGGCGGCGCCGTGCTCGCCGTCAACCACACGGCCTATCTGGATTTCATGGAAGTCGGGCTGGTCGGGCGCAAGTCCGGCCGCAACGTCCGATTCATGATGAAGGCCGAACTCGAACACGGCATCATCGGTTTCCTTATGAAGCACTGCAAGGCGATCGGCGTCGATCGCACCGCGGGCGCGGCGTCGTATGCCCGAGCGGTGACGGCACTGCGCGACGGCGAACTGGTCGTGGTCTACCCGGAGGCGACGATCAGCCGCAGTTTCGAGCTGAAGGAATTCAAGTCCGGCGCGGCGCGCATGTCCATCGAAGCCGACGTCCCGATCATTCCGCTGATCATCTGGGGCGCACACCGTGTCTGGACCAAGGACATCCCGAAACAGCTGGGCCGCCACAAGTTTCCGATCCACATCCGCATCGGCGCCCCGATCCCGCCCGCCGAACCGGCGGACGCACTCACCGCCACCATGCGCACCCGCATGAACGAGCTGCTGGAAAACGCCCAGCGGAACTACCCGATGCCCGAGGGAGCCCGATGGGTCCCCGTGCGGCTCGGCGGCACCGCACCGACTCTCGAGGAGGCTTTGGTCCTGGAGCGGGAGGAGATGGCCAGGCGCCGAGCCAAGGCCGCCGGTCGTACGCCACACCAGCCGTAGCTGTGCTGTTCCGCTGCTGGCCAGATCATCCCAGATATGGCTGGATTCGATTTTCGGCGTAATGCTGCAAGCGGAGCCGGACGGTGTTGTGTACTGGCTCGCTTCGGAGCTGTTCCGCATGAAGGAAACGAACGTCGGTGGACTCGTCGCTGACCAGTAGTTGGCCGCCGATCACCCGGCCGTAGTAGGTGACGTTGAATTCCTGCCGTACCTCGCCGTCGGAGTAGGCGATGACGTGCTCCGGATCGGTGTAGATACCGAGCAGGCCGGTGATTTCGATATCGAGACCCGTCTCTTCCTTCGTCTCGCGGATCACGCACTGTTCGAGCGTTTCGCCGATCTCCATCGTGCCGCCTGGTAGCGACCAGTTACGTGAATCGGCCCGGCGCTGCATGAGAATCGCACCGTCGCCGTCGACGATCAGGGCGGAGCCACCCGGAACGAGACTATTGGCCTTCGGAGCGTCCAGATCTCGATAGTAGTCACGTCGATTGCTCATTCTGGTCTCCCTGAGCAGGTACGGGATTACGGTCGGTTTTACAGGCAGCGTATTGAGGAGCTCATGCCAGCATTGCTTCGATTTCGGCGATTCGCCGATCGAGCCGGGTCGAGTGGGCGGTGTCTGCTGCGGACCGTGCCTCTTGGATAGTTGCGCGGGCTGCGTCCAGATCACTCGTCTTCAGGAACGACTCCGCGAGCCAAGTGCGGTACAGGGCTACTTCACGGACTCGGTCAGCGGATAGTTGCCCGATGGCTCTGGACAAAAGGGGACCTGCCTTAGCCGGATCGCCCATTTCGACAAAGCACCTACCCGCCATGACGTCTATCTCCGTGCGGTCCATCCAATACACCCACTCGGGCTCCGGAATATCGGGCGAACGGCGGTCGTACGCGTCATCCACCGCGTCGAGCGCTCGCCTCGCCTCCTCGCGATCGCGTGAGCGTGCGCATGCCCAGGCCAAGCGGTCTATCAGCAATGACCGGACTGTCGGCGGCGCATGAGGTGCTCCCTTGACAGCGGTTCGTGCGAGCAGCGCCGCCTCGTGCGGGTTGCTGACGTTGGCCATCTGGTAGCTCAGGCTCGAGAGTAGCTGCGCTGTCAGGACACGGTCTCCGGCGTCATCCGCTGCCGATGCACCGCTCAGGTACAAGCGCTGCGCTTCGCCGTACCTACCTGCGTCGCTCGCGACCCACCCGGCGAGTTGTGCGAGTTCACCGGCGACGATCCGCAGTCGCTTGCCTATCCGCTCGCCGTAGCTGCACTCCGTGACGACCTTCTGCGCGTTCTCGAACTCCTCCAGCACCAGCGGGAACAGATCCCTTCCACCCACGCTGTCATCCATATGCCGCAGCTCGACCACACGCTGTTCCATCTGGGTTGCGAGGGAATCGCCGACACGTCGACCAGCGGAACCAAGTGTCTTGGGCACCGAGTCGGCCACCAACCCTTCGTGTGCGAAACGGATCGGGTCCTGCGGTGGTGCCATTCGTTCCCCGCCCTATCTGATTACGGGATATCTGCCTGAACGCCAATCGTTTACGCGGCGCCGGATGCTGTCGACCATCGGCAATGAGTCGATCTCGGCCGGGGTGAACCATGCAACCTCGTGAGACTCGTCTGAGACGCTGAGCTTTCCGCCGACCGGCTCTCCGAGGAGGCAGATCGAGAATTCTTGTCTGACCTCCCCGTTATCGTATGCGAAGACATGGCGGGGATTCGTGTAAGTACCGATGATACCGGTGATGTGGATATCTATACCGGTCTCTTCTCTGGTTTCCCGGATACCGCAATCGGCAAGTGATTCGCCCAATTCCATCTTGCCGCCCGGCAATGCCCACATGCCGTTATCGGTTCTGCGTTGTAACAGGATTTGACCGGCCTCGTTCACTACCACCACGGATGCCGCTGGTACCAGGCTATTCGGCTGAGGTGCGTTCGGGTCGTTCTCGTAGTCACGCCGTCCCATGCTGCCCATCCTCCCAGATGCTGGCTCCCCGCGACCACAATTCCTCGACGTGGTCATTGAACCGATCGAACATCCCATCGTCCTGTTCGCGCCGGATATGCAGCATCGGGGAATCGTGGCCCACTCTTCGAGCAAGATTGGGAGTGACGATCATGTCGTTGTCGAAGCGGAACACGGACAGGCTGACGTGGTCTGTGCCGAATCTCGCTTCTATGTTGTCGGTTCCTCGCAGCTTCTGTAGTTCGCCAGTCGTGACGGCTATTCGCGTAGAAAGAGTCAGTGGGACATCTTCTTCACTCTCTCTTTCGCGGGTTGTCTCGCTCTCTGGGTCGCCAATCAAGAACCGGACTCGGCACCCGTTCGACGCTTTACGTCGAAGGGTATTTCCAAAGTTCGCGTGCTCCAGCCAAAGAAAATAATTGGTGTACCCTGCGAAAGTGAGTTCGCTTCTGGCGTTGGAGATCAGTGTCCGCCATAATGACGCCGGAGCGGCCGAGCGATAGGGGAATACTTGGACTATTTCCCGGTCGGGTCCGGTTTTGAGTGTCAGTCGTACTGCTGAAGGCCACAAATCAGCCTCCTCTACTCCTAGTGATCTACATACCATCCACCGGTGACGTGCATGAGGTGTGCGCGTCGGGTTCGTCACCCACCGATTCACTGTCTTGATATCCACACCACATTTTTCGGCAAGTTGTTGTTTTGTCACACCGGCTTTCGCCATAGCTTGCCGCAGCGCTTCATTCACCGTACTACCTCCGATGGCAGGGGGACAGTCCGAACCTTACGTGCAAACGTCCCAAAAGTCCTTGAAACGCAGTTGGAACGGCCCCGCGCCTGGTCAACGCTGGGATCGCGCCCGGTGGGGATGCTCAAACCCTGGCTGTTCACTCCCGTCCTGGTGACGCTGTCTCTATCGGGACCGGGCGCACGTCAGCCGACTCTAGAAGTGCGCGTGGGGGTTACGAATGGAAGCATGTGGGGATACGCCCCGTTCGCGGTGTCTGTTCTATCGGCGGGAGTGTGACCTGCCCGCGGTGGTTGACCCGCCCGAGAGTGGCCGGATTGTGGTGCGGGCCGGGTATGTGTGGGCGATGACGATGCCTACTCGGCTGGGGCAAGCGGTGAAGGCGCACCTACAGAGTCGAGGTGGTCAGCTGGGACCTGTTGTCGGACATCCGCGTTCGGGGCGGTGGACCTTTCTGATCAGGCCTGATCTGCCCGACGATGTGCGGCTGTTCGCCGAATTGTTCCGGCTGGATGTGTCGGTCGCGCGGGGCGGAGCGACTATCGCACTGCCGTCTCCTATCGCGTCGGTGGCCGCGATCCGCTGCTGGATTGTTCCTCCTCGCAATACCTTTCGACCGTCCGGGCAGGTGGTGGTCGAGGCTGTTCGTGCGTGGGCGGATCAGGTTCCGCCGAATCGCCGGGCTCAGGGGTGATGTCGTATGCCGGACGATCAGATCCCCACGCTCGGGCCGGGTGCGTGATGAGCGGCGATTCATCCCCGAGCCCGTCCGAGCCGGATGTGCGACTGAGTGTGTTCTGGCATGGGCTTCGGCTGGAGTTCGCGGCGTCCTTCACGGCGGCGATGACGTTCGCGCAGGAGTGGCGGCGTGCGCATTACCAGGATGCGGTAGAGATCTTGCCCGATGGCGCTGAGGGGCTGCCTCGGCTCCCTTGTGAGCGGTTGTATTTGGAGCCTGGCGAGAAGCGAGATCCAACTGGGCTATCGGTTCTCAGGCGCGAAGAGGGGACCCGCAGGGAGTAGCGGCCGGTACCTCACCCCGGAGAAATGACGTGGGTGGAACGCCCATCAGACTGCGGAAGTCGGCCGTCATGTGGGACTGGTCGTAATAGCCGGTGGTGACCGCGATGTCGGCCCACGGGGTGTCGCTGGCTCGGGACAGAACTTTGCGGACTCGGTCGATACGTGCGAAGTGCTTGGGTGAGACGCCGATTCCGCTGGTGAACAGGTTGCGGAGTTGGCGTTCGCTCACCGAGAGCCGGGCGGCGAGTGCGGGGACCGAAACGGGGTTGCCGTCGGCGATGGCGGCCACCGCCGCTGTGAGGAGGCGGCGGTGGGCACGCTGGGCCGGATCGTCGGCGGCGCGGCGTGGCAGCTCGTCCTCGAGATAGGGGACAACTTCGTCGGGCGAGAGCTCGACCAGCTCGGTGGCGAGGTGTGCGGCCGGGCCGGGGAGATCCGCCAACCGCGCGATCCGATCGGTGAGGTCCGCCGCGGGGACGCCGAGCAGCGAGCGGATGGCGCCGGGCGCCAAGCGCAGGCGGACGCAGCCCGCTGGCTTGTTCGCCCGCGAGTAGATCGCCTTGGTCTGCGGCCCGACCACGAGCGCGTCGCGCGGACCGTCGTGCTCGGCGCGCAGCACGATGGTGGTCGACGTATGCGGAACGTGCGCGAACGGTTCGGACAGATCGAGCACGGTCGGGATCCGGCCGAGTTCGGCCAGCCATGGTCGCAGCGACTCCGGCGCGGGCTCGGACGATTCGACCAGGTCGGCCGTCACGACGGGTGGGCGCAGCATGGTGGTCACCGCATCCACTGTAGGCAGTCCCGGCCACGGCGGGTGTGCCGAAATTTCCTAGAAGACCTGCGCTGATTCGCGGCACGGTGGTCCCCATGATCGTGATCACCGGTGCCACGGGCACCATCGGGAGTGAAATCGTCTGTCAGCTCGCCGAACGGGGTGTGCCGGTTCGCGCTGTCACCAGGGATCCGAGTCGTGCCGAGGTCCCTGCGGGCGTAGAGGTAGTGCGGGGCGATTACACCGACCTCGCGTCCATGCGGGCGGCCATGGACGGCGCGGAGGCCGCGTTCATCGTCGGTGTCCTCGGCCCGGAGTACGTGGAGTCCGACCGCGCGCTGATCGCTACGGCGCGTGACGCGGGCGTGGGCCGCATCGTCAAGCTTTCCGCCATCGGCACCGGGGATACCGAACTCGGCCGCGTCGGGACCTGGCATTTGCCCGGTGAGCAGGCCGCGCGCGAGAGTGGCGTCGACTGGACTATCCTGCGCCCCAGCTCCTTTGCCTCCAATACACTGAGCTGGGCCGATGCCATCCGCTCCGGGCAGCCGGTGCCGAATATGACCGCTGACGCAGCGCAGGGTGTCATCGATCCTCGCGACGTCTCCGCGGTCGCCGTCGAGGCGCTGGTGTCCGCCGAGCACGCGGGCAAGATCTACACCCTTACCGGCCCTGAGCTGCGCACCACCCATGACCAGGCCGCGACCCTGGCCGATGTCGTCGGGCACCCGGTGGAGGTCGTCGACATCGCGGAATCCGAAGCACGGGAGTTCATGCTCGCGATCGGCATGGCCGCCGAATTCGCCGACGGGGCGCTGGCAGGCCAAGCCTATGTGCGTGCGGGACGCAACGCGATCATCACCGATGACGTGCGCCGCATCCTCGGTCGTGCCCGCACTTACGCCGAGTGGGCTGCCGATCATGCGAGCGCGTTCGTGGCGGACGCGAGCGTGGCGACCCACTGACATTTGTGTGATTGACGTCACATAGAATTGCCGAACTGCGCACGCTGGGCAAGGGTGGCATGGCCAATGTGCTTACACGAAAAGGGGATATCGGATGCGTCGTCGGATCATGTCGGTCTTGATCGCGCTGACAGCGGGTGGGGCGGCCGCGGCGTTCGGCGGCGCGAGCGCCTCCGCGGTGGCGCTGAACCCGTTCCCCGGCGGCACCGAGGTCTACTTCGACCACGGTGAGTCCACCGCGATCGCGAATATGAACCTCGGACCGGCGCTGAGCCAGGTTGCGGTCGCCTGGTCGCCGCAGGCCAAAGCGTCGCTGGGACAAGGGATCACCGAGCACGCCCGGTGGGCGAGCGAGTCCCCGACCGGAGGTGTGTCGATCGAGGTGTACGGCATGTTCATCCAACCCTCGCTCGTTACCGTCACCACCCTCCGCGGCTGACCTCTTTTCCGTTTCGAATTCGGCTGCGCTGCGGGTACTCTCTCCCATGGCGTTATGCGCATGCGTTGCCGGAACCGGCGCCGCTCGCCCGTAGGGCTCGGTGTGCGGCTGCGAGCACGCATGCGCCGACGCATCGGGCTAACGCTCGCGTCGCCGGATGCCGCACCCCAACAGTGAACGCCGACATGAAGACCACCTGGCGTATACCCGGGCGGGACGACACTCCGTGTGCCGTCCCGTCCGGTGTTTGCGTTTATCGCGCCGTCGAGCGGAAGCTCCGCAGCCGCAGGCTGTTGCTCACCACGAAGACCGAGGAGAACGCCATCGCGGCCCCCGCGAGCATCGGATTCAGCAGGCCCGCCATGGCCAGTGGGATCGCGGCCACGTTGTAGGCGAACGCCCAGAACAGGTTGCCCTTGATGGTCGCGAGCGTCCGGCGCGAGAGGCGGATCGCGTCCGCCGCTGCCCGCAGGTCGCCGCGGACCAGGGTCAGGTCGCTCGCCTCGATGGCCACGTCGGTGCCGGTGCCCATGGCCAGACCCAGATCGGCCTGGGCCAGCGCCGCCGCGTCGTTCACCCCATCGCCGACCATGGCGACCACCTTGCCCTCGGCTTGCAGCCGTTTGACGGTGTTCACCTTGTCTTGCGGCAGCACCTCCGCGATCACCTCATCGATGCCGACCTGCGCGGCGATCGCTTCCGCGGCGGCCTGGTTGTCGCCGGTCAGCATGATCGGGGTGAGGCCGAGAGCGCGGAGCTGGGAAATCGCTTCGGCGGATGTCGGTTTCACCGAGTCGGCGACTACCAGCACGCCGCGTGCCGTGCCGTCCCAGCCCGCCGCGACCGCGGTCTTGCCCTCGGACTCGGCCGCGCGCATTGCCTGCGTCAGGCTGGCGTCCAGGTGCTGGGACCAGTCGGCGAGCAGGCGGGCCCGGCCGACCACGACGGCGTGACCGTCCACCACGCCCTGCACGCCCAGTCCCTCGATGTTCGCGAACTCTTCGACCGGCTTCAGCTCGCCCACACGCTCGCGGGCGCCCTTGGCGACGGCTTGCGCGATCGGGTGCTCGGACGAATCCTCCAGCGCTCCAGCCAGCTCCAGAATCCGGGCGACCTGCTCGCCTTCGGCGGGGATGACATCGAGCAGGGTCATCCGGCCCGCGGTGACGGTGCCGGTCTTGTCCAGCACCACCGTGTCTATCCGCCGAGTCGATTCCAGCACCTCGGGGCCTTTGATCAAGATGCCCAGCTGTGCGCCGCGTCCGGTGCCGACCATCAGCGCGGTCGGCGTGGCCAGCCCCAACGCGCACGGGCAAGCGATGATCAGCACGGCCACCGCGGCGGTGAACGCGGCCGCGACCGATCCGCCGGTGCCGAGCCAGAATCCGAGCGTCGCGACCGACAGAGCGATCACGATCGGCACGAAAATTGCGGAGATCCGATCGGCCAGCCGCTGCGCCTGAGCCTTACCGGTCTGCGCGTCTTCGACCAGTTTCGCCATCTGGGCCAGCTGGGTGTCGGAACCGACGCGGGTTGCACGCACCACGATCCGGCCGCCGACGTTCACGGTCGCGCCGACCACGGCGTCGTCGGGACCGACCTCCACCGGCACCGACTCACCGGTGAGCATCGAGACGTCGACGGCCGAGGAGCCCTCCACCACGACGCCGTCGGTGGCGATCTTCTCGCCCGGACGCACGACGAACCGATCGCCGACGGTCAACTGCTCCACCGGAATCCGCTGCTCGGTCCGGCTGCGGAGGACGGAGACCTCTTTCGCGCCCAGCTCGAGCAGGGCACGCAGCGCCGCACCTGCGCGCCGCTTGGCGCGCGCCTCGAAGAAGCGCCCGGCCAGGATGAACGTGGTGACACCGGCCGCCGCCTCCAGATAGATGCTGCCGGTGCCGTCCATCCGAGAGATGGTGAACTCGAACGGGTGGGTCATCCCCGGCGTGCCCGCGGTGCCCCAGAACAGTGCGTAGAGCGACCAGCCCAGCGCGGCGAGCGTGCCCATCGACACCAGGGTGTCCATGGTCGCGGTGCCGTGGCGCAGGTTGGTCCACGCCGCGCGGTGGAACGGCAGCGCGCCCCACACCACGACCGGCGCGGCGAGGGTCAGCGAGAGCCACTGCCAATTGGTGAACTGCAAGGCCGGGATCATCGCCATGGCGACCACCGGAATCGACAGCACCAGCGAGACCAGCAAGCGGGTCCGCAGCGCGGCGGCCGGATCCTCCTCGATAGCGGCGTCCTCCGACCGCTCCGGAGGGGCGGGCAAGGAGGCGGTGTAACCAGCCTGCTCGACGGTGGCGATCAGGTCGCCTGGTGAGACGTCACCGGTGATATCGACGCGCGCCTTCTCGGTGGCGTAGTTCACCGTCGCGGTGACGCCGTCGAGCTTGTTCAGCTTCTTCTCGATGCGAGCGGCGCAGGACGCGCAGGTCATGCCACCGATCACCAGCTCGACCTGCCCGGAGGGCGATGGTTGTGTCGCGGTGGTCATCGTGGGTGCTCCGTTCTGTGCGGGCGGTAGTGGATCGACGAGTCAGTGGCTGTGGCCGCCCGGCACCGGCTGCTGAACAGTGTGTTCGGTGTGCGTCGCGGTGTCTGCGGCGGGGGTGCCTTGAACAGTCAGGGTGAACTCCGCGGTGCGGACCACGCCCTCGTGCTGGAAGTCGAGGAACAAGCGGTAGTCGCCCGCGCTCGGCGCGGTGAGGGCGAAGGTGATGCCCGGTCCGGCCGGAGTCACGCCGTCGCCGGGGTGGCCCTCCGGGTGGACGTGCAGGTAACCGAGGTCGGCGGCGCGTAGTGCCACCAGGTGGCCGTAGGCCCCGAGATAGGGCTGAAGATCGGTGACCGGCTTGCCGCCGCGACGCACCGACAGGGTCACCGTCGAAGGCCGGCCGGGGACGACGATGCCGTTCAGCATGACGGTGTAATCGCCGACCGTCGCGGTGGTGGTCGCGGCCGGGAGTTGTTGCGGGTCATACTTACCCGCCACCCGCAGATCCGCGCCCAAGGTCAGGTTGTCGCCACCCTCGGGGGTGAAGTCGGCGAATACCCGATAGTCGCCCGCGCGGGTGAGATCGAGTGGGACGCTCCAGGTTCCGTCTGTGCCCAGTACCGGGTGCACATGCTGGAAGGCGACCATGTCGCGGCGCACGACGATCAGATGCAGATCCTTCTCGTGGCTGCGTACATAACGAGTGACGGCCGTCCCGTTCTGGTCCAGGATGCGAAAACGAAGCGGCACATTCGGTGCCGATGCGGCCTGTGCGGTGTCGAACCGCAGGGTGTATCCGCGGTCGGTCGCCATCATTCCTCCTGGTAGTGCTTCTGAATGGGCCTCGTCCTGCTGGACGGATCCGTTGTGTGTTCCCGGGTTGTGCGCGGGCTCGGCGGGATCCGGTCCGATGACCGCCCCGGTTGTGAGAGCGATCCCGAAGACCGCCGCGATTCCGAGGGCGAACCCGCCGAATTTGGTGGATGCGTTCATCGGTGTGCTCCGTTCGGTGCTCAATCGGCGACCGCGTAGCCCGCGCGGACCACGGCGGCGGCGAGTTTCTGCGTGCTTCTGCCTCTACCATACCCCCCTAGGGTATTAATCCGTCAAGAGTGGCCCGGCACACATGACGAAGCCCGGTCCGCGACTTCGCGCGGACCGGGCTGGTGTGCGGGCGGGTGCCGAGACCTTGACGTGTGCCGCGCGAGTGGCACAAGGTTGCGGCGAATCACGAGTAGACCCCTCCGTGGTGTGCCACTCGCGACCGCTTCAGGGTCAGGCCGAGTGCAGGTTGCGGGCGGTGGGGGAGGTTTCTGTCGTGGCCGGGTCGGGGTAGGTGCCGAAGAGGCGGTCGGCGGTACCGGAGGTGGTGACCGTGAACCAGTAGTGCTCGTTCTTGTAGTGGTGGTGGCGGTGGTTGCGCCAGACCGCGCGGTAGAGCGAACGTTTCGGCTTGTAGTCGGTGTGGATCAGGTAGTGCGTCCACTCGTAGCCGAGGCCGAGCAGTGTGACGGTGATCAGGAAGGTCAGGCCGAGGCCGAGGCGCGGGAAGGCGAACCCCGCCAGGGCGATCAGTACGACGACCAGCACGGACAGCGTCTTTGTCGGGATGAAGATCAGCGGGATGTTGCGTGGATCGACATGGTGCTCGCGGTGTTTGCGGGCCAGCTCGCTGTCGAGAGCGATCGGGCCGAGCCGCCGTGGCCGCCAATGCAATACGGTGACGTGCACGATCCACTCGAAGACCGGGAAGAACGCCAGCATCACGGCGGGTACGAGCAGGTCGGACGTTTGCCAGTCGCCGACGATGACCCGGCCGATCACCGCGCCCACGAGCGTGGTCGCGATCATCCACGGCGAGGGGTGCCGGAGGAATTCGCCGAACGCCTGGCCGAGAGTCAGCCCGCGGCGCAATGCCCGCTCGTCCCGGCGCACCCTCGCGCGCGCCTGCTCGGCGACCGTATCCGGTTCTGCCTTGGATTTCGTCATGGTTGTTCCTAGGTGATGCGTGATCACGGCCCGCCGAGGACCTCGATCAGAGCGGTGGTCGCCGGCTCGAGCAGCGCCCGAGCGCTAGTGGCGGCCTTCTGCGGCCTGCCCGCCACGATGGCGGCGGCCAGTTCGCGGTATGCCTCGACGTTGCCCACCTCGGCGGACATGATCGGGGCCAGCGCCGCGAGCGCCGGTTCATAGGCGGCGCGCAACATGTTGAACATCAGCCGGAACACGATGGAATCGGCCGCGTCCACGACGTGATCCCAGAACTCCATCGCAATCCGCTGCTGCGAGATCGGATCCTGTTCGGCGGCAAGCGCTTCGACGGAGGTATCGAGCAGCGTGCGGATCTCCCCGGCGCCGGTCGCGCCGACCCGGCGTGCGGCCAGTTCCGCCACCTTCGGCCCGTTGTGCAGCCGTGCCTCCAGAATGCTGCGCGCCACCGTGGGGTCCAGCTCCCCGGCTTGCACCAGCAACCTGGGCAGGACCTCGAGCCCGGCACCGCGCCGGTAGTCCAGCACGGTGGTCGCGTCCCCCTGACGCACGGAAACGAGTCCGGCTGCCGCGAGCCGCTGCAGCGCCTCCCGTACCGCGGGCCGCGAAACCCCGAGGGCCTCCGCCAATTGCCGCTCGCTGGGCAGGGTCGCCCCTGGCGCCAGCTCCCCACTGAGCACATCCGCCGCGATCTGTTCGAACACGTCCGCCGACACCGACCGCTTGACCACAGGTTGCAACGCCATGCGTCTACTGTGCGCCCGATTGGTCAGGAGGTCAAGTGGTCATACCAATTCGCCCGAGATCGCAGCGCTCGGCGGTCTGCGCCCATATGCGGAGTAGGTCCGAGCTTTTCCGGAGTAGAGCTTCGAGTCCCGCACTGACCAGCAGGCTCGTGTGGTGTGAGGCACGGCCGGAATCCCAATACCGCCATTGAGTGCGGTGTATTTCTTCGGTACGGTACAGATGATCTATACGGTGCCGTATAAATGGAGGCGAACCATGTCGC
The DNA here is from genome assembly GCF_001612745.1 of Nocardia amamiensis NBRC 102102. Taxonomy (GTDB): domain Bacteria; phylum Actinomycetota; class Actinomycetes; order Mycobacteriales; family Mycobacteriaceae; genus Nocardia; species Nocardia amamiensis. The sequence goes on along the minus strand of NZ_BDBA01000076.1, from coordinate 30,977 downwards.
GACTCGCACCGACCACCTACACCGATCAACCGTGGCGCATCCACGAATTCACGAAGGACTTCGAGGTCGAGGACGTGTGGTCGTACCGCACGCCGGGAGCCGGGCCGGACGACTTCCCGGCGATGGTCGCGGCGCTGCAAGCGGCCGGCGGACCGGCGAAGCAGACCTTGCCGGTGCGGTTCTTGTTCGCCGTTCGGTGGAAGCTCGGTGCACTCCTCGGCTGGGACAAACAATCAGCGAGCGTCGGTGCGCGGGTTGCCTCGCTTCGCGACCGTCTGCCCGCCGACCTCCGCGACGCTCCCCGCGGAGTGGACAACGACCAGATGCCGCTCAAAGCGGTTTACGAACTCGATATGGAGTCCGCTCGCGAGCTTGCGAACAAGACCGTGCACACCGTGATGCATCTCGGCTGGGTTCGTGGCGCCGACGGCGACTATGAGCTGCGGATGGCCGTCCTGGTCAAGCCCAACGGCTTGTTCGGGCGGCTGTACATGGCCGCCATCAAGCCTTTCCGATACCTCATCGTCTACCCGGCGCTGACCCGCCAATGGGAACGCGCCTGGCTGGACCGCAACGATGCCGAGGCGGCGTCCGAAGAAGGAAGGTCACGATGAACTCCGGAAAGCGATTGCTCCGCTGGGCAAGCGGGATCATGCTCGTGCTCGGAATGGGGCACCTGATCTTGCTGGCGCTTGCCGCTCGAGACGAGATCACCGGCTGGGTGGACCTGGGGATATGGGCGGCCGTGCCGCTCAATCCCGGAGACGCCGTTCAGTCGGTGGAATCGCTGGAGAGCAAGGTCACTTTCTGGGCCGGTCCGGGAAGCTTTGCCGTGCCGCTGATTCTTTTGGGATTCCTGACCTGGCACCTCGCTGGGCGCGGGGTGGCTGTGCCCGCCGGAATCGGCTGGGGCATCGCGGCGTGGTGCGCACTGAGTGGCATCCTTCTCGTGCCTTCCCCGTTCTTCGCCGGAATCATCCCCGGGGCACTCATCATCCTGGCGGCGCGGAAGGGAGAGCGGTCGCAAGCAGCCCCGGAACGGCAGATGGACCTGGCGTGACCGAAATCTGAACTGCAGTTCAGGTCAAGGGATCGCCGCCGTGGCTGATCAGGTGGGGTCGGAGCCGCGGATGGCGGAGAGCCAGATGGTGGCAGCGGCCGCAATGGTGGTGGCGGCCAGGAAGGCGGGCAGGCCGCCGCCGTCGATGTAGACCCACAGCAGCGCCGCGAAGGGGGCCGCGATGGTCGATTGTGCGTCGAGCAGGAGGCGGCGGCGCAGACGGGTAGCCGCCACGGTGTGGGTGGGTGCGTCGGGGTCGGGGCGGCTGGGGTTGTCGATCAATCGGCCCGGTGGTTCGACGTCGCGGATGTGCCCGGAGGGGTAGAGGCGTCTCCCGGCGAGGTGAATCGTGCGGTCGGTCACCTCGGCATCGGCTTCGGTGAGGGTGGTCAGCACAGGGTCGAAGTAGACCGGAAGCCAGCGCGGCCGACCCGTTCCGCCGACCTGCAACCAGGAACGGCTGACCAGGCGGTGCTGTTGGCGGACACGGGTGACCCGCACGGTCTGCGCGGAACCCGAACGCCAGAACGGAAACAGCCCATACGCGCCGCCGAGTCGATACCCCGTATACCCGAGAATGCCGAGCACGACCGCCGCGATCGCCGCCACCTGATCCAGAGTGCCGAACGGCGCCCAGGCGGCACAGACCGCCAGGGCGCCGATCGTCACCGTGAGCGGATAGGCCAGCGGGTGGCCCGATCCGAAACTCACTTCAAGAAACCGATTTTCGTGTAATCCAGGGACGCGAGTCCGGCGGCGCCGTAGTTCGCCAAGTCGGCGCGCACCCCGACATTGCCCGCCGACTGCATCAGCGGCAGCGAGTGGCCCTCCTCGAACACCGCGCGGTCGACTTGATTGGCGAGCTCGATCGCCTTTGCCGGGTCGAGTTCGGAGATCGTCTGCTCGATCAAAGCGTTCAGTTCCGGCGAGCCGATGCGGCCGTAGTTGCCCTGCAGATCGTTCGGGTTGTAGCCGTAGATCTGGTTGAGGCTGCCGAGCGGGAACGGGTCACCCACCCAGGTCCACTGCGCGACGTCGAAGTTGCCCGGCTGGATCACGTCGGTGAAGAAGCCCTTGCCCGGCTTGGTCTCGATAATGAGTTTGACGCCGACCGCGGCCAGGTTCTGCTGGATGATCTGCGCGATCTGCACCCAGGTGTCGTCCTGGTACATGACGTCGCGGATCTCCAGCTTGCGCCCGTCCTTCTCGCGGACGTCGCCGACCAGCTTCCAGCCCAGGTCATCGAGCTCCTTGGCCGTGGCGGCCGGGTCGAAGCCGAGGCTGTTGTCCTGGTATCCCTTCTGCCCCTGAATGAAAATGTGGTTGTTCAGCGGTTTCGGGTTCTCCACCAGGCCGTTCTGGATGGCCGTCACGATGCCCTGGCGGTCGATCGCCTTCGAGATCGCCACCCGCAGCTTCGGGTCGGCGAGGATGGAGCCGGGGGCGCCGTTGAACGTGAAGTGATTCCAGCTGTTGCCGGGCGCGCGGCGGATGGCGATGCCTTGGGTGTTCCGCGCGGTCCGCAGTTCGTCGCGGGTGCCGAGACCGACGGCGTCGATCTCGTTGTTCTGCAATGCGGGCAGTTGAGCCGAGGAATCGAGCACGCTGAAGGTGATCGTGTCGAGCTTCGGGGTGTCGCCCCACCACTTGGGATTGCGGCCGAGCACGATCCGCCCCTGTGCCCGGTCGGTGGACTGCACGAGGAACGGTCCCGCGGTCAGCACGATGCCGTCGACGAGGCTCTTGTTGAACGCCTCGGGGGTAGCGGTGACGGACTTGGGGAACAGGAAGGTGTTGCCCGCGAACTGTCCGCGCCATTCGGCGAAGTGCTGCTTGAACGTGATGATCGCCTGCCGGTCGTCCACGCCGCGTTCGACCTTCTCGACCCGATCGAACCCGCTGTTGTTGGCGATCAGAAACGCCTTGTCCACGCCGCTGAGCGCGTTGGCCTGCGACTGGATGTCCTCCCAGGTGATCGGGGTGCCGTCGGACCACACGGCCTTCGGATTGATGGTGTACGTCACCTGCTGCGGGTTGGTGTTCGTCAGCTGGATGTCGGTGAAGTAGTCGGTGTTGATCGAAAGCTCACCCGCCGCGTTGGTCCGGAAGGCGCGCGGCATCATCGGCCGCTCCAGCGCGCCGGTCTCCGCATCGTTCCCGTCGTTGGACAAGCTGTTCCAGTTCGCGGGGAACGACGAGATCGCCAAGCGCAGGTTGCCGCCGTCGCGCAGCTCGCTGACATCGTGCGGGTTGATGTCGTTGGTGGTGCCGAGCTCGGCGGCCGAGCCCGCGGGCGCGCCCTCGTCGTCCGAACTACACCCGGAGGCCACCAATCCGATCGCGACAGCGGCGATCGCCAGTCGTGTCGTCAGTGAACGAATCCGCATGGTTCGCTCCTTCCCGCAGCGCCGCTGCGTGTCTACTTCAGGAAACCAATTCTGGTGTAGTCGTATGAGGCGAGCCCAGGGGACCCGTAGTTGGCGATGTCGGCGCGGATACCGACGTTTCCTTCGGACTGGGTCAGCGGCAGCGAGTGGCCCTCCTCGAAGACCGCGCGGTCGACCTGGTTGGCGAGCTCGATCGCCTTGGCCGGGTCCAGCTCCGAGAGGGTGCGGTCGATCAGGGTGTTCAGTTCCGGCGAGCCTATGCGCCCGTAGTTACCCTGCAGGTCGTCGGGGTTGTAGGCGTAGATCTGCGGGATGCTGCTGAGGGGGAACGCGTCGCCGGCGAAGATGAACTGTGCGGCGTCGAAATCACCGGGCTGGATCACGTCGGTGAAGTAGCCCGCGCCCGGCCGCGTGTCGATCACCAGCCCGACCCCGATCGCGGCCAGGTTCTGCTGGACGATCTGCGCGATCTGCACCCAGGTGGGGTCGTTGTACATGACGTCGCGGATGACCAGCTTGCGGCCGTCCTTCTCGCGGACGTCGCCGACCAGCTTCCAGCCCAGATCGTCCAGTTCCTTCGCCGCGGCCGCGGGGTCGTAGCCGAGGCTGTTGTCGCGGTAGCCCTCCTGTCCCTGCAGGAAGACGTGGTTGTTCAGCGGTTTCGGGTGCTCCACCAGTCCGTTCTGCGTGGCGGTGGCGATGCCCTGGCGGTCGATGGCCTTGGAGATGGCCACGCGCACTTTCGGATCGGCGAGGATGGAACCGGGGGCGCCGTTGAACGTGATGTGCCGCCAGCGATTGCCCGGCGCTCGGCGCACGATCAGCCCTGAGGTGCTGCGCACGGTCTTGACGTCGTCGATCGTGCTCAGGCGCACCGCGTCGAGTTCGTTGTTCTGCAGCGCGCCGACCCAGGCCGCGCGGTCGAGCACGCTGTAGGTGATGGTGTCCAGCTTCGGCTTGTCGCCCCACCAGTTCGGGTTGCGGGCCAGCACGATGCGGCCCTGGGTGCGATCGGTGGACTCGACCACGAACGGGCCCGCGGTGGGTCCCATGTGGTCGGCCAGGCTGTGGTTGAACGAGTCGGGGTTGGCGGTCACCGACTTCGGGAACAGCGCCATGTTCCCGGCGAACTGGCCGCGCCACTCCGCGTAGTGCTGCTTGAAGGTGATGATCGCCTGCCGGTCGTCGACGCCGCGCTCGACCTTCTCCACGCGATCGAAGCCGCTGGTGATGGCGATCAGGAAGCGCTTGTCGGCGCCGCTGAGCGCGTTGGCCTGGGAGCGGATGTCTTCCCAGGTGATCGGGGTGCCGTCGGACCAGACGGCCTTCGGATTGATGGTGTAGGTGACCTGCTGCGGGTCGGTGCCGGTCAGCTGGACGTCGGTGAAGTAGTCCTTGTTGACGGTGAGCTGCCCGGCGGCGTCGGTGTTGAACGAGCGTGGCATCAAGGGCCGCTCGATGTCGCCGATCTCGGCCTCGTGCCCATCGTTGGACAGCGTGTTCCAGTTCGCCGGAAACGAGGTGGTGGCCAAGCGCAGATTGCCACCTTCGCGCAGCTCGTCCGGGAGTTGCGGATTGATGTCGCTGGTGGTGCCGATCGCGTCGGACAGCCCCTTCGCCGATTCGGCGTCGTCCGCGCCGCAGCCCGCGACCGCGAGCCCGAGCGCGACGAGCGGAGCCGCCCAGCGCACCGGCCGCGGGCGGGTGTTTCGGGTGGATCGGATCCGCATCGGGCTGTCCTTCCTAGCGGCTGACCACAGGTACCGGCACGGCATCGATCAGCGCACGCGTGTACTCGTGCGCCGGCGCCGCGAAAATCTGTTCGGCGGAGCCATATTCGACGATCTTGCCCCGATACATGACCGCGATGTGGTGGGCCAGGTTCCGGACCACCGAGAGGTCGTGGGAGACGAACAGATAGGACAGCCCGCGCTCGGTCTGCAGATCGCGCAGCAGGTTCAGCACACCTGCTTGGATCGAGACGTCCAGCGAGGACACCGGCTCGTCCAGCACGAGCAACTCCGGATCCAGCGCGAGCGCGCGGGCGATGCTGATGCGCTGCTTCTGGCCGCCGGAGAAGTCGGCGGGGTAGCGATCGGCGTGTTCCGGGCGCAGCCCGACCTGCTCGAGCAACTGGGGTACCCGCCGGGCGATCTCGGCCCGCGGACGCCCGTCGACGCGCAGCGGCTCGGCGAGCGCGTCGAAGATCGGCAGGCGTGGGTCCAGCGAGGCGGTGGGGTCCTGGAAGACGATCTGCATCTTCCTGCGGATCTCCCGCCTGCGCGCCCTGCTCAGCGACGCGACGTCGCTGCCCATGATCTCGATGGTGCCCGCCTGCGGGCGAACCAGATCGAGGATCTGGGTGAGCGTGGTGGACTTCCCGGAGCCGGACTCGCCGACCAGCGCCAAGGTTCGTCCGGCCCGCACCTCGAAGCTGATGCCGTCCACGGCCCGGATCTCGCCCTTGCGGCGGCGCAGCACCACACCGGAGGTAATCGGGAAGACCTTCACCAGGTCGGAAACCCGCAGCACCACCTCGGAGTCCACCTCGGCCTCGGCCTCCGGCGCGGAAATCTCGCTGCGGTAGGCCTCGAACAGCGCGTCCGTGCCCACCTCGGCGGTGCGGATGCAGGCGGCGGAGTGCCCGGGATCGGTCGGCTCCAGAGGCGGTTCGGCAGCGCGGCACTCATCGATCGCGACCGGGCAGCGCGGCGCGAACGTGCAGCCCGGCGGCAGCGCGTGCATGGCGGGCGGCGCACCGACGATCGGGATCAGCGGACGGCGCGGGGGACCGTCCATCCGCGGAATCGAGCCGAGCAACCCCACCGTGTAGGGCATTCGCGGCGCGGTGAACAGCTCCGCGGTGGCGGCGGTCTCGACGATCCGGCCCGCGTACATCACGGCGACGCGGTCGGCCAGCGTGGCGGCGATGCCCATGTCGTGGGTGATCATGATGACGCCTGCGCCGGTGATGTCCCGCGCCTTGCGCAACAGGTTGAGGATCTGCTTCTGCACTGTCACGTCGAGCGCCGTGGTCGGCTCATCGCAGATGATCAGCGCTGGATCGTTGGCGATCGCCATCGCGATGACCACACGCTGGCGCTGGCCGCCGGAGAACTCATGTGGAAATGCCTTGGCCCGCAGCTCCGGGTCGGGGATGCCGACCAGGTCGAGCAGTTCCACCGCCCGTTTCGCGGCCTCGGACTTGCTCATCTTGCCGTGCGCCAGCAGGGCTTCCGCGAGCTGGTCGCCCACCCGGTAGACCGGGGTGAGCGCGGACAGCGGGTCCTGGAACACCATGCTGATGGAACTGCCGCGCAACTGGGACAGTTGCCGGTCGCCGAGCCCGAGCAGTTCGCGGCCGCGGAACCGGATGGAGCCAGTGATCCGCGCCTGCTCCGGCAGCAGCCCCATCACCGCCAGCGACGACACCGACTTGCCCGAGCCGGATTCGCCGACGATGGCGAGCACTTCACCGTCGGACACCGTGTAGGTGACACCGCGGACCGCGTCGATCCGGCCTTCCTCACTCGGGAAGGAGACGTGCAGATCGGTGATCTCCAGCAGCGGTGTGGTCGAGTGGGTCATGCTTTCGCCTTCTTCTTCGACCGCGCTCGCTTGGCGCCGGGATCGAACGCGTCGCGCAGCCCGTCGCCGACCAGGTTCGCGCACAGCACGGTGGTGATCAACAGACCACCCGCGAACAGGAACAGCCACGGATAGGTCAGCGCCGACTTGGTGCCGGTCGCGATCAGCGAGCCGAGCGACACGTCCGGGGGCTGCACGCCGAAGCCCAAGAAGCTCAGGCCGGTTTCGGCCATGATCGCCGAGCCGACGGTGAGCGTGGTGTCGATGATCAGGATCGAGGCGATGTTCGGGATGATGTGGCTGAGGATCACCGTCCGGGTGGGCGCGCCCATATACCGTGCGGCGCGGACGAATTCGCGATCGCGCAGGCTCAGCGTCAGGCCGCGCACGATCCGCGCGGAGATCATCCAGCCGAAGCAGGACAGCAGGATGATCAGCAGCAGAATGGATCCGCTGCCCTTGGTGCGCGGCGCGAACAGCGCGATGATGATGAAGCTCGGCACCACGAGCAGCAGGTCGACCAGCCACATGATCGCGCGATCGGTCCAGCCGCCGAGCAGCCCGGCCAGCGAACCGGCGGTCGCCGCGATCGCGGTGGAGAACAACGCCACGCACAGGCCGATGATCAAGGATTTCTGCAGGCCGCGCAGGGTTTGCGCGAGCACGTCCTGACCGATCTGCGTCGTGCCGAATGGATGCTCGAGGCTCGGCGGCTGCAGCAGCGCGGTGTAGTCCAGCTGCTGGTAGTCGTACGGCAGCAGGGGTGGGAGCGCGAAGCTGGCGACGAACAGCAAGATCAGCACAATGCCACCCGCGACGGCAGGTTTGTTGCGCAGGAAGCGCCGCAGCACCAGCTTGCGCCGTCCGGTCGCGGCGACTTCGGGAGCGCCTTGGACGATGATTTCGGCTTCGGTCATGCTGCCCCCATGGTGGGATTCGCGGGCCCTGCGTGGTTACGCGGGCTGCCTCCTACGGGCCTGTCGCTCATCCCACACGCACCCTGGGGTCGAGAATCGCGTACACGATGTCGGAGAGCAGGCCGGACACCAGCACGACCAAGCCCGCGAACGCGGTCACCGTCACCACTACGTACAGATCCTGAGCATTGATCGAATCGACCAGCCATTCGCCGACACCGTGCCAGCCGAAGATCTTCTCGGTGAAAGTCGCTCCCGTGATCAAACCGCCGAGGCTGTAGGCGAACAGCGTCGCCATCGGGATCAGGGCGGTGCGCAGGCCGTGTTTGTACAGCGCTCTGCTGCGGGTGAGGCCCTTGGCGCGGGCGGTGCGGATGAAATCGCTCTGCAGTACGTCGAGCATCGCGTTGCGCTGGTAGCGGCTGTAGCCCGCCATGGCACCGAGTGCCAGGGCCATCGTTGGCAGGATCAGGTGCTGGACACGGTCGAGCAGCTGCGCCCAGAAGCCATCGATCCTGGTGGCCGAGGTCTCGCCGGTGTACAGGAAGATCTGCTCGCCGCTGACCGAATTTACCTCCAGCGCACCGTATTTCAGCAACGTCGCGAGTAGGAACACCGGCGTGCTCAAGACCAGCAGCGACACCACCGTGGTGAAGTAGTCGCTGAATTTGTATTGCCGGATCGCTCCCGCCGCGCCGATCAGAACCCCGAGCACGGTACCGACCAGCGAGCCGACAACCAGCAACCGCAGACTGACCGCCACCCGCCGCGGCAGTTCCGCGCTCACCGGCTGACCGGCCAACGTGGTACCGAAATCACCCTGCGGGATGCCCTTGATCCAGGTCAGGTATCGCTCCGGAATCGGATCGTTGAGGTGCAACTCCTCGGCCTTGGCGTCGATCACTGCCTGCGGCGGTCGCGGATTGCGTTGTTCGAGACTGTCCAGGGGCCGGAACGTCAGGGACGCCAGGCTGAACGTCAGGAACGAAGCCAGCAGCAACAGCACGACATAGTTGAGCGCGCGTCGTAGCAGGAAGCCGGTCATCAGTCCTCTGGTCTTTCGGCTGGACGAGCCAGCGTCGGTATTAGCCCCCGATCATAAGGACGTGCTTGCCCGCGCGCGTGCCACGTGACGTTCGGGCATGTCCGACCCCGATCCTGCGACGGACCGGGCGGTCGACAGGAGTCGTCCGGCAGGATGGATGAGGTGAGGCCCTTGCACCTGCCCAAACCGAAGATGGTCGCCACCGATGTGGACGGCACGCTCATCGATCACGACGAGCGGGTGACCGCGCGGACCAAGGCCGCGGTGGGCGCGCTGATTGCGGACGGTGTGCCGTTTGTGCTGGCCACGGGGCGTCCGCCGCGCTGGATCGCGCCGGTGGTGGAGGGCCTGGGGTATGCGCCGCTGTGCGTGTGTGGCAACGGCGCCGTGGTCTACGACAGCGCGTCCGATCGGGTACTGGCCAGCAGGACGTTGGACGTGGCGACGCTGACCTGGCTCGCCGATGTCGCCGAGCGGGCGCTGCCCGGCTGCGGGCTCGCGGCGGAACGGGTGGGTGAGAGCGCGCACGACGCGGTGACGCCGCAATTCGTCAGCTCACCGCAGTACGAGCACGCCTGGCTCAACCCGGACGACACCTCGGTCGCCCGCGAGGAAGTCGTCGACGCACCGGCCATCAAGATGCTCATCCGGCTACCCGGCGCGCGCAGCTCGGATATGCGCACGGTGCTCGCGCCGCTGATCGGGGAGCGCGCCGACATCACCTACTCGACCGAGCACGGCCTCATCGAACTGTCCGCGCCCGGCATCACCAAAGCCTCGGGTCTCGCGGTGGTCGCCCAGCGTCTCGGCGTCGACGCGGCCGCCATCGTCGCGTTCGGCGACATGCCCAACGACGTCCCCATGCTCACGATGGCCGGGCACGGCGTCGCGATGCGCAATGCGCACCCTGAAGCCCTCGCGGCCGCCGACGAGATCGCCGAATCCAACTCCGATGACGGAGTCGCCCGCGTTCTCGAACGCTGGTGGGTCTGAGTTCGACAATGGCGGCGCCGAGTCACCTTGCGACGGAAACGTGCTCGGAGCCACTGGACGATGCGGCACCGGCCTGGTCCGGGACGTTCGCCGGAGCCGGGCCCGCGGCCGGGCTGTTTCGGCGCGGTTCCTCCCGGTGGGTGTCGTTGTGAGTCTTCAAGATAGTGGTGACGATGTTGGTGAGCTGGTTGAGGATCAGTGAGCCGTGCTGGAAGTCGGCGCGCAGGCCGTCCGGGACGGGATAGGCGCCGCGCAGCGGGAGCCCGAGGATGCCGGTGTCGGCCCCGAGCTGCAGGAAGCGGTCCCGTATGGTGCCGAGCACTTCGACGACTTGGCCGTCCGGCACGGTGTAGACGTAGCCATTGGTGAACTTCGCGTATTGCTGGCCATGCGCTGCGGGAAGTACCTCCGACTGCGCGGCGCCGAGCGGTCCGTTCGGTCCGCCGGATTGCGACCAGTGCCTGGCGATGATGTTGTCGTGCACCATGTTCAGGAGCTTGGTCGTCAACTCGGCGAGGGCGGCCACGTCGAGCTCGGTGCCCGGTGGCGTCTGCGGGTGGTATCCGCCGGGGGCGCCCGGCGCGCCTGCGGCGATGTCGCGGATTCGGTTCATCAATGCGTACGCGGCGTCGCCGGGGCAGTTGGTGCTGCCGACATCGCGGTGTGCGAAGACGATCGGCAGCCGCACGGCCTCACCCTGGGGATACGGGGTGAACGGCGTCCCCTCGGAATACATCGTGGTGTAGCCCTTGGGATTCAGCCCGGCGACCTTGGTGCGCCAGCCGACGAAAGCGCCGATAGCGTCGATCGACTCCTGCGTCGGTTGGATGGATTCGTAGTCGCCCATCAGCGCGACACCGGAGGTGTTCTCGTTGAACCCACCCGCGTGCGCGCCCTGCACCGGTCGGTCGAGGCCGCCGAAGCGTCCTTCGAAGACCTGGCCGTACTTGTCGACCAGCGCGTTGTACCCGATGTCGCACCAGCCCAATGTTTTCGCGTGGTAGGTGTAGATCGCGCGGACGATCCCGGCCGATTCGGACTTGCTGTAGTCATTGCGGCCGGCGGTGTGGTGCACGGTGACGCCGCCGAGGCCGTCGTCGTAGGTGGGTTCGTCGCAGCGGATCGATTCGTCCGCGCCCCACTGGGCCCGGGTGATGACGGCAGGCCCGCCGCCGGGCAGTGCCGCGGCCACGTTGTGCAGTAAACCGTCGATGGTGCCGCGGCCGGGATCGATGAGCACTGCGGTCAGGTCGGGGATCAGCTGGGCGACATCGTCGGAGCGGGGCTGCGCAGGCTCGCCTGGGCGGGGGTCGGTTTGTTGGGCGGGGTCGCCGGGTTGCGGGTCGGTCTGTTGGGCCGGGTCGCCGGGGTGTGGGCCAGTCTGTTGGGCCGGGTCGCCGGGTTGCGGGTCGGTCTGTTGGGTGGGGACGCCGGGGTGTGGGTCGGTTTGTTCGGCCGGGTCGCCGGGCTGCGCGTTCGTCTCCTCGGGAGGTTCGCCGGGCTGCGGGTCGGTCTGTTGGACCGGATCCTCCGCGATCGCACCCGGCTGCGCCACTGGCTCGACCTCCGGCGCCGCGGCTTGGTTCCGCGTGACCAGCACCTGCACCGCGTTCGTGTTGCCGACGTAGATCGGCTCGGTTCCGTTGGTCGCGCCGGGGCCGGAGTGGTCAGAACGGTGGGTGTCGACCGGTTCGGTCTCGTACCACGGGCCCCAGGTGCCGTTGGATTGCCGGGCTCGGATGGTGGCCTTGGTGTTCGCCAGTTCCTTGGCGGTGAGCGCGACCATGCTGAAGGGGGTGTCGCGGGAGAGTTCCTTCACCTGCGCCCCCACCTGGCTCATCAGTTCGGGGGTCAGTGCGCCGGGTGATAACGCTGGAGTGTCGGGCGTGGTGCCGGGGTGCAGCCGGTCGGGGTCTGCGATGAAGCGCACGCTGCCCGGGGCGATTCCGGCATTCACCGGAGCGGGCGAATTCGGGCTGTTGGATGTCTGACCTGGGATTACATCGAGGCCGGAGGTTTGGCCGGAATTTATTTCGGGTAGGGGTATTCGTTCGGGTAACCGCACGCCGGGTGGTAGCGGTAGTCCGTCCGGCACCGGAATGGATTCCGGAATCGGCAGCATGCGCAGGTCGGAAAGGCGCAGATCAGGCAGGTCCAGTCCGGTGAGCTCGCGCAGCGGCAGCACGATGTCGGGTGCTCTGGTGAGCGTGACCTCGGCGAGTTGGGCCGGTACTGCGGCCGGTTGGCTGTCGTTGGCGGTTTGGTAGTCGGTCGAATCACCGAGTGTGAGCGTGACGAGCGGCGCCGCTACCGCGAGGGTGGTGACAACCGGGAGCACGTAAGAACGTTTCGGTTTGCGGTACCGCACGAGCGTCTCCAATCAGGTCGAACCAGTGAGCATGAGCAATTCGGGTTACTACCTGATGTATCAATGGTCACAATAGCCACAATTGTCACAGTCTAAACCTCTACTTGAGAATTATGATTGCTTGAATGTAGCTCTCGGATTGTGAGCGGCGGGGGACGACATGCCGACCGGTATCGAATCACCGGTCCCGGAGACCCTGGGAGTGAAGCGATGCACCGCAATACAGCAGCGCGGAGGTTGGCCGAATGCGTGGTGCGAACCATCCGCGGTGCCGAACCCCGCGCAGTGCGTGGCCGGCGGGAGCTCATGCGGTCGACGCTGCGGCCGGTGCCGATCGGCGGCGCGGCGCTGCTCACCGGCGCAGTGCTGGTGCTGTCCGGCTGGCAGGGTGACGCGCAGTATCGGACCGTGGCCGGGCCGGGACATGGGCGCGGTATGAGCCAGGTCGGCGCGTTCGATAGCGCCCGCAACGGGTGGGCGGCCGAACGCATCCTCACGCACTACTACCCCGGCGCGGTGTTCGGCACCGTAGCGCCCACCGCACTCCGGGTCCGCCTCATGGCGCGGGACGGCTCGTCCCTGGACGCCTTTGCCGCCGCTGGTTTGCGAGTGGCGGGCCGCGAGGTGGCACCCGGTCACGTGGCGCATCTGACGCCGCTGCCCGGCGGCGGTGCGAACGTCGTCGTGACGATCGGCTGCGACGGTGAGGTGCTGTGGCAGGCGGCGACCGACGACCCGTGGATCCACCCACTCGATGCCCGGCCGAATCGCTCTGCGGCCGAACATCTCACGCTGTGCGGGGGACCTGCGTATCGCGGTGCGCTCGGCGTCGCCGTGGAGGACGGCGCGCCCCGTACGGTCAACCAGGTGGCCGTCGAAGACTATCTGCTCGGCGTGGTCCCGGCCGAAGTGCAGGCAAACTGGGCGGACAAAGGCGGGGCTGAAGCATTGCGGGCACAGGCGATCGCGGCACGCTCGTACGCACTCGCCGAGCAGCGTTATTCGTACGCGCAGACCTGTGACACCACCGACTGCCAGGAGTACCCCGGCACGGCGAGGGAGGATGCGCGGGCGGCCGCCGCCGTCGCCGCCACCGCGGGCACCGTATTGCTGCGCGACGGCCGGATTCTGCGCACGGAATACTCCGCGGCGCCAGACGGTGGTGAACCCGCGGACATCTACACCTTCGACGTCGGCCCCGCGCCGCACGAACTACTCGCAACCGCACCGCCCGAGGATCCCCAGACGCAGACGTCCGGCGCCGCATCGGCAATCGAGGCCGAGTACCGCCGGATCGGCGGTGCGACAAGCGCGGTCGGCACGCCGCTCGGACCGGAGATGCTCCTTCCGCAACGTGCGGGCACCTACCGGCTCTACACCAACGGCGTCATCATCGCGACGCCGACGCTCGGCGCACAGGTGGTCGACTTCACGACGCTGTTGCAGTTGGTGCCGGATTCCCCTGGCGCGCAGGCGTTTCCGTCCACCGCGCAGGCTGATGGCGCGCCCGGCGCTGACGCTGCGCATCCGTCAGGAGGTGTGCCGGAGGTTGCGGGTGTGCCGGAGGTTGCGGGTGTGCCGGACGCTGCCGGTGTGCCCAGTGCTGCCGGTGTGCCTTCGTCTGGTGCCGTGCCTTCGTCTGGCGGTGTGCCTGCGTTTGGTGATGCGGACCCGCCGTCCGCCGCGACTCCGCCTGCTGCATCAGCGCCGCCCGTGGCCCTGCCGCACGCGGAGTCCACATCCTCTGTGGGTGCGGTTCCGCCCAGCGGTATCGCCCCGGCGGGTTCGGTTCCGCCTATGGGTACCGCGCCTGCCGGTTCGGTCCCGTCTGCCGCTTTGCCACCTGTCGAGTAGCGCCCGACCCGGGCTCGTCCCAGTCGATGGCGGCCTGCGTACTCGGTGGCCTTCCTCGGCATGCTCAGCCCGTTGTCCGCCGCGGTGATCGGATGGTCGCGCTCGGGCAGGCGCTCACTGCGCTACAGGTGCTCGGCATGGTGATCGCGCTGGGCGGGACCCTATTTGGCCAGACGGTAGGTGCTCTCCGGAGGCCGCGGTCCGGCTCGTCGCGTCCCCGGCCTTTCCCGAGTCCGCTCCGGCGCGGCGCTGACCGGCCGGGACCTCGGCGAATAAGCTTGACTTTAACGTAACGTCAACTTGCATGCTGGTTGCACCGACGAGACAAGAAGGGAGAACGCGGTCATGACCATGGTCACCGGGGAATGGTCCATTCAGGATCTGGCGAAGGCGGCCGGTACCACCAGTCGCACGCTGCGCCACTACGGGCAGCTCGGGCTGTTGCCGCCCAGCCGGATCGGCGCCAACGGGTATCGCTACTACGACCAGGACTCCCTCGTGCGGCTGCAACGCATCCTGCTGCTGCGAGAACTCGGCCTCGGCCTGCCGGTCATCGCCGAAGTCCTTGCCGGAGAACGGGACACCGCCGCCGCGCTGCGCACGCACCTGGACTTGCTACGGCAGGAACAGGATCGGATCCGGCGCCAGATCGAGTCGGTGCACTCCACGCTGCACAAGACGGAGAGAGGTGAACAACTCGTGGCAGCAGAAGTTTTCGACGGCTTCGACCACACGAAGTACAAGGACGAGGTGATCGAACGCTGGGGCAAGGAGGCCTACGAGAGCGGCGACCGCTGGTGGCGCTCGATGTCCGACGCGGACAAGAAGGCCTTCCAGCAGACCCATCTCGACATCGCCGCCGACTACGGCCGGGCGTTCGTGGGCGGGCTCACCGTGAACAGCGACGAGGTGCAGGCCATCGTCCAACGCCACTACGACTGGATCGGCGTCGGCTGGCAGGGCAGGCCGCTGGTGAAGGAAGCCTTTATCGGCCTGGGCGAGATGTACGTCGCCGATCCGCGTTTCGCGGCGAACTACGACGTGCACGAGGCGGGTACCGCGGTGTTCGTGCGCGACGCGATGAAGGTCTACGCCGAGCGGAACCTGTAGAACACACTGAACGACGGCCGGTACGCGGAGTATGCGTACCGGCCGTCATCCGTCGAAGCCAGTCCGGCTACCGCGCAAGCTCCCTGCTGGGCACGATCCGACCGTGATCTACGAGCGTCCAGTACGCGGCGTACTTCGCCCCACATGAGTCCGTGTCGCAGTTGATTCGTTCGCGGAACACTCGGTGCGCGTCGGCGAGGCTGTACGGCTCCTCTGGCGCACGGTGGCACCGGTCCCGAGCGACGCGGGTGAGAATCTCGGCCGTCGTGACCGAGCTGTCGCCCTGGATCGGGCGATCAATGAGATAGGGCAGTACGTAGAAGATCACGACGCCGAGCACCAGTACCGCCGAGGCACCGGCGAACACGGTTTGCGTCGGAGACACCGTCATGCCCCCTTGGCAGGCCGCGGGAAGAAATACCGGCCTCGAGTGGTGATCACAGCGCGCCCGCGCGCTGTGATCTGGTATCGGCCCGTCCGCCATCCGCACCCGGCGACGACGAGGCTGCGCGAGCGCAGCGCCGATATCGCGGCCCGTGCTCGGTACTTCGTCAATTCGCCGTCGCGCGCGAGCTGCTCGATCGTGAGGAATCCGCCTGGCTCGAGCACTGCGAGCACAGCGGCTTGTGATTCGTCCAGTCTCCCCGTCATAGCCCGGCCCTCCCTGATTATTACTAGTCCGGTTACCGGACTAGGCCCCTAGTCCGGTCGCCAGACCATACCTCTGATAGACCGATTCTGTGTCGAGAACCGCGTATCGTCGCTGATAATTGACAGGACCGCCGACCAGACCAGGGGCAACGAATGGTGGAAATTGGGTCGATCATCCGAGACCGGCGCAACGCGCTTGGACTCGGACAAGCCGAGCTCGGCGAACGCGTCGGCGTCACCGAGCGGCAGGTCGGCCGGTGGGAATCCGGAAGCCAAGAACCGGCGGCGACGAGCTGTCTCCACCTTGCGCACGCGCTCAATCTGTCGCTCGAGCAGCTGTTCGGCGTCGTGCCGATCGGCCTGGACCTTTCTGGCCAATGGTTCGCCGCATGGGACACAACGCGCGACCGCAAGCCGGTGATCGACCGACACACAATCACCGCACAGCACAGGGGCGCGTCGTTCACGTTCGCTGCGGATGGTGACTACCTGTGGACCGGCGACCTGCGAGTGGTCGACGGCTCGCTAATGGGCACCTACCTCGCGACCGAGCGTGACCACCTGTACCGGGGATCGCTCTACTTCATGCTCGGACCCGAGTCGGACGCCGGGCTCGGCCGATGGTCCGGGCTCTGGGCCGATGGTCTGGTCGGCGGTGGTTGGGGCGTGCTTGCCCGCGACGAGGACCGGGCGGGTCGACTGATGGACTCCGTCATGGCGCATGAGGGGCCGCTCACCGAGTGGCCGAGGGAGGACTAGAAAATGCTCATTTACCGCGCTTTCGACACCGATCATGTCTACTACGCGACGACCGTTGGTGCGATTCGCGCCGGCTGGCGGCGCGAGGGTCGGCGCGTTGCTGTGATGAGCCTCGATGACAGCGACCGCGATGAACCTGCGCGCCGATGGCCGGATGAACCACTGGACCTCCCCCGGGGGCACATCGCATTCGGACCTGATCCGTATCCAACCCTTGACGAGGTACGCGAGCTGTTGCCGCAGTACGACGTGCTCTGGGACGCGGTCACCGAGGAGTACCGCGAGTCGTTGTCTGCGCCGAGGACGCCGGACGGTGCCTCCGTGCAGCACGCGCGTTTCTTCGACATACCCGGTTAGCAGCGTCCGATTGGAGCGCCACTGCGTGCCGACGGCCGCTGCGCCTGCCATCGTGCGAGCGTGCGGTTTCCTCGGCTGGAGGAGGTCGGCCGTGACGCGAACACCGTGCACACTGGACCGGCAGGGCAGTAAACCGCAGGTCGGTTGCTGTCGAACCCCCATTTGGCAAACATCTGGCGAAATCAGGAGGTCGCCGGTGTGAAACCAGGCCGGGGAGCAGTGCCGCCCAGCACAGGTTCCGACTCCACCAGGACACCGCGGGGACTTCCGATACTCTGGGCTCCCGTGACCGTCGCATCGTCCCCGGGTAACTCCGTCAATTCCGCCTCACAGTTCGATCTGATCGTCGTCGGCTCCGGATTCTTCGGGCTGACCGTTGCCGAACGCGCCGCCACCGTGCTGGGTAAACGGGTTCTGGTGATCGAGCGCCGCCACCACATCGGCGGCAACGCCTACTCCGAGCCGGACCCGGAAACCGGGATCGAAATCCACAAGTACGGTGCGCACCTGTTCCACACGTCGAACAAGCGGGTCTGGGACTACGTCACGCAGTTCACCGAGTTCACCGGGTACCAGCACCGCGTGTTCGCGATGCACAAAGGGCAGGCCTACCAGTTCCCGATGGGCCTGGGTCTGGTCTCCCAGTTCTTCGGCCGCTACTTCTCGCCGGAAGAAGCGCGCACGCTGATCGCGGAGCAGGCGTCGGAGATCGAGACCAAGGACGCGCAGAACCTCGAGGAGAAGGCCATCTCGCTGATCGGCCGCCCGCTCTACGAGGCGTTCGTGCGTGACTACACCGCCAAGCAGTGGCAGACCGACCCCAAGGAACTGCCCGCGGGCAACATCACCCGCCTGCCGGTCCGCTACAACTTCGACAACCGCTACTTCAACGACACCTACGAGGGCCTGCCCCGCGAGGGCTACACGAAGTGGCTGGAGAACATGGCCGCCTCCGACCTGATCGAGGTGCGGCTGAACACCGACTGGTTCGAGGTCCGTGCGCAGTTGCGTGCTGAGAACCCGGACGCGCCGGTCGTCTACACCGGCCCGCTGGACCGCTACTTCGACTACAGCGAGGGCGAGCTGGGCTGGCGCACCATCGATTTCGAAACCGAGGTGCTGCCGGTCGGCGACTTCCAGGGCACCTCGGTGATGAACTACAACGACGCGGACGTGCCCTACACCCGCATCATCGAGCCGCGCCACTTCCACCCGGAGCGCGACTACCCCACCGAAAAGACCGTGATCATGCGGGAGTACTCCCGGTTCGCGCAGACCGGCGACGAACCGTACTACCCGATCAACACCCCCGAGGACCGGGCGAAGCTGCTGGCCTACCGGGAGCTGGCCAAGAAGGAGACCGAGACGGCGAAGGTCGTCTTCGGCGGGCGGCTCGGCACCTACCAATACCTGGACATGCACATGGCGATCGGCAGCGCTCTGAGCGCGTTCGACAACGTGCTGCGTCCGCACCTGGAAGACGGCGCGCCGCTGCTGGCCGGCGAGGAGGCGTAGGAGCAGAATGACCTCCCAATCCATCTTGGCCGAGCAGACCACCGAGACCCGCGCGAAGTCGCTGCTACAGCGCATCATCCTGCCGCGCCCCGGCGAACCACTGGACGTGCGCACCCTCTACGTCGAGGAGTCGGCCACCAACGCGCGGCGCGCACACGCCACCACCCGCACTTCGCTGTCGATCGGCGCGGAGTCCGAGGTCTCGTTCTGCACCTACTTCAACGCGCTGCCGGCGAGCTACTGGCGGCGCTGGAGCATCCTGTCGTCGGTGGTGCTCCGGCTGGAACTGGCCGGTCACGGCCGGGTCGACATGTACCGCTCCAAGGCCGACGGCTCGCGCATCCACGTGCAGGGCAAGGAGTTCGCGGTCGCGGGCGGCGCCGACTCGGTGGTCGTGGAATTCGAGACCGACCTGGCCCCGTTCGAGGACGGCGGCTGGATCTGGTTCGACATCACCACCGACACGGCGGTCACGCTGCTGTCCGGCGGCTGGTACGCACCGGTCGAGGCACCGGGCGACGGCAGCATCGCGGTCGGCATGCCAACCTTCAATCGGCCCACCGACGCGGTGAAGACCTTGGCCGCCCTCGGCTCGGACCCGCTGGTGCTGGAGAAGATCAAGGCCGTCATCATCCCCGACCAGGGCACCAAGAAGGTGGTGGACGAGCCCGGTTTCGCGGAATCGGCCGCGGCCCTCGGCGGCAGGCTGGCCATCCACGACCAGCCCAACCTCGGCGGTTCCGGCGGCTACAGCCGGGTCATGTACGAGGCGCTGAAGACCACCGACGCCGAGTACATCGTCTACATGGACGACGACATCGAGATCGAGCCGGACTCGATCCTGCGCGCGTTGGCATTCGCCCGGTTCGCCAAGTCGCCGGTGCTGGTCGGCGGCCAGATGCTCAACCTGCAGGAGCGCTCGCACCTGCACGTGATGGGCGAAGTCGTGGACCGCGGAATTTTCATGTGGACCGCGGCGCCGAACGTCGAATACGACCACGACTTCTCGAAGTACCCGCTCAAGGACCGGGACAACTCGAAGTTGCTGCACCGGCGCATCGACGTCGACTTCAACGGCTGGTGGACCTGCGTCATCCCGCGCCGCGTGGCCGCGGAACTCGGCCAGCCGCTGCCGCTGTTCCTGAAGTGGGACGACGCGGAGTACGGCCTGCGCGCCCGTGCCGCCGGATATCCTACCGTCACGCTGCCCGGCGCGGCCGTGTGGCACATGGCCTGGAGCGACAAGGACGACGCCATCGACTGGCAGGCGTACTTCCACCTGCGCAATCGCTTGGTTGTCGCCTCGCTGCACCTGCCCGGCAACGGTCGCGGCATGGTCGTCAACACGGTCAAAGCGACCTTGAAGCACCTGCTCTGCCTGGAGTATTCGACGGTCGCGATCCAGAACCTGGCCATCCGCGACTTCCTCGCCGGGCCCGAGCGGCTGTTCCAACTGCTGCCGAGCGCCCTGGGCGCGGTGCATGAGCTGCGCAGACAGTACCCGGACGCGGTGATCCTGCCCTCGTCCACCGAACTTCCGCTGGCCAGTCACATCGGCGTCGGCGCGGTGGGCGAACCCGCCAACCCGATCGCCAAGGTGGTCCGGCTGGCCAAGGGCCTGGTGCACAACGTCCGCCCCGCGCGCGTCGAGCATCACGCGACTCCGCAGCTGAACGTGCCGACGCTGGACGCGCGATGGTTCCTGCTCTCGCAGGTCGACGGCGTCACCGTCACCACGGCCGACGGTCGCGGCGTCGTCTACCGCAAGCGCGATCCGCGCCAGGCACTCGGTCTGTTCAAAGAGGCCATGCGCCTGCGCAAGGAGCTGGCGGCGCGCTTCCCGGAGATGCAGCAGCGCTACCGCGCCGCCCACCCGCAGCTGACCAGCACCGCGGCGTGGGAGAAGGTCTTCGGCATCGACACGAAGGATGGACAGCAGTGAGTCTCGGAGCGAGCGCGGCCGACGACGCGGCGGTGCACCTGCCACCGCAGAGCGCGAACGGTCACGGCGGCCCGGCGTACGCGGAACCCACGCAGGCGCCGACCGCGCCGCCCGAGGTGGCGGTGATCAACGCCGTGCAGGCCACGCTCGGGAGCAAGCCCGCCGTGGTGTCCGCGGCGCGGGGCATGTCGCACTTCGGCGAGCACGCGCTCGGCTGGGTCGGCATCGCGGCGGCCGGATGGTTGCTGGACAAGCAGCGGCGCAGGCAGTGGGCCGGTGTCGCGGTCGGCGCGGTCGGCGCGCACGCGGCCTCGATCGTCATCAAGCGCGTCGTCCGGCGGCCGCGTCCGAATGACCCGTCGGTGCAGGTCAACGTGGGAACACCGAGCAAACTGAGCTTCCCTTCCTCGCATGCGACCTCGACTACGGCGGCGGCCGTGTTGCTCGGCAGACTGACCGGGCTACCCTTGCCTGCGGTGCTCGTTCCCCCGATGCTGCTTTCCCGAGTGGTTCTGGGGGTGCACTATCCCTCCGACGTGCTCGCCGGTTCCGCGCTCGGTGCCGCGTCCGCAGCCGCCCTGCTTGCCGCCGAAAAGAGACTCGACAGTGACCGGACAAGAAAGAGCCTTGGTTGACATGAGTGAAGAGCCGACCGGCGCCGATCTAGCCGAGGCCGTTGTCAAGGGCCCGCCCAAGACGCTGGCCGGTGGTCTGTTCAAGGCGGTCCGTCCGCGGCAGTGGGTCAAGAACGTCCTGGTGCTGGCCGCGCCGCTGGCCGCGGGCACGATCACCGACGTGGACGTGCTCGCGCATGTGGGCGTCGCCTTCGTGGTGTTCTGCATGGCCGCCTCGGGCATCTACCTGGTCAACGACGCGCTCGACGTCGAGGCGGACCGGGCGCACCCGACCAAGCGGTTCCGGCCGATCGCCGCGGGCGTCGTCCCGGTGAACATGGCCTACCTGCTGGCGACGGTGCTGCTGGCCGGATCCATCGCGGGATCGTTCCTCGCGTCGTGGCATCTCGCCGTGGTGATGGCGGTGTACATCGGGATCCAGCTGGCGTACTGCTTCGGCCTCAAGCACCAAGCCGTGCTGGACATCTGCATCGTGTCCTCCGGCTTCCTGCTGCGCGCCGTGGCGGGTGGCGCGGCCGCGAACATCGACCTGTCGCAGTGGTTCCTGCTGATCATGGCCTTCGGCTCGCTGTTCATGGCGGCGGGCAAGCGCTACGCGGAACTGCAGATCGCAATGGGCACCGGCGCCAAGATCCGCAAGTCGCTGGAGTACTACACGCCGACCTACCTGCGCTTCATCTGGACCCTGGCCGCGACGGCAGTCGTGGTGTTCTACGGGTTGTGGGCGTTCCAGCAGGACAGCTTCAAGCACACCAACTGGTTCGCGATCTCGATGATCCCGTTTACCATCGCAATCCTGCGTTATGCGGTCGACGTCGATGGTGGCGAGGCCGGTGAGCCCGAAGAGATCGCGCTGGGGGACCGCGTCCTGCAGTTCCTCGCAATCGCCTGGATCGGAGCGGTAGGTGTCGCTGTCTATCTCACCTGACGAGATGCTGGTAGCGGGGCGAACGGAATACGCGGGGGAGCGACCGGCCGATGAGGCGGCGCTGTCGCGTTTCACGCGCCTATCCAAAGCCACTTTCGTCGGTGGGATCGCACTCACCGTCGTCCTTTTCGCGATCGGAGGCTGGCAGCGGCGCTGGATCGCCGACGACGGTCTCATCGTGTTGCGCACCGTGCGCAATCTGCTTGTGGGCAACGGCCCCGTCTTCAACGCAGGCGAGCGCGTCGAAGCGAACACCAGCACGGCGTGGACGTATCTGGTGTGGTTCTTCAGCTGGCTCACCCAGGCGCGGCTCGAGTACGTGGTGCTCGCGGTCGCGCTCACGGTGTCGCTGGCGGCGGTCGTGTTCGCCATGCTCGGCTCGGCGCGGCTGTGGGGCGGGACCCGAGCCGGACTGCTGCTCCCCGCGGGCGTGCTGGTCTACATCTCGCTGCCCCCGGCCCGCGATTACGTCACCTCCGGACTGGAGAGCGGTCTGGTGATCTGCTGGATCGGCCTGCTGTGGTGGCAGCTGATGCGGTGGAGCCAGGCGAAATCCGTTCGCCTGCCCGGTCTGCTCGGCCTGGTCTTCCTCGCCGGGCTCGCCCCGCTGATCCGTCCGGAGATGACGCTGGTCGGCGCCTTCGCACTGCTGATGATCTTCCTGGCACCCATGCCGGAGAGCAGGCTGCGCCCGATCGTGCTGCGTGCGGTGATCGTCGCCGTGGCGGGGCTGGTTCCGATGGGTTATCAGATCTGGCGCATGGGCTACTACGGCCTGCCCTACCCGAACACCGCCGTCGCGAAGGACGCTGGCGGCGCCAAATGGGGCCAGGGCTTCATCTACCTCTGGGATCTGGTCGGCCCGTACTTCCTGTGGGCCCCGCTGCTGGTGTTGTCGATCGCCGGTGTGGTCGCCGCCCGCACGCGGGCGAACCGGACGAGGAAGGCCGAGCATGACGAGGCGCGCGGCTGGTCCATCGGCCGGGTCAGGAATTGGCTGCGGTCACCGGGCGCGGTGGTCACCATGGTTCTGGTCAGCGGATTCCTGCTGACGGTGTACGCGCTGCGGGTCGGCGGCGACTTCATGCACGGCCGGATGCTGCTTCCGCAGCTGTTCCTGTTTCTGCTCCCGGTCGCGGTGCTGCCGATCCGGTTGCCTGTGGGCGGCGTGCGCGCGACGAAAGCGGACTGGTCCTTCGCGGTGCTCGCGATCGCGCTGGTCGGCACGGCGGGTTGGGCGCTGTTCGCGGCGGGCACCACCGCCATCAAGACCGGTACCAAGATCACCTCGACCGGCATCGTGGACGAGCGGATCTACTACGTGCTCAACACCGGTCACGACCATCCGATCCTGGCCGAGGACTACCTGGACTACCCGCGCGTGCGCGCGATGGTCAACGACATCACGGCCAGCCCGAACGGCGGTCTGCTGCTCAACTCGCCGTCGTTCATGTTCTGGTACATCGCTCCGCCGCCGCAGCCCATTCCGGCCGGCGGGGCCGGGCACACGGTCTACTTCCTCAATCTGGGCATGACCAGCATGAACGTCCCGCTGGACGTGCACGTTATCGACCCGATGGGCCTGGCCTACCCGCTGGCAGCGCACACCGATCGGCTTGCCGACGGCCGGATCGGGCACGACAAGAGCCTGTTCCCGGACTGGGTCGTGGTGGACGCAGGCATGGTGGACAAGAAGCCGTGGATGCCCTGGTACCTGGACGAGAAGTGGGTGACCCAGGCGCGCACCGCGATGTCCTGCCCCGACACCCAGGCACTGCTGATCTCGTCCCGGGACCCGCTCACCTTCGAGCGTTTCCGGCACAACCTGCGCAATGCGCTGCGGTTCGCGAAGTACCGCATCGACCGGGTGCCGAAGTACGAGATCCAGCGCTGCGGGCTGGTCGATCCGTTCCCGCAACCGGTCGCGCCGCGCTGAACTGCCGAGGATGGGCCCGATCCAGCGCGCTGAGCCGGGCCCGTCGTGGGAGTCGGATAAAGTGGTGTACGCCGCTTTATCTCTTTTTGATAACGTCCGCGCGTCGATACCGATATACGCTACGACCGTAGGCCCGGCCGTGGCGTCCACCGGTCGTGGGCACAGGCGGGTTCGACCGTGTGGACGGCTTGCCGCTGTCGCTTGTGGAACGAAAGGTTGAAACTGATGCGAGGCGTTATCGGGCGTCGTCTGAATACTCGAAGAGCAGGCTTCTGGCTCAAGCGGTCCATGCTGGTATCGCTGGCTGTTCTGCTACCGCTCGGGGTGTCGGTGGCAGGTCCTGCCGCCCCGGCGTCCGCCGCGTTCAATCCGGACGGTTTCGACTTCTGGGTCGATTCCGAAATGGGGCCGATCAAGTCGCGCATCTTCCGTGCCGCCGACGGCAACACCGGGCGCGTGGTGTACGCGCTGGACGGCATGCGGGCGCGGAACGACCTGAGCGGCTGGGAGATCGACACCGAGGTCGCGCGCGAGCTGACCAAGTGGAACATCAACGTGGTCATGCCGGTCGGCGGTCAATCCAGCTTCTACGCCGACTGGAACGGTCCGAGCGACTTCTTCGGTCTCGGCAGTGCGGGCTCCTCCTCCAGCGGTTCGGCGAACTCGGGTTCGGGCCTGCTGACCGGCTCCGCGGGTGGCCCGGGCAAGACCAGCACCTACAAGTGGGAAACCTTCCTCACCAAGCACCTGCGCTGGGCACTGCGCGACCGGCTCGGCTTCAACCCGAACGGCAACGGCGTGTTCGGCCTGTCCATGGGCGGCAGCGCCGCGCTGACGCTGGCGGCCTACCACCCCGACCAATTCCGTTACGCCGGTTCGTACTCCGGGTACCTGAACGTCTCCGCGCCGGGCATGCGCGAGGCGCTGCGCGTCGCCATGCTGGATGCGGGCGGCTACAACATCGACGCCATGGCGCCGCCGTGGGGCCCGCAGTGGCTGCGGATGGACCCGTTCGTCTTCGCGCCGCGGCTGAAGGCCAACAACACCCGCCTGTGGGTTTCCGCGGGCAGCGGCCTGCCGAGCGCGGCCGACGGCCTGAGCTTCAACACGCTCAACGCCATGGGGCTCGAAGCGTTGGCGCTGGCCAACACTCGCGCGTTCCAAGTGCGGATGCTGACGCTCGGCGCGGGCAATGTCACTTACGACTTCCCGGCCGTTGGCGTGCACAACTGGAACTACTGGGCTGATGAGGTCTATCGGATGATCCCGGACCTGTCCGCGAACATCGGGTAGGTATCCGGTAAGCGAACCCCGACCGCTCTGTGCCTCTGGTGCAGGGCGGTCGGTCTTTTTCTGGAGGCGTCCCGGATTTCCCGTGCAACGAATACGAAGACGAAACGCCTCGGTAGTTGTGCACCGGATCACTATCCAGCAACATGAAGGCATTCGTTTCCGATTGATACGTGAACAACATGGATCGAGGTAGATTCGTCCGTTTCATGACTGACGTCGGTATCGGAGTCCGACGAGGGCGCCGGTGAAGGTCGCTAGATGTTTGCCGAGCATGTCGCACGAGGGAAAGGTCGGATGTGATGGGAAGTGCGCGCTGGAAACGCGGTCCCGGTAGGTCTCGATCCACCGGTTCGTGGTTGCGGCGGTTCGTTCTCGGTGTCGCTGTGGCAATGCTGCTACCGCTCGGAACGACCATCGCGGGTATCGGCGCCTCGGCGTCGGCGGCATTCAACCCCGCCGCCTTCGACTTCTGGGTCGATTCGCCCATGGGACCGATCAAGTCGCGGATTCTGCGCGCCGCGGACGGCAACACCCGTCGAGTCGCCTACGTGCTGGACGGCATGCGGGCCCCGGAGCACCTGAACGGCTGGGAGATCGAGACCAACATCCCGGACGTCCTGGCCCGGAACAACATCAACGTGGTCATGCCGGTCGGCGGCATGTCGAGTTTCTACGCCGACTGGAACGCGGCGAGCGAATTCTTCGGCGTCCCGGCCGGCTCTGGTTCGAGCACCGGCTCCGGAATACTCGACGGGTTCGCCGGCGGACCGGGCAAGAGCTACCGGTACCAGTGGGAGACGTTCCTGACCGACAACCTGCGCCGGGCGCTGCGCGACCGGCTCGGGTTCAACCCCAACCGCAATGGCGCGTTCGGTCTGTCGATGGGTGGCAGCGCCGCGCTCACCCTGGCGGCCTACCACCCCGACCAGTTCAGCTACGCCGGTTCGTTCTCCGGCTACTTGAACATCTCCGCGCCCGGCATGCGTGAGGCGATTCGCGCGGCCATGATGGACGCGGGCGGCTACAACGTCGACTCGATGGCGCCGCCGTGGGGCCCGCAGTGGCTGCGGATGGACCCGTTCGTCTTCGCACCCAATCTGGTTCGCAACGGCACGCGGCTGTGGATCGCGGCCGCCAGCGGCCTGCCCTCCGTGACCGACCTGCCGAGTTTCAGCACCCTCAACGGCATGGGCCTGGAGACGCTCGCGCTGGCGAACACCCGGGCATTCCAAGTCCGGATGGCCACGCTGGGTGGCGGCAACGCTGTCTACTCTTTCCCGCCCTACGGCATTCACGCCTGGAACAACTGGGCGGACGAGGCAATGCGGATGATTCCGGACATGTCGGCGAACATCGGCTGAGCTGTGTTTGATTTGCGGCGCCTGCGGCGCCGCGTGTTCGCGGCCCCCTTGTGGCTCGCGTCTGTGCGACCGCCGCTTGCGACTTCGTCGCGTGCGTGTCGGCCGATCAGACGCGAGCCGGGCCGCGAACGATCAATGCTTGTCTCGCTGCGCTCGAAAATGACGGTTGGGCCACCGCTCGAGCGGCCGCCGCAGGACTCTTGGCCTGTGGTGTCCGGCGCCAGCTGACCGCAAATGGCAGCCAGCCTCGGCATCACCAGTTGACTGAAGAGTTGCTGCTGGGTGGGCGCGGCATCGGGTTCTTGGTCGCGCATCTGTTCACAGCGGCTATCACAGCAGATCACGGGCTTGATCACGGTTGCGTCTCGTGGCGATGAGCCTGGTTTTGGCTGATGGTGCGCCTTCGGCCCGCCTCCTCGAGGTCGAGAGCCGCCGCTCCGGCAACACCGCGGGTTGGTGACAGTTCCGGCCAGGCACCTGAAATATCCTGGCTTTCAACACGACATCGCCCTCTGAACGCGATATGGTCACCGCACCATTACCTTGTGTGGACGGACGGATTTCGACTACTGGAAAGACCCGACCTTGCTAAAGCGAGGGGCGTCGAATATCGTCCAGCGAGCGCAAGTGTGACCAGATCGTTGTAGCGCCGTCACAGGACCGGATAGTCGGGACCGTGCCCGTGATATGCGTCTCGTTGGCAACACGGGTGCCGCTTCGCCCCTACGGGCGCCGAGTGGCACCACAACAGCAGAAAGAGAGCAGGATTCATGCGTTTCGGCAGGGCGGCCGCGCCGAAGAGAACACAGTCGGGACGGCGAGGCGCGCCTCGCGGTTGGCGTAATCGAATTCTGGCTGTCGGTGCCGCCGTACTGGCGCTACCGACCGCCGCCGGACTGGCGACCCCGACCCTCGCCACCGCAGCACCATCGGCGCATGCGCCGGTGTTGCGGGCACCCGCGGGTGGTTTCGAGGACCTGATGGTTCCCTCGAGCATGGGTCCGATCAAGGTCCAGGTGCAGTGGGCCTCGCGCGGCGGCAACGCGGCGCTCTACCTGCTCGACGGCCTGCGTGCCCGGGACGACCGCAATGCCTGGTCGTTCGAGACCAACGCGTTGCAGCAGTTCGGCAACGACAACATCACCCTGGTGATGCCGGTCGGCGGCCAGTCCAGCTTCTACGCCGACTGGTACGCGCCGTCGAACCTGAACGGCCAGAAGACCACCTACAAGTGGGAGACCTTCCTCACCAAGGAACTCCCGGCCTTCCTGGAGGGCTACGGCGTTTCGCGCACCAACAACGCGGTCGTCGGCCTGTCCATGGGCGGTAGCGCTGCGCTGGCGCTGGCGGCCTACCACCGCGACCAGTTCAAGTTCGCTGCCTCCTACTCGGGCTACCTGAACATCTCGGCGCCGGGCATGCGCGAGGCGATCCGCATCGCGATGCTCGACGCGGGCCGCTACAACGTCGACTCGATGGCGGCGCCGTGGAGCTCCCAGTGGCTGCGGATGGACCCGTTCGTCTTCGCGCCGCAGCTGCGCGGCCTGCCCATGTACATCTCGGCGGCCAGCGGCCTGCCGGGCCAGCACGACCAGCCGA
This sequence comes from Nocardia amamiensis NBRC 102102, assembly GCF_001612745.1. Taxonomy (GTDB): domain Bacteria; phylum Actinomycetota; class Actinomycetes; order Mycobacteriales; family Mycobacteriaceae; genus Nocardia; species Nocardia amamiensis. The sequence goes on along the minus strand of NZ_BDBA01000076.1, from coordinate 2,679 downwards.
ACTCGGCGGTCGGCGTGTACAACACCGGCAACGCGATGGCACTGGAAGCGCTTTCGCTGGTGAACACCCGGGCGTTCCAGGCTCGCCTGAACTCGCTCGGCATCCCGGCCCGGTTCGACTTCCCGGCCGCGGGCACCCACTCCTGGAAGTACTGGGAGGGCCAGCTGTTCGCCTCGCGCAACATGATCCTGGACGCCACCGGCGGCTGGTGATCTGATTCGCTCCTGACGCGTTCAGGCCGCACCGATCTCGGTGCGGCCTGAATTGCGTTTGGGGGGCTCGACCGAAGCGGACAGAGTTTGCTGTGCAGCGCGTGTCTCGCATGAACCCCGCCGTAACCGGAGTACAAAGCTCATGTGACAGGGATAACGCGCGGTAGCTGGGGCAAATTCGAGCGCCTCGTCGCTCGTTCGGCACGCAGGCGGCTCGCGCTGCTCGCCACCGCTTTGGTGGTCCCGCTAGCCGCCGGCCTGTCGGTTGCCCCTCCCGCCGTCGCGCAGCCCGCCGCGGTGTCGGCCGCGCCGGTCGTGCAGAAGGTTCACTGGCTCAGCGACCGTCGCGTCGCGCTGTGGGTGATCTCGCCGTCCATGGGCGCGCCGATTCAAGTGCAGCTGCTGCTGGCCAGGGACTGGAACGCAAGGCCGGAGGCCCGTTTCCCGGTCTTGTTCCTGCTCGACGGGCTGCGCGCCACCGAGGACGAGAGCGGCTGGACCAAAGAGGCCGGGGCGGTGGAGTTCTTCGCCGACAAGAATGTCACCGTGGTGCTGCCGGTCGGTGGCCAGTCCAGTTTCTACTCCGACTGGCTGGAGCCGAACAACGGCCGCAACTACAAGTGGGAGACCTTCCTGACCAAGGAGCTCCCGCCGCTGCTGGAGGGTCAGTGGCGCGCATCGGATGTGCGGGGCATGGAGGGCCTGTCGATGGGCGGCACGGCCGCCATGTTCCTCGCCGCGCGCAATCCCGGATTCGTGCGGCACGCCGCGTCCTATTCCGGTTTCCTGACCACGACCACGCTGGGCATGCCGCAGGCCATCCAGTTCGCCATGCGTGACGCGGGCGGTTTCGACTCCGCCGCCATGTGGGGCCCGCCGACGAGCACGGAATGGGAAGCACACGACCCGTACGCGCTGGCCGACAAACTGCGGGGCGTCAGTCTCTACGTGTCCAGCGGCAGCGGTGCGATCGGTCCCTTCGACCAAGCCTCGTCCATCCCTGGGGTGAGCACCAACTTCGCGGGCATGGGCCTGGAGATACTGTCCCGGCTCACGTCGCAGAACTTCGTCACCAAACTGGCCAACTCGGCCATTCCGGCGCAGGTGAACTACCGCCCGTCCGGCACCCACTCCTGGCCGTACTGGGATTTCGAGATGCGCCAGTCCTGGCAGCAGGCCGCGACCGCGCTCGGCGTCGACCTCGGCAAACCCGCCTGCCAGGCGGGCGGCGCGATCGGCGCGGTGACCGGGGCGGCCGGCTGGCTCGGCGAGTGCCTCACCGGCGAATACCCGGTGGCGGGCGGCGTTGCCCAGGACTTCAAGGGCGGCCGGGTCTTCTTCGTGCCGGGCAGCGGTGCCTATCCGGTCGGCGGCATGATCGGCGCCGGTTACCAGGCCGCCATGGGCCCCGGCGGCCCGCTGGGGCTGCCGACGGGCGACGAGCGCGCCCTCGAGGACGGACGCGGCAGGCTGCAGACCTTCCAGCACGGCTCGCTGTACTGGACACCGCAGACCGGCGCCCAGGTGGTCCGCGGCGCGATCCTGGAGGAATGGGGCAAGCAGGGGTTCGAGCGCGGCCCCGCAGGCTATCCGTCCGCGCCGGAGATCAAGACGCCGCACCGAGACGGCGTTGTGCAGGCGTTCGAGAACGGCCCGTTCTACTACAGTCCGGCCACCGGCGTGCACCGCGTCCAGGGTTTGATCCTGGGCAAGTACGCCCATCTCGGCTACGAGAACAGCCCGCTCGGCTTCCCGGTCGCCGAGGAGCAGCCGCTGAAGGATCTCGGCCGGTTCAGCCGCTTCGAGGGCGGCAACATCTATTGGAGCCCGCTGTCGGGAGCCTGGGCGGTCCGCAACGGTCCGGTACTGGATGCCTGGCACGAGACCGGTTACGAGAACGGCAAACTCGGCTATCCGATCAGCGACGAGTTTCCCATTCCTGGCGGCATCCAGCAGAACTTCCAAGCCGGATTCATCACGGTGCGCAACGGCAAACCGGAAGTTCACGGTCTCTGAGGCCCGCAGCCACACCACCCCGGTTGTGAGCGACGCGAGGCGGCGCCCCTCCGTTCGCGGCCGCGCTGGTCCTGGAGGGGGCCGGAAGCGCGGATCCGATCGAGTCCGTACTCTTCAAGGCTGAGCCACCAACCGCTCGATTCCAAGACGTGTCAACCCCGCCGGGTGCGAGTCTTACGAGCACCGTTCGCGGCCCGGCTCGTGTCCGGGCGGGCGAAGCGCATGCGCCGTTGGCGCGAGTCTCGCCCGCTCGAACACGAGCCATGAGAGGGCCGCGAGCACGCAGTGCCGCAGGCGCTGCAAAATTAGACACAGGAGGACAAGAATTCATGCATCGGACCCGTGGAAAGGTATTCGGCGTGGTTGCGGCGATCGCCGCAACCGGCCTGCTCGCCGCGTGCGGCGGCAATGATTCGACCGCGACGAGCACGCCGACGCCCGCCCGCACCAC
>NZ_BDBA01000075.1 GCF_001612745.1 Nocardia amamiensis NBRC 102102 | reverse complement strand
CCGAGGCGCCCGAACGTCCGCAGCCGGTGCCGACCGAGGCCGTCCCGCCCGCGGATACCTCGGGTCTCTCCGCCAAGGACAAGCGTTTCCTCGACGAGCTGGCCAAGCAGGGCATCACCCCGTCCACGCCGGACATCGCGCTCAGCATCGGCGCGTACGTCTGCCAGGGCACCGCCGCGGGCGCGTCCGACCAGGATCTGATGACCTTCGTGAACGCCATGGCCGGTTCCGACCCGTCCTTCGACCCGTCCAAGATGCCGGTCGAGAAGGCCGGGCAGATCTACATCACGACCGCGCGCGCGACGTACTGCCAGTGAGTTCGCGTGTCCGTTCGGTGTCCCGCCGGTCCAAGCCGGCGGGGTGCCTGATCGCGATCGGCGGCATCGTGCTGATCGTCCTCGTCGTCCTGCTGCTGTGGTATCTGCTCGCGGGACGCCTTCGCCCGCCCGTTCCCGGTCCGAAGCCGCCGGAACGGCCGACCTCGCAGCCGGCGAGTTGCCCCGATGTGCAGATGATCTCGGTGCCGGGCACCTGGGAGTCGAACAGCTACGACGACCCGCACAACCCGACCGCCAACCCGTTGTCGCTGATGCTCAACGTTTCCGGCCCGGTCGCTCAGCAATTCCCGGCGGAGCGGCTGGACGTGTACACCGTCCCGTATGTCGCGCAGTTCTCCAACCCCATCGCGATTCCGCCGGACGGACAGCAGTCCTACAACAACAGCCGGTCCGAGGGCATGCGGCGGATGGTCGATGCCATGGCCGCCCGGCATCAGGAGTGTCCGCTGACCACCTATGTGCTCGCGGGGTTCTCCCAGGGCGCGGTGATCGCGGGTGACGTCGCCGCGCAGATCGGCGCAGGCAAGGGGCCTGTACCCGCAGACTTGGTGCTCGGCGTGACGTTGATCGCCGATGGACGGCGTACCGGCGAGACCGGCCCGGGTCAGGCGATCCAGGTGGGGACGCCGCCGCCCGGCGTGGGTGCCGAAGTCGCGTTGCGGGGGTTGAATGTGCCCGGCATCACGATGACCGGTCCGCGTCAAGGAGGCTTCGGCGCGCTCGCCGACCGCACCTACACCATCTGCGCGCCCGGCGATCTGATCTGTGACGCGCCGCGCGAGGCACTGAGTCCGTTGAACATCGTGGGCAGCGTGAACGCGCTGGTCCGGGCGGCAGGCAACCCGGTGCACGCGCTCTACAACGGCTTCGTCGTCGACCCCGATGGCAGCACATCGACGCAGTGGACGGCGAACTGGGCGGCGGGCCTGATCGAGGCCGCGCCGCATCCCGCGCATTCATGAGAATGCACAGCACGTGAGATACCCCGCACCCCGTTGGCGTGACAAGCGCAACTCGAGTTCGGCAGCACGCTGTAAAGTGCGCTGGTGATCGCGACGCCGGGCAACGCCGCAGCAGACCTCGGACGGGCGTCGCGCCCGTAATTCCTTACAGCCAGGAGCATGAGTTCATGACAGAAGCCGCCGCATCGGCCACCACGGCGCGCCGCGACGCGGATGCTGCGTTGACCGCGCTGGGCACTCCGTTGCGCCCGTTCCGCTTCGCGGCGGCCGGCGAGGGAAACAAGCAGGAGGGCGGGGCCCGCAAGTTCGTCCAGACCGCCCAGCAGGCCGAGGAGTACGGCTTCGACAGCTTCGTCGTGCCGGACCACCTCGGTGAGCAGATCGGCCCGATCGCCGCGCTCGGCGCGCTGACCCAGGCCACCGAGAAGATCCGGCTCGGAACCTCGGTGCTGGCGAATGGCTTCCGCCACCCGGTGGTGCTGGCCAAGGACCTCGCCACGATCGACGTGCTGTCCAAGGGCAGGCTCGAGGTCGGCCTCGGCGCGGGCTGGATCAAGGAAGAGTTCGAGAACGCGGGCATCCCCTACGAGTCGCCCGGTGTCCGGCTGGAGAAGCTGGACGAGGCGCTGACCATTCTCGACGTGCTGCTGCGCGGCCAGGAGTGCACCTTCGAGGGCAAGCACTACCAGGTGCGCGGCGTCAAGGGGACTCCTCGGCCGCGGCAGGGCCCGCGTCCGCCGATCTGCACCGGCGGCGGCGGTCCGAAGATGCTCCGCCTGGCGGCCAAGCACGCCGACATCATCTCCGTCGTTCCGGTCACCACCAAGAACGGCAAGGGCCTGCTCTCCGGCATCACCATCGAGAAGGCCATCGAAAAGGTGAATTTGATCAAGGAGGCCGCCGGTGACCGGTTCGCCGACATCGAGCTGAACTGGGCCATCACCGCCATCGTGATCACCGACGATCGCGAGAAGACCGCGGAGATGGCGCTGTCGGCGTTGGACCGGGGACTGCACCCGAATCTCGAGGTGGACGTGCAGCTGTCGGTCGAGGACATCCTGAACTCGCCCTACGTGGCGATCGGCACGTTCGAGGAGATCGCCGAGCAGATCCGACGTGTGCGGCAACTCACCTCGATGTCCTATGTCGGCGTTTTCCCCACCCAGATGGACGCGTTCGCCCCCGTTATTCCCCTGCTGCGGGACGAGTGAGCCGGTCTTCTCTGTAACATGACTCTGGTTTGAGTACATCTAGCCGATAAGCGGTCACCGCGCAGACCGCACAAAATCTGCAGGCTGGCTCTGCACTTGGAGCACCCGCGGGCGAAAGCGAGTCGGGGCCTCACAGGTAATAGCGGCGATCTGGCCGTCTTGCTGCGTGTGCCTCGGAGGAGAAGAAGGAATGGAAGAGACTTTCGACGACTACCTGGACGAAACCGGGAACATCCGAATTCCCGAGGATCACACCCTGGTCGATCACGTCGAGAAGCACACTCGGAACGACGCGAACACCCTGGCGTATCGCTACATCGACTACTCGCGCGAGCGCGACGGCGAGGCGCAGGAGCTGACGTGGCGTGAGTTCGGTATTCGGCTGCGCGCGGTGGCCGCTCGACTGCAGCAGGTGACCAACCCGGGCGACCGGGTCGCGATCCTCGCTCCGCAGGGCTTGGACTACGTGATCTCCTTCTTCGCCGCGATCTACGCGGGCACCATCTCGGTCCCGCTGTTCGACCCGGACGAGCCAGGCCACACCGACCGTCTGCACGCCGTGCTCGGCGACTGTGAGCCCTCCGCCATCCTGACCGCGAGCTCCTCGGCGGCCGGAGTCCGGCAGTTCTTCCGCTCGCTTCCCGCTGCCCAGCGCCCGCGCATCATCGCGGTGGACGCGATCCCGGACAGCGTCGGCGAGAGCTGGGTGCGTCCGGACATCGCCATCGACGACATCGCCTACCTGCAGTACACCTCGGGCTCCACCCGGGTTCCGGCCGGTGTCGAGATCACCCACCGCGCCGTCGGCACCAACCTGCTGCAGATGGTGGACGCGATCAAGCTGGACTGGAACTCGCGCGGCGTCACCTGGCTGCCGCTGTTCCACGACATGGGCCTGCTGACGGTGATCCTGCCCGCGGTGGGCGGCAAGTACATCACCATCATGTCGCCGAGCGCGTTCGTGCGCCGCCCCTATCGCTGGATCAAGGAGCTGGCCGCGGTCTCCGACGGCGCCGGAACCTTCGCCGCCGCACCCAACTTCGCCTTCGAGCACGCCGCGGCGCGCGGTCTGCCGAAGGCCGGCGAGTCGCTGGACCTGTCGAACGTCATCGGCCTGATCAACGGCAGCGAGCCGGTGACCACGTCGTCGATGAAGAAGTTCAACGAGGCGTTCGCGCCCTATGGCCTGCCCAAGACCGCCATCAAGCCGTGCTACGGCATGGCCGAGGCGACTCTGTTCGTCTCCGCCACCAAGTCCGAGGACGAGGCCAAGGTCACCTACGTCGACCGCAAAGAGCTCAACGGCGGCCGCATGGTGAAGGTCGAGCCCGGTCACGAGGACGCGATCGCGCAGGTGTCCTGCGGTTACGTCGCGCTCTCGCAGTGGGCGACAATCGTCGATCCGGAGTCGGTGGAATCCGAGGGCGGCGGCCGCGAGCTGCCCGACGGCTCGGTCGGCGAGATCTGGCTGCACGGCAAGAACATGGGCATCGGTTACTGGGGTCGTCCGGACGAGACCACGTCGACGTTCCGGAACAAGGTCACCCACCGGCTGCCCGCGGGCAGCCACGCCGAAGGCACCGAGCCGGACGCGAACTGGATGCGCACCGGCGACTACGGCGTGTACTTCGAGGGCGAGCTCTACATCACCGGCCGCGTCAAGGACCTGGTGATCGTGGACGGGCGCAACCACTACCCGCAGGATCTGGAGTACTCCGCGCAGGAAGCCAGCACGGCACTGCGCCCCGGCTTCGTCGCCGCCTTCTCGGTGCCGGCCAACCAGCTCCCGGCCGAGGTGTTCGAGCAGGGCAGCCACTCCGGCCTGAAGTTCGACGCCGACGACGCCTCCGAGCAGTTGGTCATCGTCGGCGAGCGCGGTCCGGGCGCTGGCAAGGCCGATCCGCTGCCGATCGCCGACGCGGTGCGGGCAGCGGTCGCGCAACGCCACGGCGTCACCGTTCGCGACGTCCTGCTGGTGCCCGCGGGTTCTATTCCGCGCACGTCCAGCGGCAAGATCGCCCGGCGGGCCTGTCGGGCCGCCTATCTGGAGGGAACACTGCGGGGTGGTTACACCCAGCAAGCTTTCCCCGATGCACCGGAAGAGTAATTGCCAAGGGCGGCCTCGGACCGACCATTGACGCTCGGCGCCGACCTTCCCACGCCGAGCGTCAATTCACGGTACGCCCGGTACGCAGACAGGTAGCTTGAGGAATTGATGGCTGACAACGAGGGCACGCCCACCCAGACGACCGACACCCCGCCCGCGGAAACCGTCGCCGATGCGACGGCCCCGGCCGAGTCCGCGAAGGGCGGCGCGCAGACCGGCATGTCGGTCGCGGAGCTGCGCGAGTGGCTGCGGCGGTGGGTCGCCGACGCGACCGGACAGCCGATCGAGCAGATCACGGTGGACCGGCCGATGGAGGAGTTCGGGCTCGCCTCGCGCGATGCCATCGCGCTCGGCGGCGACATCGAGGAACTGACCGGGGTGATGCTGAACGCGACCATCGTGTACCAGCATCCGACCATCGCGGCGCTGGCCGAGCGGATCATCAACGGTGAGCCGGACGTACCGGAGGAATCCGCGGACGACGCGTTCTACACCGCGGGCTACCGTCCCGGCGAGGCGCACGACATCGCGATCGTCGGTTTGTCGACGCGACTGCCCGGTGCGGGCGACACCCCCGAGTCGACCTGGGAATTCCTCATCGGCCGCGGCGACGGCATCCGCGAGCGGCCCGAAGGACGCTGGTCGGAGTTTCTGGCCGAGCCGCAGCTGGCCGAGGTGATCGAGAACGCCAACACCAAGGGCGGCTACCTCGACCAAGAGGTCGTCAAAGGCTTCGACGCCGAGTTCTTCGCCATGTCGCCGGTCGAGGTCGAGCGCGTGGATCCGCAGCAGCGACTGATGATGGAGCTGACCTGGGAGGCGTTGGAACACGCCAGGATTCCGGCCAGCGATCTCAAGGGTGCGCCGGTCGGCGTGTTCATCGGCTCGACGGGCAACGACTTCATGCTGCTCGCGGCGCTCGGGCTGGGCAGCGAGCGTGATCCGAACGTGCCGGTGTCGGCCGAGGGCTACGCGATCATGGGCAGCGTCACATCCATCATCCCGAACCGGGTCTCGTACTTCTTCGACTTCCGCGGTCCGTCGGTGGCCGTCGACACCGCGTGCTCCTCGACGATGGTGGCGGTGCACGAGGCGGTGCAGGCGCTGCGCAGCGGTGCGGCCGATCTGGCGCTGGCCGGTGGCGTGAACATGCTGCTGGCTCCGATGGCCACGCTCGGTTTCGACGCCAACGGCGGCATCGCCAAGGACGGGCACATCAAGGCGTTCTCCAGCGATGCCGACGGCATGGTCCGCTCCGAAGGCGGCGGTCTGGTCGTGCTGAAGCGGCTCGCCGACGCCGAGCGCGACGGCGACAAGATCTACGCCGTGATCAAGGGGTCGGCGGTCAACAGCGACGGCCGGTCCAACGGCCTGCTCGCGCCGAACCCGGACGCCCAGGCCGAGGTGCTGCGGCGTGCCTATCGCGACGCGGGGATCGCGCCGTCCTCGGTCGACTACGTCGAGGCGCACGGCACCGGCACCCTGCTCGGCGACCCGATCGAGGCGGACGCGCTGGGCCGCGTCGTCGGCCGGGGCCGCGACGCCGACAAGCCGGCGCTGCTCGGTTCGGCCAAGACCAACTTCGGTCACCTGGAGGCGGGCGCCGGTGCGGCGAGCCTGGCGAAGGTGGTCATGTCGTTCCAGCACAACGTCATTCCGCCGAACATCAACTACGCCGGTCCGAACCCGTACATTCCGTGGGACCAGGCGCACCTGAAGGTCGTCGATGAGCCGACCGAGTTCCCGCGCTACAGCGGCAAGGCGACGGTCGGCATCTCCGGCTTCGGCTTCGGAGGCACCAACGCGCACCTCGTCGTCCAGGAGTACGTGCCCGCCGCCACGGACCGGACGCAAGCTCCGTTCGCCGAACTCGAGTCGCAGTTGAGCGAGGACGTGCTGGACGACGAGACCACGGACGTGGTCGCGGAAGCCGACGCCGTGG
>NZ_BDBA01000074.1 GCF_001612745.1 Nocardia amamiensis NBRC 102102 | reverse complement strand
TTCCCCCTGGCAGCCGACATTCTCGATCACGCACTGCCTCCGCCGACCTCCGGCAGCGTCTCATCCGCAATCCGCCCGACCGATCGTCGCTGGTGCTGGCGTGCTCAGACAGTGCGTATCCCCCATTTGGTCGACAACACCTAAACCGCAACCCGCATCAGTACGGCCGTTCATGAGATGCCATGACAGAACGGCCGCATCACAGTCAAATACGCTGTCCCGCAACGTAAACGAGTGATCAATGAGGCCCGTTCGGTGCCAGCTACGACAATGCTTTGATGGAGGACCCATTCTCTACCGAAGACCAAGCTGCCCTACCGGCTGATGCGGCAGAGCCATGACAAAGCTGAGGACGCCATCCATGGCAGGTAAACCTTGACGCGTCTAGCGGCACCGGGTGGGTGATCTCTCGGCCAGCTGCAAGCCAGCTACCATCAACCGGTTTCAGTCAGAACTGGAATCTGTCTCCACCTAGCGGAGCTCTCATCCCACACCACATCACTGGATGCAACTGTTCCCAACAGCCTGATCTCAAACCAGGAGTTAGTCGCCCGGCGCAGCCTAAGATTAAGAAAGAGAGACGGAAGGCGTGTCTACATTGACAAACGAACTCGTCGAGGGAGCTGATCTGCCAATCACGTTGGGGCCCTATTCGCCCGCGGTGAAGGTTGGCGACTTGGTATTCGTCTCCGGCCAGGCCGGGGTTGATCCGGTGACTAAGCAAGTGCCGGACGGTGGTTTCGAGGCAGAGTGCCGACAGGCTTTCTCCAACCTTGCCAAGGTGCTGAAATCCGTTGACGCCGATCTCGACCACATCGTGAAGACCACAGTTCTGTACGCAGATCCAGCTCTCCTGCCAGTCATCAACGCCGTCTATACTGAGACCTTCCCTGTCAATCCACCCGCCAGGACTGCGGCGATCGTCCGGCTGGCCGGCGGCCGACAGATCACCGTGGACGCGATCGCGGTGGTGTCACGATGACCAAACCGGCAAAATCAGCTGCGGCCGAGCGACCTCGAAATGTGAATCAGATGGACCTGGTGTCGATTGCCGACATCCGCCAGGCCGCGGCTGCCCTGGCGGGCGTGGTCGTACGCACGCCACTGCTTCGCTGCCCGTGGGTGGGAAGTTCCGACGGTCTCTGGCTCAAACCGGAGTGCCTGCAAACCACGGGCGCGTTCAAAATCCGCGGCGCGTACTACTCACTCAGTCAACTCCACGATGACCAACGGCACGCCGGTGTGATCACGTACTCTTCGGGAAATCACGCCCAAGCCCTAGCCTACGCAGCACGCGCCTTCGGCTGCCCCTGCACCGTGGTGATGCCCGATGACGCCAAGTCGGTGAAAGTCGAGGCAACCCGTACGCTGGGAGCAGAGATCGTGATGGTTCCTCCGGCCACGCGAAAGTCACACGCTGAGCAACTGGCAGCCGACCGCGGCCTGACACTGATCCCACCGTTCGACCATCTCGACGTTATCGCCGGTCAGGGTACGGTCGGTTTGGAGATCGTGGAGGATCTGCCGAATGTGGAGGTCGTTCTGGTCCCGGTCGGCGGCGGTGCACTCGCTTCAGGAGTCGCTGCAGCGGTCAAGACACTGCAGCCCTCCGCCACGGTGATCGGTATCGAACCCGAATTGGCCGCCGACGCAGCAGAGAGCCTACAGAACAAGCGACTGACAACCTGGCCAATAGCTCGTACTGGACGGACGGTTGCCGATGGCCTGCGCACCAACCTGTCAGAGCTCACCTTCGATCACTTGCACCGGTACCTCGACGCTATCGTTACTGTCTCCGAGGACGAGATCCTCTCCGCTGTAGGGGAATTGGCGCGCTCTGCACACCTGGTCGTGGAGCCGAGTGGCGCAGTCACCGCAGCAAGCTATCTGTACCAGAAGAAGCAGCTCTCGCCCGGCCGGACAGTCGCCGTTCTGTCTGGGGGCAATGTCGATTCCGGCCTGCTGGCTACAGTTCTCGGCAGCTAAGTATCAAGCGTTCAGGAAGTCGAGCACCGTCGGCAGAGATGGCCGTCGTTTCCACTAAAGCGCGTCACCAGCAGTGGAACGAGGCAGCGATCGGCGCCGTCTCTCTGCCGCCCATTGGATGTTTCGCAAGCTGGGCTTGCAGCACTCAACGTGCAGCATGACAAGCTCGGTCGCCAGCCGACCAACCATCACGTGTGGGTGCTGTCATCGCCCGACGTCCTTATCGTTCGGAGGTTAGCCGGGGAAAAGCGCTCGAACCCAGTGGATTGGCTCAAGGTACGTCGTCACGACCACCGCGATCACGACGAACTGTGCCGTGTGTGTCCAACTGGACATCGCCTGCCTGACTGTCGTCCCGAATTCGTGCCACATCCCGCTGTCGGAGTTCATGCGTCGAGCACCGATGGCGGCCGCGTGATAAACCGGAAACAACCTCGAGCGGCCCAATTGCAGAATCAAAGGTCTACGGACACTGCCATCCGTTGTTTTCGCGCCAAACCACTGGAACCCACCGACGCCGGTTCACCTGGGCGCTATGGCCAACCTCGGGCCCTGGTGCGGGCAAGGTCGACCGAGGCGAAACCGAGCGTCGGTGGGTGGTTGTCGTTATCCGACAGACCCCGCGACGGGGTCGAACCCGAGGCTGGTGTTCAGGCAAGTACCCGAGACCGGTCCGGGGCTGAAGAACAGCCCGTTCACGATCCCGAAACTGCCCGGGGCGTTCGCGCCGAATCCGACGCCGACGGTCGGCGCCCCGACTACGCAGGCGTAGCCCACTGATCCCGGCGGCATCGGGTCGTCGTAGAGGACGCCATCGAAGGGTCCGCCCGGCACCGGCAAAGGATTCAGCGTCGGTACGGCCGATGCCTGAGCACCCCCCAGTACGAGGAGCGACGTAGCCGCTGCTGCCACCAGAGCCGCGCGAAGTGCTGACTTGATCACTGTTGTCTCCTGATCTCTCTCCTACGCCACTCATTGCGGCACACCAACCAATAAACCAGTGAACCAATAGTTCTGCAACCACATTGGTGTAACGGTTCTGAAACTACAGGGGTTCTCGGTATTACTGTTAGGACATGGAAAGGGCGGTTCGCCATCCTTTGTCCGAAGTCGCCAGGGTGTGGGCGGGGTGGTGCGCGTCCCCGGCTCCTCATGGAAGGCATACGCAATGCGCTCGATCCAGTCGTCATCGAGCGAATGATCGAAGAGGAGAAGCAGCGACTCCTGCGGGCCGCGAAGGAGATGCGCGGAGCGCGTACTTCTGCCCACCTGACCTGTAGTTTCTATACATCAAAGACGGCACATCTATGAAGGGGACGGCCCACGCCGTCCCCTTCAACTTTCCCGGCAGACAGAACCGAAGATTTATTGGTGCTTGCGGTTCAATGGTTCTATCACTACAGTCGCTTGTGCGGCTGAGGAACATTGAGAACCGGCTAGCGGACTAGCGCAGCGGTCGACCAGCCGACTCAGACCCGCCGCACTCTCGGCGACCACCACATCCCGGGGGTGCCGCGGCCCCGCCATCCGCCGACCAGCGAAGTCCGAGGAGCGAAGGGCATGACGATATGGACACGACAGTGCCCCGCAGTCGCCCCCCACATCGACTCTGCGCAAGACGGCAATGTCCGATGCAAGCTCACTGAAGGTCATGCTGGACAGCATCTTTCGAAGCAGTTCGACGAATTCATCCGCTGGCACTAGCCGCCCCTGGGCGATCGGCGGATCTTCCCCCTGCTCGCCAGCAATGGGCACATCATCCGGCCGGACGACGAGCAGCCGTGAATCTCCGCTGCGCGGGCTGCGCCTGAACATGATGGCGGCCAAATCCTGTGCGACCTGCCGGTGGCTCAGAGGTTGCGCGGACTGCCGAAGTGGTTGCATTCCGGGCCGATCGGCGTCCAAGCCACGACCCTGCCGCACGTGACTGGTGGTGTCCATTCCAGGCACTTGGTCAGCTGCCAGGGGCGCGGGCCCCGCGCATCTCCTCCGCTGCCCGCAGGAGCCGCTGCTTCTCCTTTTCGATCATGTCCTCGATCACGGCCGGGTCGAGCGCATTGCGGATGCCGTCGATGAGGAACTCGCGGGCAAGTTCCGCGACCGACTTGTTGCGAAGCTTCGCGATGCTGGTCAGCGTCTGATAGTCCTCATCGAGCAGGCGCACACTGAATGTGCTGGTCGCGGGCGATGATGCAGATTTCGTCATGGGTAATTCCCTCTCCGTTCCGTATGTGGCGAACAGACGCGATACGGTTCTACGGCTTCTCTGGTTCAATGCATCGGATCGCTCTTTTGCGAGTAACACCCAAGCCACCTGATGCGATGCACTGTAGTTTCGTGTTTGAACCATAGCATCGAACCGAGGCGATGGATACATCGGTGCTATGGTGTGATAGATCGCATCGCACGGCACGGTTCACCACAGAGGCTCCTGCGCCACATGGTCAACGCCCATCACGACACCGAGCACTTCCAACCAAAGAGCGAACATCCATCGGCTATGCCCGCCGCGTGCTGCCCCTCAGCTGAAGCTCGTCTTCAGGGGGAGGATTTTCAGCCCTTGGGGTGGTGGACTCACCAACACGCACCCGGCTGTAATTGATCTTCGTTTGCCCGACCAGCCGTTCTGGCACTCGGAGGCCGATGGATCGACGCGACAACCGACTGGTGGCCGACAAGCGGCCGCCCAGGGGCTGAAGTCCACGAGGCAGAGAGACGCCGGATGACCGATTCGACTACGCCACAACCCGATGGACCCTACGACTTCGACCTCGCGGGACTTCCCTCCCTCCGCGAGGGGCTGCTCGCATGGGCACGCCAGGAGGCGGATCGACGCGCCGAACCGACCCTCAAGCACATGTTCAAACCAACCCTCAAATGTTTCGACGCCCTGCTCGGCTGCAACGACGAACCCGACAATCCCCACGACAGACAAACGAACACCCATCCATAGCTCGACGTCCCACATCGGGTGTGGGTCTCCACGACAATCCAGGAGGGGCCGATGGTCGGCAGTTCTTCCTCGCCGCATGCCGATAACAGCACGTTCAGCCTGCGCGTCTGCGACGAGGACCATGCTGCTGGAATCCCTCGCACAGCTGCGCAACAAGTCAGTCGCGGAACTCGCCTAAG
>NZ_BDBA01000073.1 GCF_001612745.1 Nocardia amamiensis NBRC 102102 | reverse complement strand
GTTCCTCATCGACGGCATCCGCGGGAGTTCGATCCCGCCGAAAGCGAGCGCTTGATCGAAGAGCAGAAAAGCAGCAGCTCCTGCGGCCGCCGAGACTTCCCGGTTGCTGCTGCGCGTCGAGGCGGCCCAGGCTCAGGCACAGGTCTATGCCACGCTCGCAGTGCGCGATCAGCTCTGGCACCTCACACCGCCGGAGGAAACGGTGTAGGCCTCCTGCCCCTGCCCATGGCCGCCGGTAACGATCGGTACCAGGTCGCTATCGGCCACACCGGGTCGATAGCGAGGAGCCGCAGCGGTTATTGCTCAACTCGTATCGCCGTGATCTGGGTACGCTGCTCGCCGTGAGCACCGTCGATCTGTTGTGGAACCCTCGCACCGAGGTCGCGCTGCGCCAAGCCGCCGCCGACGGCCTGCTCGAGGAGAGCCACGAACTCGACATCAAACGCCAGCTGGAATCGGGCGAGTCAGCGAACAAGAAGATCGCCTGCGACATTGCCGCATTCGCTCTCGACGGCGGCATCATCGTTATCGGGGTTGACGAAGACACCTCGCCACCGAGCTTGTGGCCGGTCGAACTGGACGGGTTGGCCGAACGCATTGAAAGCATCGCCGCGACCGCAGTGCACGAGAGCGTGCGGATCCAAACCACCGTTATCGAGGCCACCGACGCACCAGGCAGGGGCTATCTGATCGTGCGGGTCCCACAATCCCCGCGGGCCCCGCACATGGTCGACGGCCGCTACTACGGCCGCGGCGACAAGGAGAACCGCGTGCTGTCCCACGCTGAAGTCCTGCGCCTGCACGAGCGCCAACTGACTGGCCGCAAGGACATCTTGGCCGAGGCTCGCCGCGCAATCACCAATCTCGGGCGCCAACACGAGGACCCGATCCTGGCCGTTGTGGCTGAGCCGCTTGGCGCGCCGGACAACCTGCTCGTACCGCTTACCGATTCCGCTGGCTGGCAGAATACTGTCCATGAGCTGGTGCGCACCGCCGCAACTCCCGACAACTTGTCCTACAGGCCGAACTTGCTTTCCAGTCCTGGATTCGGGCGCCGAGCCCACGCCGTAGCGATCACCACAGGCTTGTCTGAGGACCGCGGCTGGGAAGGCCAGGGTCGCGCCGCCGAGTTGGCCTTTCGCGAAAACGGCACCCTTGTTCTTATCTCCGAGCGTGCGGTGGTCACCGAGAACCGATACGGCCACCCATCAGCACAGCCGCGGATTTTCGAGACACTGATCCTCGGCCACGCTGACCTGTTGGTGCGTGTGGCCGCCGCAGTCGCCCAGCAGTACGGATTCACTGGCACCTGGCAATTCGGCCTGGTGCTCACCGGCATCCGCAACGCCACGTCCCTCACACTCGATCAGGACATCATGGCGGGCTACGGTGCGCCCTACACCGACGACAGCTACGAACGCACCACCGAGGCCGCGCTGCTCGACTTGACTCACAACCCCCGCGCTA
This sequence comes from Nocardia amamiensis NBRC 102102, assembly GCF_001612745.1. GTDB lineage: Bacteria > Actinomycetota > Actinomycetes > Mycobacteriales > Mycobacteriaceae > Nocardia > Nocardia amamiensis. Next base: position 7,963 of record NZ_BDBA01000073.1, on the reverse strand, counting down.
CGGTCAAGGCACTTACCGGCGCGTTGCTGCGCAGCCTCGCCGCACACCACCGGTGGGAAAGCTTCTTCACCGAGTAACCCAGGCAACGCCGCCGAGTGCGAGGCCCGCGATTCTGATCGACTACGCCAGCGATTGGCACCGGAACCTCACTCCGCCCCAGATCGTCACCGCACTGCCTCTGAGCCTCCGCTGTCACCACTTGAGCAAACCGGTTCCTCTGTACGAAGCCTTCGGGCGTGAACGTTCTGGAGTCTCGCGCTCTCGACCCCCGGATAGCCCCGGAGCAGAGGAAGGCGAATGCCGCGATCGATCACATGGCGAGGAGTTGCTTGAGGTATCGCACGCTTTCCGCCATTGGCAGTGCGTCGTTTCCCATCCGATTCATGACTGCCTCATGCAGCTCGACATCGCGGCGTCTTTCGAGGTAGAGCGCGCTGGTGAGCTGCTCGGTATAGACGATGTCGGGTAGGTCGGCCTCCGGGAAGGACAGAATGCTGAAAGAGTTGCCTACCGCCGCGCCTGTGCCTGGGGAATAGCGCAGGACCTGGATCAGGATATTCGGACGCTCGGCCATCTCGATCAGGTGCTCAACTTGTTCGTGCCACACGCGTGCCCCGCCGACAAGACGGCGCAGCACGCTTTCGTCGATGACAAACCACAAGGTCGGTGCCGTTGCCCGAGTGAGGATCTGCTGACGGCGTGTCAGCAAGGCAACCCGACGCTCGATCTCATCATCGATCCTGTCATCGAGCCTGACTACCGCGCGTGCATAGTTGACGGTCTGCAACAAGCCCGGGACGAATCGCGCCTCATAGGTGCGGATCGCGTTCGCAGCCTGCTCCAACCCGATATAGGTTTCGAACCAGGTCGGGACAAGGTCGCTGTACTGATCCCACCAGCCTGGATCGTTGGCGTGGCGGGCCATGTCGAAATACATGTCGCGTTCATCGGGGTTGACGACGCCGTAGAGGGACAGCAGGTCCTTCAGGTCCCGCTCTTTGATGCCGGCACGCCCCAGCTCCAGTCGACTGATCTTGGCGTGCGAGCCCCCGCGGATCGCGTCGCCGGCTACCTCCCTGGTTATCCCGCGGCGCTCACGCAGTTTGCGGAGTCTGTTGCCGAGCGCGATCCGCAGGGCGGTCGGACTACGTTCTGCCACTGCCACCGAATTATCCGTACGAGGGATGGTGATGGTGTTCCCAGCGTGACTGTAGGGTGCTTGCCGATCAGGGCGAGATGAACTGACATATACGGCGTCTCGCCTCGAACGAAGCTGATCCAATCGATCGACATCGGCCGTTATCGCCTGCATCGGGGCTACCGCTGGCGTGCGTTGCTCCAATCCGTCTTCAGTGTCGGCGCCGGTCGCTTGCTGTTTCCTTGCTTCGATATCAACCATTGCTTGGCGCACCCGAATGACGTCTGCGTCAGAAACAGTGCTGTGCAGCACCCGCGCAGCCAGCCCACCAAGAGACCCTTGATCGAGCAGCTCGGAAATCCGTATCGACCTCATAAGACCGCGGACGCTGTCGGCATCGGAATCGGGAACCGTGCTGAGCGATGTCTGCGGATCCTTTCCTCCCAGCGAGCCACGGTCAAGCAGCTCCGAAATCCGCGCCAGCCGACGCTTTGCCTCATTCAGCTCGTTCATACGGGTTTCCTTCCCCGCGACAGCGAACGCACCCACTCATGCATCGCCATCAAGCGTGACCAGCGCCGTTCCACCGCTTTCTCGGTCACAAACAGTTCCTGGGCTATCTCCCGATTGGTCTTGCCGTTGACCTTGCCCCACAGGATTGCCTTGTCGCGCGGTGCCCAACTGTCCAGTACCGAGCGCACCAGCTCGCGGATCACTGAGCGCTCGGTCGAATCCTCGACGCCCTGCGCGGCAGCAGCTGTGAGCTCATCAACGGGAACGCGAGGGTCGTCGAGCCGAATCAGCGCGTCCTCTGCCCATTTTCGTTCCTCTTTCCTGCGCTTCGAGAAGGCCGACACGAACGCATAGACACATCCCGTCACGAAGTACGTCTCTATGCTGGCGCCGCCCTCCGCAGTCCAGCCCACGCCGTCACGGGCCTTCCGCCGAAACGACACGAGAGCCTTTGCCACCGAGAAGAACTTGAGTTCGTCGCGCACGTCGGACCAGCGGCGGAGCTCGTCCAGCTCGAATTCGGTCGGCTCGAGTTGCATACCCCGCTCGGCGGCCTGAACAAATACCTCGCCGTTCTGCAGCCACGCCTCCAGGACACTCAGCCCGTGCCGCGCCAGACGTTCCTCCAGCAACGCCCAACCCGGCCCACCGAGGTCTTCTTCGCGGAGCAAGTCGAATAGTTCGGCGTCTGCTGCGACCTGTGGGGGTAGAGCTCGGTCAGCGGCGGCTGAACTACCCACCGCTGGCGCTGCCGCTGCGTCACTGACTTCCTCCGACAGAGGGTTGTTCGGATCATCGCCGACCGGTCTTCCTCCCTCATCAGCGCTCCCCATCGTTGGTTCCTTCTCGGCATGGTGGTCTGGACTCGATACCGCTCATCACTTTGTTATATGGCTCGATCGAGCTCCAACCCCCTCGACCAGAAGGCCGATCGAATCCCGTGCAGGAGGGGATGAATCGCATGACGGATCGGTACAACGACCGCAGGAGCACTACCAGGAGGACACGCTCATGCCGGTCATCCCCGACCAGACTGCCACCACAGACTCCGAGAACGACCCAATCGTGTGCCCGGAACACCACACCGCGCACTGCCTGGCCGTCATACGCGCCGAGGCGCCGCCCGTCGGCCTTCTCGACTTCCTTGATCGCCAAGTGAAGCTGCTGTGCAGCGATCACTGGGATAGCAGATGCACACGTACCCTGCTGGCAGTTCTCGTCAAATGTGCTTTCCTGACGGCGCTACTAGCGCTTGTGCTGACGCACATAACATCTCCCGTCTGGTTGACGGTATTGGTCAGCGGAGTCGTGCTCGGGTGGAGCCGGTTGCGCGGAGGGCAGCGTCCGGGCTCACGGCGCCGGTCCAAGTGGCGCAGATCCGCCGGGGCGGACGTAGCAGGGATGGAATGGCCCTCCGTGTCTTTACCGCGGTAAAGACACGGCCCATTGAGGATGGCGGATCTTTACCGCGGTAAAGATCGACCGCCAGCTGCACCATGAGTGGGGCTTTACCGCGGTAAAGACCGTTCGGGGTCTCCGCTCGAGGTCTCCGCGATGGGCTTTACCGCGGTAAAGATTCGTGCTCGCGAGCGTGGTGGGGTTTACCGCGGTAAACCCCACCACGCTGACCTCAGCGTTTCGCGGATGTCTCCAGTGCTGCTGTCAGCGCGAGGATCAGGTTCTTCAGCTGCTCGGTGTCCATGTACTCGCTGATCGCATCGGCGAGTACTTCCGGGCGGGCATCGAAGCGTTTGAGTGCTTTCGCGATCCGTGGCGCGTCGACCGGTGGCCGTTCTCGCGGCGCGACCTCTGCGTCGCGGGCGTCGCTGTCGGCCTTGGCTTGTTCGGCTTGCCACTTCGCGACCTGCTCCTCGAGCGGAACCTTGGCAAGGCTGCGGGCGACCCGGACCGCGAGGTCGCCGCGGCGTAGCGCGGCCTGCAGTTCGGGAGCGAGTTTGAGCAGCGCGCGCCGTTGCGACACCCAGCCGGCGGTCTTCTTCAGCTGGACTGCGGCGGCCTCGGCGGTGCCGCACTCGACGACGAGGGCCTCGACGGCTTTGGCTTCCTCGATGACGTCGAAGTCTTGGCGGCCGATGTTTTCGTCGATCACCACTGATAGCAGCCGCGCCCGCGACGAGGCGACCTCGTCTTTGACGACGAATTCCAGCTCGGCGCACCCGTATTTGGCGGCAGCTGCCAGACGTCGGCACCCGTTGACGACTACCCAGCGGGCGTCGCCGACTGCCTCCTGATCGTCGGGGTACAGCGCAAGGTAAGCGTCGCGTGTGACGACAAGCGCGGACTGCAGCTGGCCGTCGACGATGCTCGCCAGGTCGCTCAGATCGCCGAGCTCGTCGCGAGGGTTGCGTGGGTTGGCGACGAACTGGTCCAGGGGAGCGGAGGTCGCCGGAGCACCGGATTGGCTGGTGGTCCCGTCGACGGGGGATTGGTCGCCGACCGCGTCGATCAGGTCTGCGAGGTTTCTGCGTGCTCCACCGCGGGCCATCAGCCGACCCTCAATTCCAGTGCCAGCTTGTAGAAGTCCTCACGGGCGCGCAGCGAGGTCCCGTTGGTCGGGTACTCGGTGACGACTTGCCCGTTCAGGGAGGCACGGGTGTGGAGCTTGTAGCGGCGGATCACCGTCTTGGCGCCGGGCCACTGGTTGCGCTTGATGAACTCGACGGTCTCGTCACGGTCGGCTTCGCCGTCGCGGGGGTCCCAGTTGTTGAGTACCACCGTGTGTTTCAGCCCGCGGGGCTTGATGACCTTGCGGATGGTGCGCGCGGTCGGGTCGAACGACAGTGGTTCTGGGGTGATCGGGACGATGACGTGGTCGGCGCAGTCGAGTACCGCGCGCAGCGCGTCTCCGGCAGGGCCTTCGCCGAGTGGGTCGCGGGTGTCGTCGGGTTCGGCCATGTCGAGCCAGCCTGGGGTGTCGACGAAGACGTGGTCGATTCCCTTGAGTTCCCGCAGTTTCCGCAGCCCGTTGAGGTCGCTGTGCGCCTGGACGACGTGGAAGGGCAGGTTGTCCACGCGTGAGCCCCACCAGACCGCTGATCCCTGCGGGTCGATAGACACCGCCGCGACCGGTGACGGCGCGTCCGGATCCAGGCCTCCGCCGGAGACCTCCGCGGTGACCGCGGCAAGGTTCACTGCCAGCGTGCTTTTCCCAACGCCGCCTTTTTGATTGAGCAGCACAAATACATGCGCCATGAAATTTCTCCCGTGTGCTTCGCCGTTCGGCTACTTCGGATGGCGCCAGCAGCATAACCGGCGAACCAGCACTTCAGCGTGACGAACGGGTTCCGACGCGCGCAGTTCATGTCCCTGGTCAGCACCGCATTCCGCGTACTACGGCAACAGGACGCAGGAAAACCGTTGGGGAACTACTCTTCTCGCATGTGGCTGTTCGCCCTGTGGGGGTGTATCGGCGCGGCCGTAAACTGCGGAACCGAATTCGTCGAGGCAAGTAGTCGGGTCAAGGGATGGCCGTGGGCCGATCCACAGGGCCCCGGTGGGGGCGTTTACGTCGTTGCCCTTGCCATCAAGCTCGGGGCTGGGGCTGCCACCGCAGCGGTTCTACCCGAGAGCGGGTTGCTGCCTGAGAATGTCGCCGTCGCTTTCGGTATAGGTGCGTGCGCTCCTTCGATCATCAAGAAGCTCGCCCAGTATGTCCAAGGGTTGCTGCCGCCTGGCGGGCCGTCTGCGTGAGAGGGGAGGGGCCATGATGCCAAACAACGTTGGTGGCCGCTTGTTGTCGGCGCTGGCTGGGACAAGCCCTGCGTTCACACGGGTATCGGCGGAAGAGCATGGAGGCGTGGGGATGCGGCTTCTGGCGGCCTTGGCTGGGTCTACCCCAGCATTCGCCCCCGGTCGGCGGGATGCTTTCCAGAGTGTCAGGGAACAATCGGCTCTTGCGTTCGCGGATGGTCAGTCGAGGGACAGGGACGCGGGGCGGGAGGAGGCGGGGACGCGTCGAGAGACGCTGATTCATCGTCTCGGCAGTGCCGTGAGGCGGCGTCTTCGGGATCGCGCGTGGTTGCTTGAGCTCGCCGCAGTGTGGTTCGTAGGGATCGCCATTGCCGCGGACCGGGACATCAACCCCTTCGTCTCTGTAACAATACTCCTCGCATTGTTCAGCCTTTTGGCGACAGCTGATGAGGCAATCACCAGCCGGGTCGTGGTACGCGGCTCCTCCTGGCCGCGTAGCAGTCGCCACGGCGATCGGGGAGATACCTCCGCCGACCTCAAGGCGAAACTGCTGCCGAACGGGTCGATCCTCATTACAACTTCCGACGGCCATGTCGTCACGACCGTCTCTGACCGGACACTTACCGGCAGCGAAGAGGCCACGACCGAAGATCGAGGTTTCGATGAGGGCGATGGCGATGCCGAGCGTCCGAACTATTTCGATGGGGAGTTGCTGATTCGAACCGGTGGAGACCCTGATCAGCTGGCCCAGCTGCTGGACTGGTTCCGTCACGATGACGCTCTGCGCGGCCACGTCAAGGTCCAGCCTGCCCAACCCCGCGACGGTGATATGGGCGGGCTATCCGATGCGCTGGTGGTGACCCTCAATACCACGGGATTCGGTGGCGTCCTGGCCGCGCTGACGAGTTCATTGACCGCGTGGTTGTCCCTTCGCCGTCCGGGCGTCACAGTGACAGTGACCAGCGCCAACGGCGAGTCCATTGAACTGAGCGCCACAGCAGTCGACGCGGCATACGTTGCACAGGAAGTTCGGCGTCTGGTCACGCCACCAGACTCCTGATAACGCGGTACAACCGAAGTTCCCGTCGCGTGACGCGACTACGCGCCGGACAGCTACTCATGCGCAGTTCGCGTCACGTTGGGCAGCTGCTCGCTACCGGATCACCGCGGAGCCGTGGTCGGTTGCAGGCTCGTCTGGATCTTTACCGCGGTAAAGACACGGCCCATTGAGGATGGCGGATCCTTACCGCGGTAATGAGAGACGCCCCGACCCCGCGCTCAAGCTCTGACTGTCGTCGTGGGACTACTGAGACAGGCGCGGCACATTGCAGAACAGTTCGAAGGACGATGGCATGACACGCACGGATGAGACACGGCACCGGCTGCTCGAATGGACTCAGGGCCAGGCGCCGTCCGAGCGCCTGGCCGCTCAAGTTCTCGCGCACGAGGGGTTCGAGGACATCGACCCATCGCATCCGCTCGGAGGGCAGGACGGAGGCCGGGATGGCGTGTGCACCAGGGACGGTCAGCGTTGGATCTTTGCCGTGTACTTCCCGCGTGGCCAGCAGTCCCTCACCAACATCAAGAAGAAACTCTGCGACGATCCCGTCGCGGCAGCCAAATAAGGGATAACCGTAGTATCGGCCGATTTTCGGGCGTATATGGCGTAGTGGGCTGGTAGAGAACGGTTCCCTCGCTCAGGGCATCGCGGTTGCGGTGGCTGTCGACCGGTCGGGGGAAGGCGTCCGCATTTACATAGATTATGAATATAAAAATGCTATGCTTCGAGCGTGAGTCGTCACGGCGCCGCTCCTGGCGCGTCCGCCGCCATCGGGGCAGCCCTCTACGGCCTGGCCACCAGGGCCGCGAGACGCCTGCCCCGGGACATGAGCCTGACATCCGCCGCCACCCTGGCCACCCTGGACCGGACCGGCCCGCGGCGGATCACCGATCTGGCCGCGGTCGAAGGCGTCACCCAGCCCGCAATGACCGCCCTGGTCCGGGTGATGGAGGAGTCCGGCCTGGTCGAGCGACGGGGCGACGCGTCCGACAAGCGGGTCACGCTGGTGTGCCTGACCGAGGCCGGCGCCTGCTATGTGCGGACGCGGCGCCAGGCGGGCGTCCACGCGTTCGAGAGGTTGATCGGCGAGCTCACCGGCGACGAGGTCGAGGCGCTGGTGGCGGCCCTTCCGGCGCTGAAGCATCTGGCAGAGCTCGAAAGCCAGGACCGCGAAGGGCCGAAGCAGTGACCGGGCAGCCGGTCGGCGGGGTCGCGGTGAAGGCGTTCCCGGTGGCGCGTTCCGAGGCGCGGCTGCTGGTCCCCGCCCTGATGTTCATCGCTCTGGTCGTGGCGGCGGTCGCCAGCCTCGGGGCGCCGCTCATCACCAGCGTGGCGACCTCGTTCCACGTCTCGCTCGGCAGCGCGCAGTGGACGCTGACCGTCGCTCTGCTCAGCGGCGCCGTCGCCACGCCGGTCCTGGGCCGGCTCGGAGCCGGCCCGCACCGGCGGGCCACGATCCTCGCCACGCTGGCGGTCGTCGTCGCCGGCAGCGCGCTCACCGTGCTGCCGCTGCCGTTCGCGTGGCTGCTGGCCGGCAGGGC
>NZ_BDBA01000072.1 GCF_001612745.1 Nocardia amamiensis NBRC 102102 | reverse complement strand
CGCGTGGCTGCTGGCCGGCAGGGCGGCCCAGGGCGTCGGGCTCGGACTGACGGCGCTGATGATGGGCGTGGCCCGGGACCACCTCCCCGAGGAGCGCAGCGCGGCCGTGATCGCCCTGATCTCGGTGGTCTCGATCATCGGGGCCGGCGTCGGCTACCCGCTGGCCGCACTGCTCGCCGAGCTCGGCGGGGTACGGGCCGCCTACGGCCTCGGCCTGGTCGTCACCGCCGCCGCCCTCCTGACCGCGTGGCGCTCCATGCCCGAAGCCCCCGAAGGCCGGTCCGCCCACGTGGACGTGGCGGGCGCGGTCGTCCTGGCCGCTGCGCTGCTCCTGGTGCTGTTCCTGGCCGGCGAACGGAATCTGTGGAGCCGGCACCGCGCCGTGGCGGCGGCCCTCGCCGTCGTCGCGGTGGTGCTGCTCTGCGTCTGGGCCGTCATCGAGCTGCGCAGCACGACGCCCCTGGTCGATGTGCGGGCGGTGCGGCACCCGGCGGTCGCTGGGGCGAACCTCGCCATGTTCGTCGGCGGGATCGGCATGTACCTCCTGCTCACGCTCATCACCCGGTACGCGCAGACACCGCACGGCGCCGGCTACGGCTTCGGGCTGACGACCTTCGTCGCCGGGCTGGTCCTCATCCCGTTCTCGGTGCTGGGGTTCGTCGCCGGTAAACTCACGCCGCGGGTCCGGACGCGGATCGCCGCCCCCCTGCTCCTGGCCGGCAGCGCCGTCGTGGTCGGCGGCGGGTTCGCCCTGTTCGCGGCGGCCCGGTCGGACCTGGCCGAACTGTTCGCGGCGATGGGCGTGTTGGGCTTCGGCGTCGGCGGCTTCTCGGCCGCGATGCCCGGCGTCATCCTGGCCGTCACCCCCAAGAGCGAGACGTCGAGCGCCATGAGCTTCAACTACGTCGTCCGCAGCGTCGGTTACTCGCTGGGCAGCGCCATCGGCGGTCTGGTCCTGGCCGCGGGCACCGGCCCCGGCCGCCTCTTCCCGAACGACGACGCCTATACCACGGCAGCGCTGGTCGGCGTCGCCGCGATGGCGATCACGACGATGACCAGCCTCGCCCTCGCCCACCGACGCTCGTCGAAGACCAACCCGTAAGTCAGATGCACTCATTCCAACACTGGAGGTTCCATGCCCAAGGGCTACTGGGTCAGCGTCTACCCCACCATCGAGGACCCCGAGAGGCTTGATGTCTACAACGAACTGGCAGGTCTAGCCGTCGCGGCCGCGGGCGGGCGGGTGCTCGCCAGCATCGGCAGCCGGGTCGACGCACACGAAGCCGGAATCGCCGAGCGCGTCGTCCTGATCGAGTTCGACAGCTTCGAACAGGCGGTCGCCGCACGCGCGAGCGCGGCCTACCAGAAGGCGCTGGCCGAACTCCCCGACGGCTTCGAGCGTGACTTCCGCATCGTCGAAGGCCTCGACTGACCGAGGTCCAGTCGGATCTTCACCGAAGGACTCTGTCGGGAATCTCGAGGACGGGCAGTTAACGTCCTGGAAACCGTGAACTGGGATGCCGGCACCGCCCGGCTCCAGCCCAGGCCGATCCGCCACCGCGCCCACGGGCCGGTGTTCGTGACCCACCGCCGAGAGGGGGTCTGGCACCGGCTGGGAACTCCACGAACTCCGGCACTCCGGGCTGACGCACCTCGGCGAATCCGGCGCGAGCCTGCTCGAACTGATGGCCAAGTCGCGGCACCCAGCAGCTACGCCCATATCCGCCCGAAATTCGGCCGATATTACGGCGACCCCCACTAGCCTCATGGCCGTCACATGAACCTTGAAACAGGACCCAGGTGCGCACCCGGGTCCTGTTTTGTTTCTCATTGGTGGCTACGGACCGCCTGTGTAACACCGGTTCTCGGCGGTTAGCGCCGACTTGAACAGCACGAGGCCGACTACGAATCTTCTGATCCGTAGTCCTGATGTCGATTGACGGGTTGCTGCGTCATCCACATCTGGATGGCGGCCTCCACCGCCTCCCCGAGCTTCATCCCAGACTTGAGTGCAGCCTGCCGGAACCTCAGCGCCAGGTCATCATCGATATGGGTAGACAGGTTCGCCTTCCCCGGATCGACAGTCGGCGGCGGCACAGCCAATTCGGTCCATGGGAACTTCTCGACCACCTCCCTAAAATGCTTGTAGTTCAGCGTGATCGGTTCATCCACCGAGAACCACCGCAGCACCTCGCAGGAGGCGGCGCCGTCGGCGCGCGCGACACCTCTGCGGTGGGTGACGTCGTTACGGAGCTTGCGCAGGTCACCGAAGAACGGGATCTGAAAGTCTCGGGGTTTGCACTGATGTGCCGCGGCGAGGCGGTGACGGTAGTCGTCTTCCCAGACCGCGAAGAAGGTCGGCAGCCACATCCGTCCGCCCCACTCGTAGTGCTGACTGCCGAAATCCAATGCGTCCAGCACAGGCCTCGCGGCGACCGTGGTCACCGATTCCGTCCACCCGGGGCGCAGGCCATCAGGGTCACATACGTCGAAAACAGCAGGCATTCTGACGCGAGGCCTGTAAGTGGGCGCGCCTGGGGGGAACGCGAGCTGGAGGCCTTTAATGAGCCGCGCCGCGAGGACACCCCCGCGCGGCGCCATTCGCGCGACCGCGATTGTGACGAGCAGATCTTCACGCAGATCGCGAAGTACCTGTGCCACTTCGGGCTTGGTTTCCGAAGGAAGAAGCACGCCATCATGGTCACATCAAGTACCGACACAGCAGCGAACTCGGTTCCCGCCGACATGGGGGTGCCGTTAAGGATCGTGTCATCCGGGTCAAGGAAGCCGCAAAGACGCCCGCCGGTACTGGCTGTCACAAGTGCCGCCCACGCTCATGGCAGCGGCCGGCGTCCGCGTCGATTTCGCGCGAGAAATGAAGAGGGGACGCCTTTCCAGGGGCGTCCCCTCTTCCGCGAAGTGCCGCTTCACTGGGATGGCCGACTTGGCGAGCCGGTCCCCGGCGGAGCGGAGGCCTGCACCATGCCGCTTCACTTCGCTACGACCTGGCCCGAAGTCTCGACGTCGAACGTGTCGGCTGACTGGCTGCCAACCTACCTCGTTTGCTGAGAGGTCGTAGCGATCAGATCGTGACGCCGACACTACACGAACTCCACCAGGAGTGGCAAGCGTAAACCGCTGTCTACCAGCAAATCTGCATGCAGAGTACGCTCGTTCATGCAGGATGCTGATGTTAGCCTGAAGTGAACTCAGTGATCTACAGCTAAGTGACCGCTACGTTAGTAGACTAGAAGCCGATCGCTAGGATGAAGAAGTAGTGAGGACTCCAAATGGCTGCACAGGCCAGTAGAGAAATCGACGCCGCCAGCCTACTCGGATTGACGTCGCCGAGGCCGGACGTTCCGCAGTCCTCGCTCGAGCTTGCCGAGGCCATCGCGAGCACGTCGGGTCGGCGAGCCGCGATCCCGCTGCGGTGGTCGTTCACGCACGCGCCCGCAGATGACGGCGGCACGATCAGCCGCAAAGCCCCGCTGGCCAGGCTGATCGGATCCGGAGGCCGCGGCGGCTCGGTACCGGTGAAGCTGTATCTAGCGCTGATCTGGCGTTCCTCCGCCCCGCCGCACAACACCGACTACGCCGCTCGCAAGTGGGCAGAGCTTCTCGGCCTGCCCGACCCCGAAACCAAGGGCTCGCGACGGGTGACCGAGGCCCTGCGCACACTCGAGGCCGAGCGGCTGGTGCGGATTACCCGCGAGCCCGGTGAGCCGTCGACTGTGCAGATCCTCGACGAAAGCGGCAGCGGCGCCGCCTACGAACTGCCCTCGACCGCCTACCACCACGCCCGCTCTCTGGAAGCGCAAGCCAAATCGGCAGACCGGAAGAAGAAGCACCGGAAGATGATGGAGGCGAACCTCTACAGCAAGATCCCGCAAACGCTGTGGACCAATGGCCACATCCAAGACATGTCCTCGGCGGCTCTCGCCATGCTGCTGATCCTGATGTCCAACAGCCGCGCGAGCGACGGAGCCGAGATCTGGTGGTCCACCCAGAACTTCCCCGCCCGGTATGGCATATCGCCGGCCACCCGCGCCCGAGGCACCCGAGAACTCGCCGACCGCAACCTGCTGCAGGTGACCAAACGACTCGTACCCAACAGCCCGAACAACACTCGCGCCCTCGCCCGCGAGAAGGTCCGCAACGTCTACACCTTGATCAACGACGCGAAGCTGCCAGAAGCCACCAACCCAGACCCGCAACAGCAGCAACAACGACCGGCCCGCCGCCGCAAGCGCAAGGCGGCCCAGCCAGCTTGAGCCGAGGCGGCAGTATGGCGCGTCACCGGACCGCCCGTTCTTCTAGTTGCGTGTCAGATCGGGGGAGGAGGGCGAGGCCTGTGGTGACCTTGTGACACTAGTCACCACAGTAGATGGAACCTGTTGTGCCGCAGCAGCGTCCAAGAGCAGTGAAGGAGATACCTTCAACCAACGGAGGGGACGACATGCGAACCATTTCGGCCGGGCGGCGACTTGTCACAACGATCGCGCTGACGGCCGCGTGCATCGCAGGCGCATCAACAGCTGGGGTCGGCATCGCACAGGCGCAGACACCGGCGATTGCGGCCGAACCCGTCAATGCGGCACACCCGCATTGGCAGTTCGAGTTCACTGCTAAGTGGACCGTGACATTGTCCTGCTACTTCGAGAATCTGGACCGGACAGACGCCACCGGCCCAGAGAAGTACACCGGGACCGGAAAGACCAAGGACGCGGCCGAGAAGGACGCCTGGAACAAGGCCCAAGCGGCGGCGCCCAAGGGGCGGAAGGTCAAGCACTGCCGCGTCGAGAGCTCATCGAAGAGATAGCAGGAAGGTTGTACGTGGACGACGACGAACGCCAAGTGTGGGAGTTCGCGGTAGGACTCGGGTTGCCGGACGCGACCGGGCCCGGTGCCCTCGACGGCGAGGGAATCCACCCGGTCGCGCTGGCGCTCGAAGAGAGCACCCATCGGATCCGCGGGGTGAACCGTATCCCGTGCTTTACCAGCTTCGGACCGGTCACCGCGGTCGATGAGTTCGCTCAGCGCGCGTGGGGCGACGCGTACGACCCGGCGCGCGTCTCAGTTGAATGCCGTCTCGCCGTCTATGCGACCGACGTGGAGCTGGACGAGCTGGTGCTAGCGGTCGTGGAGGATCTCGGCATCGATGAGGACGGATACTCGACGGTAGTTGGCCGGAAGGTCACTGTCGGCCTGCGGGCCATCTCGCTGGAGTCGCCAGAGAACAGCTTCTACCAGCACCTCGTGGGCCAATATCGGGATCAACGCACCACGGATTGACCTCCACCCCACCGAAGGCATCACAAGTCTGCGGATCGTCCAGAGAGCTTGGCCCACACCGATATGACACACAACGGCGAGTGACAATCGGTGCGAGCTGGGCTTGACAGGCGTATCCCGGAGGGGCTCGAGGTACGGGGAAGGAGCAGGTCCCGCCCCTTACCGGCAAGGGCCGAATCCGTGATCGAATGACTCAGCGGCGCTTTGTCTCTCGGGGCCGCCGCGCGGCGGGGATCTCGGCGTCGGCGAGGGCTCCTGGTACTGGTGGGATCGCGTAATCAACTGTCGCGTGTTCGTGGTGTCCAGCGCGGGGGATCGCAGCCGCGGGCCCGCTGCGTAGCGGGGTCGACGCGGCTGCGACCTGGGGCGGCGGCCAGGTAGGCGTCGACGGCGCGGTCGCGGCCGGTCCGGGAGTGCAGGGCGTCGTCGTGGCCGCGCCGCAACGTCGACCAGGCAGACCCTCGTGGAAGCGCGGTTGGCTGGCGCACGACCGGGTACGAAGAAAAATCTTGGAATTTCGTGCAATGTGACGGAATTCACAAATTTATCGTTTTGCCTGGTCATCGCATGCGCATTTTTCTGATCTCTGCAGATACTAGGGGGTAGTGACTGGCAGAGTCTCGTAATCAACTGTCGCGAGTTCGAGGTGCCCAACCGGACGGTTTCCGGGCTCGCTGTCCGGAGGCGTAGCGGGTCCAGTCGGCCGCAGCGTGGGCAGCGGCGCGGGTAGTTGTCTTGTAGTGGTAGCCGAGGGCGTCTGCGACGACGGGTGCGGGTAGTTCGAGGACATGCTGGTGCAGCGCGCCGACACGGCCGGCGGTGCTGGGAATGCCGAGGGCTTTGACCAGTGCCCCGAGGGTTTCGGGGTGGATCGGCTGACCGGCCCGGCGGCCCGAGGCCACCAGCACCGCTGGGAGCACACCTGCATGTCATCCGGTTCCGAGTGGCGAGCCCGATATACGCGGAAGTCAGGACTTACTGCGTGCGAAGAAAATCGCTTGCTGAGCTTTCGCATCCGGGTCGAGCAACATCTGTGCCTCGACCACGAATCCGGCATCGCGCAGCCAGGATGCCACCTGGTCAGGCTGACGGCAGTGGACATGGACCTTCATCGGGTAACCGCCATAGCCCTCCGTCTTCAACCGCGACTCGTCGCCGACGTGAAACAGGAGCTGCAGCAGTCCGCCGGGCCGCAATGCTCGGTGGAAGTGCCCGAACACAGTCGGCACCTCGTCGTCGGGGATGTGGATCAACGACTGCCAGGCGAGCAGGCCTGCCAGCGAAGCGACGGGGAGGTCCGGGTCCGTCATCGAGCCCACCTCGAACCGCAGGCCGGGGTGGTCGCGCCGGGCCACGTCGATCATCCCCGGGGAGAGGTCGACACCGAAGGCGTCGACACCGAGCTCATGCAGGTGGGCGGTGACTTCGCCGGGGCCGCAGCCGACGTCCGCGACCGGCCCGCCGCCAGCGACCCGCACGCTGTCGGCGAACAACGCCAGAGCCGCGCGCAGGTACTGGTGTCCGGCGAGGGCGCCGCGCACTTGGTCGGCATAGCTGACCGCGACCGTGTCATAAGAGGTTCGGGTGTCGGCCAACCAGTCATCCGTGGTCATGACCGGCACGATATTCCATGATCACGACCTCGTGGACAGCCGACGCAGAGAGACCGATCATCGGCCCTCTGCCACGTTTCCGCAGCCGCAATGCAGGAGAGCACATCATGCCGCTGACCACCGGGGGTCCCGGACGACTGGCAGGGTCTCGTAATCAACGGTCGCGAGATCGAGGTGTCCAGCCGGATGGTTTTCGAGCCCGTGGGCCGGAGGCGTAGCGAGACCAGTCGGTTGAGGCGCGGGTAGCGGCGCGGGTAGTTGTCTTGTGGTGGTAGCCGAGGGCGTCGGCGACGACGGGTGCGGGTAGTTCGAGGACATGCTGGTGCAGCGCGCCGACGCGGCCGGCGGTGCTTGGGATGCCGAGGGCTTTGATCAGTTCCCCGAGTGTTTCGGGGTGGATCGGCTGACCGGCGCGGCGGCCCGGGAACAACCAGCGGGCCTCGCGGTTGGTGGCGGTATTCATGTTGGTGCGCTGGTCGATCCAGGACAGCAGCAACTCCGCGACCGGGCCGGGGACCGGTGACGGTGGGTCACCGAGCCGCAGCCGAACGGTGTCGCTGTCGGCGATCACGTCGTCGAGGGTGAGCCGGACGATGCGGCTGACTGGCTGGGCGTAGAGCAACACGATCGCCGCCGCGACGCGGGACCGCAGCGGCTGGTCAGGCTCGGTGAGCAGTCGGCCGAGCAGGTCGATCCTCTGCTGTTGCGGCATCGGTGTTGCCGGGCCGATCACGACGGTGGGAAGCCGGAATCGGCGGGTGAGCTTGTTGGCGATGCACCAGTGCAGAAACCCTCGGATCGAGGTGCGGGCGTGGACATTGTGTTCGACATGCCAGGCATCGATGTCGGCCTGTCCGCAGTCGGCCAGCTCGAGGTCGTGTTCGGCGAGCCAGCCGAGGAACTGTGTCGCCTGGGTGATCTGGTCGCTGAAGCCCCGCCTGCTGCTGACGGTGAGTGGATTGCGTTCGGCTCGTGCCCGCAGCCGGGGCGCAACGTCCCAGGCGGCGAACCGCTTGATCAAGCGGGCATGCTCCGGATCGGTGCCCGCCACTTCTGTCAGCGATTGAAGAACATCCAGGATGTTCTCGTACGCGGCTACTTCTGCTTGCTACGTGCGACGGCTGCGGCACATGCACGTCATGTGCGCGATGTCGGTGCGGTGAGGCTGAGCTCGAAGCGGGCGAAGAACCAACCACAATAGACTGACGGCAGTTCGACAGTCTAAAATGTTGGCTTGCGCTCGACATCGCTGCATCGACTGGAAGGCTCGGACAGTGGCATTGCTGACATGGACGCTCAAAATGAGCGAAGACCAGGCCAAGACGTGGGATCAACTGGTCGCCGACCTGGCCGAAGAGATCGGCCGCGGCCAAGTCGGTCGAAGCAAATTGACCCGCAAGGAGCTCGTCGAGACGCTGGTCGTGCTCGCGCGTACAGACAAAACGGTGCGTAAGCGGCTGGCCGATGAACTGAGGGCGCAGACGGTCAGCTGACCGTCACATCGGATCTCCACCCCCGCTCGTGCAGCGATAGATCGATTTCTCAAGGCCCGGAGCCGGATTGGCTCCGGGCCTTTCGTGTGCGCCGGAAAGCGTGGTCGCGCCGCGGTCGCAACCCCGATGCCATCAACAGTCTGGACTGTTGAAATGCTGGACTGTTAGACTGCTGATAATGATTCGGCAGCGACTCTCTCGGAGGAAGACATGTCCACCGCCACCGCCCAGACCTCCCGCACCACCTCCCGGAGCCTGTTCCTCGGTGTGCTGCGCCTGCTCGGCGCCGCATTCGAATTCCTGTTCAGCAAGCCCGTTGTGTTGGCCGGCCTTTTCGTCGTCGCGGCCGTCGCGCAGATCGCTCTGCTGCTCACGGTCAACCGCGCCCCCGCCGAGACACTGATGCCATCCACCGCGGCGATCGCCCACCACGACACCGCCACCGCCGCGGACTGCGTCATGTTCTGCGCACCGATCACCCCGGACGAATCTGCCCCGCCCGTCGCCGACACGGCGACCGACCGGACCGATGTGCTCGCGGTGCGCCTGGTCTCGTCCGTCTCCTCGCTCACCGCGCCGAACTGCTGGATGTTCTGCTCGGCCGCCGATCCCGGTTGGCGTCTGGATCTGTAGCCCGCAGCCCGTACCGCCTGATCGACTCGACGAACTCGGAGGACCAACCCGTGAACACCCGCTACCGGCCCGCCCGGCAGTCGAACATGTTGCTGCGCAGCGTTTTTGGACTCTTTATGTCGGAGCTCGGCTATACCGTGGCAAGAGCGCCACATCCGTCGGCGCACACGCACAGGCAGGGGTGAACGACGATGTTGGTCCTCAACGCTCGAACGGAGATTTCGGGCAGCGAACAGCGGGTCATCGACTGGATGCGGACGTGGACGGGGGAGTATGCCTTCTCCGGCGTCGCGATCTCCGGCTGCTACATCCCCGACCGGCGCGGCCGCAGCCAGGAAGCCGACCTCGTCATCATCACGCCGCAGACCACCGCCGTGATCGAGGTGAAAGGCACCGTGCCCGAAGCGATGTCGGGTGTGCTGTCCACCCCGGCCAACGGGCGCTGGCACCTCAGCGGCTACACCGGCGACCCGGTGCATGTGCGCGACAGCGACACCAACCCGATCGGCCAAGCCCGCACCAACTCACTCAACCTCAAGAATCTGGCCGAACCGATCAATCCCAAGGCGTTCGTCGCCACGCTGGTGCTGGTGGTCCCGCCTCGCCGATCCACCATGACCCTGCAGACCGAATCGCTGCCCGTCGGCTGCGACGTGCTGCTCGGGTCCACCCAGAACGATCTACGCGCCTGGTTCCACCGCGCCAGCCGCCGCCGCGAAACCGTCTGGACCGCCGAGCAGGTGCACGCGCTGCTGGCCGCGCTGAACTTCGCCGACGCGGTCGGCATCGACGACCTGGTCGCCGAAGGCTTCCCCACCGCACAGGCCTCGCCGGCCACCGCCGTCGTCACCGGGAATCCAGGGCTGGCCACGGTCACCCCGCTGCCCTCCCGTCCCCCGATGCCGACCCCAGCGCCAGCTGCTGCCTCAGCACCGCTGTCGAGCAGCCCCGGGGATCTCGGGCGCTCCCCCAGCGATGCTGCGCCCGACTACTCCAGCTACGCGCCCACCCCGGCCGCAACCGCGCGGCGCCCGAGCAGCGGCTGGGGACAGCGCCTGGCCGCGACGGGCGCGATCGTCCTTGTCGGCGGCGGCGTCTGGATCCTGGCGCAGGCATGCTCCGCCGACCAAACAGACCCCGCACACGAACCGGTCACGCACTCGACGAGCGTCGAGGAACCCGCACCGCCGGTCGAGGCGCCTCCGGCGCCCGAGCGCCCAGCACCAGCGCCCGGGCGGGCACCTGCGCAGGGCTGCTACCCATTCCAATCGAACTGCAACTGACCAGAGAGTGGATGCGATGAACACGCGCACGATCACCCACAACCCGGGGAGCGGGACAGTGCGGCAGTGGTCAGCGCCGGCCGCGCCAGAGAACACTGCACATCGGTCCTCCATCGCGCCCCGACGCGAGGTGCGCACACTCCATCGGGCGGGGTGTGAGGTCTACGCCGACACCGGGCGACCGGTCGAGGAGCGGCTGGGTTCGCACGTCGTCCTCTGGATCGTTGACGACGCCGACGCGTGGGCCTCCGCGATTGAGGCTGAGGGCGATGCCGAGTTGGACCGGTGGCCGAAGAAGGATCGCCGCTTGGCTGAGCGCCGACGCTCACAGCGATACGAAGCTGCCACGCGTATACGTGCCCAGGGCGCGCGCCGATCCTGGTACTCCCACTTTCACAGCGCCGCCGACGCCGAGGCGTGCGCGGTCGACCTGCGTGTAGCGCACTGCAACCCGGGCGTCCGCTACGAGGTCGCCGCGATCACCGGCGCCAGCAGCTGCCCCAACTGCCACCAACCGATGATCCAGGCGGACGGTCAGTGGCGACATCATCTCGGCAACAACTCGGTCGAATGCGCGGATCGTCGGGATCCCGCCGTCGATGAGGCGGCCGATGCCGATCATGCTGAGGGAAAGTGGACTATCGACGTCGGCATGGGAACGATGACCTGCGGCTAGTGCAACGAGACTGTGGGATGGGCCCAGGCGGCCAGCCACGTCCGGTTGACCGGCTACCACCTGCTCGGCATCGAGCGAGCAACCAGCAAGCTGATCGTCCTCGCCGAAGCCGCACTTCCAGACAGCGACCGGATCACCTTCCTGCCCCACCACTGCCACAACATTCCTGACCAGGAGCGCGCCCGCTGGACCCCAATCCCCGCTGGCGCCAACTGATCCCGATCCTCCGGTCGACCATCTCAGCATTGGCGCAATTCTTACCGTGACCAGGGTGGAAAACCCGGCTGTCACGCTCACCGCCATGTTCATCACCGTTGTCGTATGGATCTACGTGGTGTTGTTGCTGGTCGGCGCCGGCTTTTTCGGCGCTGCTCGTCTCGGTTTCGGTCTGGCCTACTGGCGAGCCGGGACCGCCGAGCACCGCCACTACATCCGCACCTGCGCACGCATCCGCCGCACCTGGCGACGGCTGGCGCGGCAACTGGGCTTGTACCTGCTCGATGACCTGCCCAGCCTGCGAGACCGTTGGAAGGGCCGCCATCGCGCCGAGCATCCACGCATCCGCACGCCGCGGATTCAGCGGATCCACGCCGACGCAGACGGTGTAATCATCGACCTGGAGACCGTGCCCGGCGTCGGCCTGGCCGAAGTCGCCACGCACACCGCGCATCTGGCCGACCACTGGCGCGTGGAACAGGTGCAGGCACGCAGGCCCGCGCCCGGCCGGATCCAGCTGCGCGCCACCAACCGAGATCCCCATGCGCCGCGCGTCATCTCGCCGAAGATGCGAAGGTGAACCATGGCTGAGTTCACGATCACTCTCGACGACCGGCTGGCCGCGCTGGTTCAGGCCGAGGCCGCGGGCGATGTCTCGGCGTGGATCGCGAAGGCGTGCACGTCCCGGTTGCTGCGTCAGGAGGCCGAAGCCCTGGCCGCCTGGCAGCGGGCGCACCCGGCCGAGACCGCCGCCCAGTACGCCGAAGCGGAAGCCGAACGCGAATTCGTCGATGAACTTGAGCGATTGCACGCCGAGCACGGCGAACTCACCGCCGAAAAGATAGCCGACACCGAGCGGCGAGTCCGCGCACTGCTGGAGCGCGAACAGTAGGCCAGCGCGCCAAGTCCGACCACCTACACCCTCCCCCCTGCGCCCCGGGGGTACCCATCCTCCACCCCCGGGCACCCCTCTCCGGGGGCACCCACCCCCACCCCGGGTGGAGGAGGGTGCCCGGGGTTGGTTCGAGGTGCTTTCGCTGTTGGCAGGGTGCAAAAGGTGTGCCAGCGCATACCCTGCGGGGGTTCTCCGGCAGGTCCGCGCTGAAGGGGCGAGCGGGGTTACTTGCGCCAGCGGCGCCACCACCGCGCCGGATCCGATTCGGCCGCTGCCGGTGTTGTCATCGAGGTCGACCGGCGTGTGCGGCGATGGCGGGTGCTAGTTCGTTCTGCGCGGGAGGCCAGCCAGCCGCGGCAGCTGGCCAGGTCGAGCAGATCGGTCGACGGATCGGCGTCTATCCGGTCCGGTTCCCGCCGACGACGTTTCATTCACGGTGAACACGCACGGATCAGCTGAGCAAGTTATATGTTGTGCTGCGTAAGTGAGGGCGCGGTGCGCGAGATGTCCCCTCAGTCGTTGTCGTCGAGACGTTCCAGCGCCTGCATGACCCATGGCAAGGTGCCTTTGGCGAGGCGGTACTCCAGCACGGTCGGATTTTTCTGATCGCGGGTGCGGCGTACCTCAACCAGGCTCGGCGGCGGCGCCCTGTGTGGTGTCGTGTCCATGGCGGCCGCCCGCAGTGCGGACGTGATCGCGGCCAGGCTCTTGTAGCCGGTGATCTCCTTGACTCGGGCCGGTGTCGCTGCCCCGCCTTCAGCGGCCAGGAGCCGGATCAATTTGAGGCCAGTCGGACTCGTGTTCTTCAGGAAGCGTGCGACAAGCACGTCACTCCACACGAACTCGTCGTCCTCCAACTTCATGCCACGCCGCGCCGCGGTGTCGGAAAGCGGCAAGCGCTCAGCGAGCGCCACCTGTGCGGCGAGCAGGCCCAACTGCACCCGGAATTCGATCGACCTGTTGGTCGTGTCAGCGACCATCGCGATGCGCAGCTGCTCGCGCGCCACTTGGAGCGCATCGACATCCCCCGGATCCAGCATGTCGCAGAGGCTATACCGCCAACCCGAGTCTGGGTGGGGCACTTGTGATCTACGTTTGGCGATCATGACCAGCAGCAGTCCATCGGGCCGCCGATTCGACGAGCAGACGCAGCAGGTTCATGCGGAGATCCGCGCGTTGATCGCCGAGCACAGAGAGCGTAAGCGTCATGACCGCATGTACTTGGCGCACCTCGACGCCGAGGAGCGGATGCTCGACAAGCACATGCCGGTCGATGGGCATGACAGCGCCTGCGGGGACTGCGGTACCCGGTGGCCGTGCGAGGTGATCAAGACGCTGCGGGATCCCAGGCATTACTGGGAGGGCTGACCAACCACTCACGGACCGATCGGTATGCAATACTCGAACATGTGTTCGATGACGCGGGCGTGGTGGCGCTGACTGGTCTTCCCCGAGACCAGCAGCTCGCCGAACTGCGCGCCCGCATGGCCGCCATTCCTGGCCGCATCGGCGCCACCGAACCGCCGCCGCTGTCCGCCATGTCGTCTACTGCGGTGATCCCGGTGGCCGGCGGGCTCGGTGAGGCGCTACCAGAGGGCGGGCTGCCACGCGGCGGCGTAGTCGCCTGTACCGGCCGCCGGACCCCGCTGGTCGGCCTGCTCGCCGCTGTCACCGCGGCCGGCGAATGGGTCGCGGTCGTTGGTCAGCCGCAGCTGGGGTTATTGGCCTTCACCGAGATGAACGGTGACCTCACCAAGCTCGCTCACATCCCCGATCTCAAAGGCGAGGACCCGCTCACGGTCGCCGCGGTGCTGCTCGACGGTGTTGACGTCGTCGTCCTGGACGTCGATGGCGTCGCGCCGCCGAACAGGATGCGTGCCGTGCTCGCCCGCCTCCGTAGCCACGATGGCGTTCTTGTTGTCACTGGCCCGGGTTGGGCGCGCCCGGATCTCGAAATCCAGTGTGAGCTCGCCGAATACAGCGGCCTGGGCGCCGGGCGCGGACGGTTGCGGTCCATGACGTTCGACATCCAGGTTTCCGGCCGCGCCGCCCGGCGGCCGCGCACCACCCGTGTCCAGCTCGATGGTGCCGCCGCCCAACGGTGCAGCTGGACCCGCCAGGCTTCGACCACCAGCGCGGTGCCGACGTCGATCGCGCGGACCGGGTGAGCGCGATGACTGGGGATCGGCAAGCGACTATTAGAACACTGACGCCGCCGCGTCGGGTCCGTGTCGATCCGCGACGGGCATGGGTGCTGCCGGTCAGAGAGACCGAACGTGTCATGCCAGTCACGCTCGGAGAGAAGGCATTCGCCCTTGACCTGCGCCTGGGCGAGGAATGGATCCCTGCCCGCGCCTACCGATGGGCACGGATGAATGTGGGCACCGCCCCAGCCTGGTTCCTCGAGGTCGAGTTTCAGCTGATGACGCGGAATGGTCTCACTGGCGTCGCTCTGCGTCAGTGGGTGCCTTGGGACGCTGTTCAACCCGAATGAGCCGCTGACAGCGCCGAGAATGAGCAACGAAACCTATTGCCGCAGCTACGACTGTCCGGTCCTGTTGGGCTGGGACTGCCGGGGGATGGGCGTTCGTCCACAGCTCGCAGCAGCCTACTACAGGATTCACAAAACAGGAGCAACTACAGGGGATCCGGCGATTCCTGCTTTGACCTGCGGAAATCTGATGTATGGGTCGGCCGTTTATGCGTGACGGTCGGCCGTTTATGCGCAGCGTCCTGGCTCTTTGCACCTCGCTCGGTCGGCCGTTTATGCGTGGATAACCACGGTCAGCGGCCGAGTTATCCACAGGTGCCGCCTCGACCAGGACGGTCGGCCGTTTATGCGTGAGGCGACGGGTCCGAACCTCATGCCGCGGACACGGTCGGCCGTTTATGCGTACAAGGGACGAACACGACCAGGCCTGTTGACAAGGACTAAACCCAGGCCGCCGCCGTTCAACAGTCCATCTGGACGCCATGAATCCAGGCCAGGGGGTGATCGTCCAACCAGCATGGTCGGCCGTTTATGCGTGAGTTGGGGGACGAGGGGGAGCTGTTGTTGATGAAGGAGGACACGCCCGGTGAGGCGGTCGCGGCGGGCCGAGGGCCGTGGAATGCTTACCGCCATGTCGTCGGCCCGCAACCTGGAGCAAGCCCGCGCGGTGGCTGAGCTCTGGACCGCGGAAGAACAGGAGATCGGCTACCTCGCCAAGCTGTTCTCCCAGACCTCCCTGCCGTACCAGGATCCCGGCGATATTCCGGTGTGGTACCGCCGCAACGGCGCCCTGACGTTGACCGTGCAGCCAGGCATGCTCATCGACGCCGCCGGCAACGCGAAAAGCCTCGGATACCCATACGGCACCGTGCCGCGACTACTTTTGACGTGGCTGTCCACCGAGGCCGTGCGAACCAAGAGCCCGGAACTCGTGCTCGGAGCGTCGCTGACCGACTTCATGCGCAAGCTCGAACTGACCCCCACCGGCGGAAAGACGGGCACGATCACCCGGCTACGCCGCCAGATGGAGCGGCTGTTCCAGTCGACGCTGTCGGTACGGATCGACGACGGTGACCCCGACCATCAGGCCGGCGCCAAACTATCCGTCGCGTCCAGCTACGACCTGTGGTGGGCAAAGGATTCCGCCGATCAGCCGTCACTGATGCCCTCCACCGTGCGGCTCAGCTACGAGTTCTTCGAAGAGGTCACATCCCGGCCGGTGCCGATGGACCTCGGCGCGCTGCGGGTTCTGCGCAGATCGCCGATGCGCCTGGACATCTACGCCTGGCTCACCCACCGCATGAGCTACCTGCAGCGGCCCACTGTCATCTCATGGGATCTGCTGCGACTGCAGTTCGGATCGAACCTCAAGGACACCAAGCAAGGCAGAAGCCAGTTCAAGCGCGACTTCGAGCGTCACCTCCAGCAGGTCCTCGCGGTCTACCGCGATGCGCGCGTCGACATCCTCGACACCGGAGTGATGCTGAAACCCAGCCTGACCCACGTCCGGTTCAAAGGAATCCGGGCCTTGGAGCGCAGCAGCACACGGTGAACCGTGCCGGTCGATTCGAGTTGCGCCAACCAGACCTGCTGCGCCCGCTCGATGTGGCGGAGCTGCTGGTGCTCGACGAGCCGGAAGCCAGCATGCCTCGGACTCCTTTCCCGCTCGGGGGAGCTGATAGCGGCGGCCGCGCACCATCCTCGGCCCCGGTCTAGGCCGAGCCGAGGGGCAGTGCCGCGCCTGTTTCACAAGGTGCCGAGGTGGGCGAGCAAGAGAACGGTGAGGGTGACGGTGCCAGCGAAGCCGACGCCTCCTTCGCGGATCGCGGCGGCGAGATGGGCGCCACGGGCGTGGGCGAGCAGACCGGTGACAATTCCAATGATGATGCCGAACAGCACGGCGATGGTGAGAAGCAGGGCCTTGAGGATTGGGTCGTGCATGGGTTTGCCTTCTGGGAGGTGTTATAGGGGTCGGATCCCAGCACAGCGCTCCCATCCAGGCTCCGAAAGTTCCCAGGAGCGGATATCGTGCGTGAATGCGCATGTCAGGCACGGGTTTTCGAGCGTGCGATTTCTGTCGAGTCGCGGTGACTCGCGGTGACTCACGCGTGGACAGGGCGGCGTAGTCGCTATGTCTGGACCGCGAGAGCAGTTCTTCGCCAAGCTCGATGCCCTGCGCCAGGCCGCGAGATCCCCGTCGGTGCAAGTGATCTCCCGCGAAGCCAACGTGCCCGAGGGCACGCTCAGAAGTTGGTTCCCGAAAGACAAGACCAAGCGGCGGACGGTTCCACGCATCGAAGCTCAGCTAGAGCAGGTACTGGTGTTCTTGCTGCGACGAGCTGGGCGACTGCCAGAACGGGCGGTGCTCGACCGCCGCACCCGTGAAGAGTGGTCGCAGCTACGCCGCGCAGCTACGGAGTCCGCCGACATCGATATCGACACCGACTCAAGGCCGGCATGGGCAGGCTTGGTGGAACAGCTCGCCGATGATGGTGAGCTACCACATGCGGACCAGCTGGATCCCTACCAGCTGGGCGCGACACCAACCCGATTCGGTCAGTGGGGCAATTCCGGCACCGGACAAGACGAGTACGTGCCCCGTACCGCGAGGGATGTGGACAAACGGGTGGCTGCGGGGCTTGCGAGTCATCGGATGGTCGTGGTTACCGGACCGTCGAAAGCTGGCAAGACCCGCACTCTGTTCGAGGCCCTCCGCCGCGAACTACCACAGGCCCGTGTCATAGTTCCGGCCCGCGGGGCGCTACACCGAGTCCCAGACCACCCCGAATTCGTCGCCAGCACCGAGCCAGTAGTCATCTGGCTGGAGAACCTGCAGGACTTCCTAACGACTGATCACCCAATCACCCCCGCACTACTCACACATCTGGCCGCCCGGCCTGCGCGAACCGTCGTAGCAGCCACACTACGCAGCGAGGCGCTCGAACTGCTGCGGCGCGATACCGGTGAACTCACCCACGACACCCGCACCGTGCTGGAGCAGGCGTTCCAGGTTGAGCTTTTCCCGACCAGCCTCGATCCCGTAGAGCACGCAGCTGCTGCCGCAGCCTATCCATCGTTGAACCTCGACCGATACGGACTAGCCGAAGTCCTGGCTGGTGCTCCAGAACTCCTGCGCCGCTACGACACCGCCCGCAACACCGACCCGATCCTGCGTGCTGTTCTCGAAGTAGCCATCGACTGGACCCGTATCGGCCGCCCTGACCCGATTCCGGAAGCCATCCTGGGCACGCTGGCTCTGACCAGCATCGAAGACCAGCGAGCCGACCTCGACGTCGACCCTGCCGCCGTGCACACCGCTATCGCAGTCGCGCGCGCTCCATCCATGGAAGTGGGGCGCGTCGCGGCGTTGAGCGTTGAGCGACTCTCAGACCGATCTCGTGCCTATCGGCCCTTCGATTACCTGGTAGCCGCCGACGACGGGCAAGACCACCCGCCCCGTCCAGTTACGGACGACTTCTGGCACAGCGCTACTGAGGACGCTGAACCCCGAGTCCTGCGTGCCGTTGGGTTCACGGCTTACCTTCGCGGTCGGCCTACGGAGGCCGAGACCCTGTGGCGTAACTCCGCCGACGGCGGCGACTCGGAGGCCATGCATAACCTGGGTGTCCTGCTGTCCGGTCGTGGTGACATCGGTGAAGCCGAAATCTGGTGGCGGCGTGCCGCCGACGCTGGTGACTTGGACGCCATCTACAACCTCGGTCTCCTGCTGTCCGGTCGCGGCGACACCGAGGAAGCGGAAGTCTGGTGGCGGCGTGCCGCCGACGCCGGCAGCACGCGTGCCATCTACAGCCTGGGGCTTCTGCTGTCCGGTCGCGGCGACACCGAGGAAGCCGAAACCTGGTGGCGCCATGCGGCGGTCGCCGGCTATCCGGTCAGCATGAACAATCTCGCGACTCTGCTGTACGAGCGTAGCGACACCAGTGAAGCCGAAATCTGGTGGCGGCGTGCCGCCGACGCTGGTGACTTGGACGCCATGTACAACCTCGGTCTCCTGCTGCGTGAGCGTGGTGACATCGGTGAAGCCGAAATCTGGTGGCGACGTGGCGCCGACACCGGCGATCCAGAAGCTATGAACAATCTCGGGACACTGCTGCGTGAGCGTGGTGATACCGAGGAGGCCGAAGCTCGGTGGCGGCATGCGGCGGCCACCGGCCACGTGGGTGCCATGTACAACCTGGGACTTTTGCTGGCCAGCCGTGGTGACACCGGTGAAGCCGAAACCTGGTATCGCCGTGCCGCCGACGCCGGCCACCTGGACGCGATGTACAACCTGGGGTTCCTCCTGGCTGGCCGTGGTGACACTGGCGAAGCCGAAACCTGGTATCGCCGTGCCGCCAGCGCTGGCGACCTGGACTCCATGCACAATCTTGCGCTTCTGCTGCGTGAGCGTGGTCGTACCGGAGAAGCCGAAGCCTGGTTGCGGCGTGCGGCCGACGCTGGCCACATGCGCGCAATGTTCAAACTGCAGCTTCTGCTGCGAGAGCGGGGCGACACCGGCGAAGCCGAAACCTAATTGGGAACCGCCGTAGATGACCGAGCGGCGGTCTTCCTCTACGGGAGGCCGGGGCCGATGACGGTACTGCCCTTGCCGCTAGGGCCTGACGTTGTTGCGGATGGTTAAGCCGGAGCGCCCGCCGGGCAACGCTTTACGAGCTAGCCAATCAGTCGCTTGGGTGAGAATTCGAGCCGCTTTGTGGGAGCCATTTTCAAATGGCGATTTTCGGGCCAGAAACGTCCGTTTGGATGTGCAATCTGGACGGGATTGGACACCAGAGGAGGCGTCCAATGCCGCAGCTCAGTGCGTTGGATCGGGCGTGTCCGGGGGCTGGATCCGTATTTCATTGCAGGCCGGTTGTTTTGGTCCGTTTTGGGGTAGCAGTGACGGGTATGTGGGTGGAAGAATCGTGGAGCCCTCGGGTGCAGCGAGGGTCGCGCACAGGTAGCCAGATAGTGGCCAGAGGGGCGCGTGAAGTGCTGTGAAGTCCCTGATTTTGGGCTGCACCCAACTGGCGTGGGAGTTCGTGAGGCACACGGAGCTCGCCCGTCGGCATGGACCAGCCGCGGGATGCGAGTAGGCGGCGGTTGACGGGGATCCGCAGGGCGCGCTCCAGGCACTCGTGAGCGACATGCCCCTGTTGACGAGGAGTTTTGAGCGTGACCAGTCCTGTGTTCGTCCGCACCGCCGCGACGCCTGTGTGCCACTGCGGTGCCGAGCCGCACGGTTGTGACCTACACCCGGGGCCGGGCAGCTTCGAGCGCCCTCCTGCGACGAAGTGAGCACCGCGGTATCGACGGTGGCAGCCGGGGCGTCCGCCGCCGTCGCAGAAGAACTCAAACTCGAAAAGGATGCATTCCGTGGCCTACTACGCCATGCGCTGAAGACGTCGGGCAAGTCCGGGGCTCAGGTCGCCGACGACACCGGCGGAGTCATCAAACGCAGCACTGCCTACAACTATGCGAGCCCTACGTACACAGGGTTCCCGGACTCGGCCGAGCGCGTCGAGGCCTACTTGAAGGCGTGCGGATACGAGCACGTCCCGTTCGCGGTGCAGACGTGGAAAGACATCAAACGCAAGGAGTCCGCACCGCCCGCAGCGTTCACGGATCCGGCCGGGCTCGCCCACGCCCTGATCCCACCGACGACTACCAGCAATGCGCCCAGCGAGCTGCCGGACTCCCTCGTGCCGGGCAGCGATCTGCCGTTTCTCCAGCTTCCCCGACCGGTTACCGGCATCTGCACCGACGCCGATTGCCTTCTGGCGCATGCCAGCCGTGACGAGCTCGCTCTGGCGAAGACTGTTCTTTTGCCACGCTTCAGCTCGCCGCAGCGGGTCACCGAAACCAGGATGGACCCGGCACCGGCGTCCGCGCATGGCGGCGGCAAGTGGCTGTCGAGCCTGTTCACCGTGATGGCGTCAGCGCTGGTCGTCGCCCTGATGGTGGACTTGCTCGCGGTGCCCGTACACGCGGTCTCGGCCGCGGCCAGACTGCCCTGGGTGCTTCTCACCGCCGGCGTGGTCATGACGACGACTGTCGGCGCCCTGGTGCTCAGAGTCGGGTCGCGTCCGGGTACCGGTGACACGTGGTCCAAGCCCTGGACCACACGTGGAGTGATCGCGGTGTCGGTGACGGTGCCCATAGCGGTCTTCGTAGTCGGGCTGCTCGGCGAGCCACCGGCGGCGGCAGGACCGGCCATCGGCCTCGCAATGCTGCTCCTGGCCGCGCAATGGTATGCGACCGTTGACTTCTCCCGACTCTGTCATGTCGGCGACCGCTACCGCAGGCTGTGTGGGTTGGCCGAGTGCGCGGTGATCGGTGCCCTTTTCGGTCTCGCTGTCACGCTGATCCAGCTCGGGGAGGGGCTGCCGGTCGCCGGCGTTGTCTGCATCGGCCTCACGGTGGTCGTGGTCCTGCTGCACCTGCTCGGCACGACCATCGAGTCACTGTCGGATCCGGCGGCCCGGCCCGCTCGCCGACTCGCCGAAGTTCGCCGCGAAGTTCGGCGCGCGACCAAACCGACTCGGCATCGTCTGCCCCGCCACCAGCGGAGATCACGCCGCATCAGGGCGATTTGGGGGTCGATCAGCGCCGTGGTGATCCTGCACCAGAACTGGAAGTTCCAGCCTCGAGCCAAAGTCACACACCCTCAGCCCCACGTGAGCACCAGGTCCCATGCGAGTACCGAAACCGGTTACGCCGACCTGTACTTCGACGTGCTCGGCACTCGATTCCCCACAGCGCGCGCGAACACTATCCAAGGGCTGGCACACTCCGCGGACCGGTTCGACCTCACGGAGGTCATGCTGATAACGCCACTGAAACCCGCACCGAAGAAGACAGCCAGCCGACTGGCGCTGGCGGCGGCGCTGACCATGACCGGCCGCAGCTTCGGTAGCGAGTTCAGTTGGCTGCATCTGGCGCGATGGGCCTACTGCCAGGCTGGCGTGCTGATCCCATCCGACGCCGACGACCTATCGTTTGCGGGTGAGCCGATCGGTCCCGAAGACATCGAGCCCGGCGACATCATCATCCCTCCGTGCGGTGTCGCCGGCCTCTATGCCGGGGACGGCCTAATGCTGACGGTCCTGGGGCAGGTGCGGCTGGTGCCGTTGGAAACGGAGGTGAAGTACGCCGCCCTTCGTTTCTTTCTTCCTGATCACCGCCCGGCTCCTAATTTCTTCCCGGATCACTGGCTGCATCCGCTCGCACGCCCCGGCGTTGCGTGGCAGCCGCCGACGGGCACGTCACGGCTGCCGCGAGGATCCCGCCCGGCAAGTAGACCAGGACCAAAGACGACACCTCGGCTCACCGGACCGGAAACCAAGGAGCAGTACCCGGTGGCCGCCCCGTCGACGACAAAACCGCGCCGACTGTGGCGCAACCGAACTCGCCGCCGAGATCGCTCTGCCGAAGGCAAGCAGGTCAGCGTCCACGAGCTGCTGACTCGGTCGATGCGCCAACAGCAACCCGTCATTCCCACGGCCCCGCCGACGGTTGCCATGCAGCCGGCCGCCTCCTGGTCGTCGCAACACGACGTAGAGACCGCCCCAATACCGAAAAGCTCTCTGCTGCAACCGACAACGTTGGCATCGAAGACCGTGCTTCCAGCGTGGTCCGTGCGGCGCTGGCGCCGCCGGGACTGAGCGCCAGCGGTCCCACATGTCGACGTCCTCGACCCAGGAAGAGGTCGAGGACGTCGACGTGCCCAGGACTGCAGGGCATATCTCATTTTCAGCCTTGCCGAATAGATCGTCCGACAATCGGGCAACCTATCAATTCACGTCAAATATCGAGCTGCGGTATTCCGTTTCACGGAACCCGCGCTCGCCCATATCTCGGTGTACTGCTCGACAAAATCTAATTCCTGGTGCTGAGGGGTGGGCCATCGCTTGCCGACGAAGGCCCACCGGAATTCACCCCGAATCCATGGTCACATTCCATTGCGTGGAGTCCCGGGGGAGCGGAGGATCGGAAATCTCCGGCCGCCGCTCAAGCGACAGTCAACCATGATCCCGCTGTCCAAACAACCCAATCCCGGCCGTTCAACACCCATCCGACGCCTGGTCCAACTGGCCGTCCAGGAGTCGTCATCGCAGGTAGAGCGCCTAGCTCGGCGTTCCGTGAGCCTATCGCGGCGCGGGATCACAGCGTTCCTATTTTGTTATCTGGATAGGACTTTGGCGTCCAATTGGACCCGATATGGACCAAGTGCATTACCGTCGATGAACAACGCGCTATTGCGTCGGAATGGTGAAGATTTTTTGTTCAACTCCGGCTGGTCCTGAAGCGTTTTATGTGCCTAAGATCAACGCGTCCGCTCCACCGGAGGGGATGAGGTGTATCGAGTTGCCGCTCGATACACCTCCCGTCCGATCCACGAAGAAACACGCCTCACGGCGTGGGTCACATTCCAGATATGCGTGAGTCCGTGTTCGGCCGGTGCCTCCGACCGGACACGGACTTTCTTCAAGGAGCCGCCACGCGGCCTCCGAACAAGAGGAGTCAACCTGCAGTGCTGAACCACCACGGCCATACCGGCGCCAGCACCCAGCTGGTGCCAGGCCTCCGCAACCCCGAACTCGACAAGCCATCCACCGCGGTCGCGGCGTCCTCGGCGACGAGCACCGTACTGGACGATGCCGGCGACCCGGCGAGCACCGCAATGCCACAGCCTCGTCCCACGGTAGGGGAGCCCGTCGCGCCCGAAGCGACGATGGACCGCGCCGCCGCGTGGCTGATGTTCGGATTGACCCTGGCGTGCTTCGGCTTCCTGGGCTACCTCGTCACCATCGACCGCGCCGATCTGGCCAGCGGAGTCCCGGCCACCGTGGGCATCGTGGTAGCGATCAACGCAGTGGTATTCCGCAAGCACACCGTGGTCCAGCGCAACCTGCGACGGATGCGCCGCACGACCGCAGCAATCGCCCGCACGCTCACCGAGCTCCTCGAAACCGACACCGGACCAGGGGAGAGGAAGTGACAGGCGCGCCGAACCAGTAGGGCCACAACATGACGAGCCCCATCGACGGCACGCCCGCTGACTCGACTACCCACCACTCAGCGCGCCGCACCCGCGGTCAGCGCAGCAGCGCTCCGCCGTCGCACGACAGCGCACAGACCGCTACCCGGGAGACGGGAGTTCGCCGCGGCGCCATGGCAACAGCGCCTTTCACCCAAGTCAGCAACGCACTGTTCCGAGACACGCGGGTGTCGTTCAAGGCGAAGGGCATCTTCGGCTGGCTGTCCACCCACACCGAAGGGTTCACCGTGACGATCGAGTCCATCGTGCGCGCCGGCACTGAAGGCCGCGAGGCCGTCCGGTCCGGCCTGGCCGAACTGGAGCACTACGGCTACCTCGAACGGCGCCGAGAACGCCGACCCGACGGCACGCTCGGTGCGACCGCCTACTGCATCACAGACGTCGCCACCGCCACGGCACCCACTCTGTTGCCCACCCACGTTCCCGAGCCAGGATCCGGTAATCCAACATTGGCTGAACCTACGACGGGCTATCGGCTGAAGAAGAAGACCAGGAAGGAGAACATCAAACAGACAGCCAGAGCGAGCTCGTCGGCGACCGTGGAGATCGAGACCGTCGGCGCGCGACTGCTGCGCCAGCTGCGCCTGCAGAAGCCGGTGACCGAGCAGGTCATCCGCCAGCACGCAGCACGAGTCGACCGACACCTGCGAACCGGCTGGTCACCCACGCAGCTCGGGCACCACCTCGAGCAGCAATGCAACCATCCCGGGGTGACCAACCCGATGGGCCGACTGGTCGCGGCGATACGGGAAATCCCCGCCGATCCGCCGAATGACTTCGAGCCAACAACATCTGGACCCGGTGATCCGACGCCAGGAGATCCGTGCAGCACATGCGGTAGCCCGCACCCAGGCGGGATGATCACGGTGATCCAGGCCGGCGCCGAGGCCGCGGCTCCATGCCCCACCTGCAATCGGCGGGCACACAGCCACGAGAGCTCCTGACCAGGCGATTCGTTGTGGCGGTGGGTCGGGTCGAATAATGGCGAAGTGGATCAGCACAGCCTGTCCGAGCCTGGTTACCAGCTTGTGTGGCCGCGAGGGCTGTTCGCCGAGGAATCGGCCCGACTTCTCAACGTACGCGCAGAGCAGAGCTACCAGGACTGGAACACGTCCTGCGAGTTGCTATTGGAGCATGCGTTCGTCCGTGGATTCATCGACGGACCGCTCGCCGAGTTCCAGAAGCTGCCTCAAGTTCAAGAGGCCCCCCGCTTCCAGGACCTCCCCGCGATCAAGGCTGGAAAGGCTGTACCCGCCCGCTCGCTGTCCCCGCAACAAAAGTTCCTGCGCGAACTGCTCAACCACGGAACCCAGCTGCACGAAGATCCTCCGCCACGGCGACCGTATTACGGCGAGCGCAACACTCCGGCCGGCGAAGCTTCGGCGTTGACCATCAATGACGTGGCCCGTGAGATCGCTGATCTCACCCGTGACCTCGATCAAACCGGATACTTCGATAAACGCTTCGGGGTGAACTGTGATTCGGCCAGGCGAGAGCCCGGACCCGAGTGGATGATCGTCCGCGAGTTGAAGTTGACGGAACCGCCAGCGTGGCCGCTTGACCCGGACGAACTGACTGCTGACCCGGAACTGTTCTTCAGGCTCATCGAGATGCTGCACGACAACATCGCCCGCCCGAGGCGCGTGGAGAACAGCCACTACGAATTCGGCGAGGCGTGCACCCACTACACCGACTTCCATATCGGAACCGGCAAAGCGATCTACCGATGGCGAGTGAACAAGATCCTCGATCGTAGCGACCTGGATCTCCGTCTGGCCGAAGAAGGAGAGGATGTCGGACGCCTGGTCACAGCAACCGATCTCGGCCGCACCGACCTACTGGACGAACTCGCCTCCCGCGGCGGCCGCGAACCAGCCGCCGATGAAGTCCTCCAGGCAGTCGCCATGTTCCGGGCCCGCGGCGCTGGACGGCAGCAGAAACAGGCCGCACTCGCGATGCTTAGCCGCGTACTGGAGGAGCGCCGCTACAACGTCCTCGCCGAGGTGATGACGAAGAAAGACAGCGGTGCCCTGTTCGAGATCGCGAACGGATTTCACATCCGACACGGTGACGCCAGGATCAAACAGCAACGAGATTATGAGGACTACTACCTGGACTGGATCTTCTGGCTCTACCTTTCCAGCATCGAGCTGACCAACCGCGTCCTCGACGATCAAGCCCTCACAACCAAGCGTGATGCCGGGCGGGCGCTCAGTGACAACTAAGCCAGGAAATGGAACGCTGGTTTATCCGTGAATCACGACACCGTCGCTACTGCCGCCAGGCGCAGAAGTCTCCCACGCGGCCTCGCTCATCGGAGCGCGGCCGAGCAATCGGTCACACTCTGCCCCCGCGTGTTGGAGCCCTTCTTGTCGGTGGGGAGTGGGACTATTCTGCTGAATCCCTTGCAGGCGTTGTGATCTGAGGAGACTTCGTCGATGACTGCCAGCGTCCGAACCCACTACGGTCCGCTCGTGCTCGCCGACGAGGTCGGGTTGGCACGGTGGCAGTTCGAGAAGGCCGACGCAGCCGGAATGCTGCCCAAGCCCGGCCACATGCGGGGCTGGCTGCCCGAGCAGGTCGCGGACATTCGTGGCCTGGTGCCGCAGATCGTCGAGCGTTTCGGTGCTGAGCATCCGATCGGGTCGGCTCGCTGCGCTGATCGCCTCACACACCGTATCGGTCGGCCAGTGCAGCACAGCGACATCCATGCGCTTGCCGAGGCCGGGCACCTCGAGGTCGTCGACGTGTACCAGCCCCGCGGCGGGGGAGAGTACGAGCTGTTCGCGCCAGCCCAGGTTGACATGGTCACCGCCGAGGAGGTCGAGGCAGTGATCACCGCCCGCGAGGCCTGGACCGCGTCCTCAGTCACCGAGGAGGAGGCCTGCAGACGGTTGGGGTGGGATTGGCGTGAGCTCGCCGCGGTGGTGGCGGAGCGTCAGATCCAGAAAGGCCGGTTCGGCCGCTACCGCCGCGAGGACATCGACGCCCTGGCCGCGGAAGAGGAACTCGACGAGCGGATCCGCCAGGACCGGCTCGTTACCGCCGACGCCGCCGCCGAGCTGCTTGATGTCGTGCGCCGGCACTTCGACATTGCCGTCGAAGCCGGATGGGTGAAACCGAAAACGCACCATGACAAAGAAGTCGGCCGATACCGCACCGTATCGGTGCCGCTGTATCGCACTGGTGATGTTCTCGCGTTGCTGGATCTGCCCGACGTCGATTGGGAACAGGTGCGGGCGACCCCGAAGGGGGAGAAGTCGCCCCTGCTGGAGTTGGTCGGTGGGCGCGTGGTGTCACGGGCGAAAGCGATCCGCGCGTTCCTGGGATGGTTCGGTGCCGAGCACGGTATCGAGATGTGGGGCTGGTGGGTTCCTGGCCCGGACGTGTGGGAGATCGACTGGGAACGCATCGTCGGCGGCCCGACCAAGGCCGATGTCGAAGCCGCGATCGAGCAGAACCCGGTCCTGCGCAAGTACCGCTACGGCATGCAGTTGCACTCCGCTGCCGGCGCGGCGATCCGGTTCGCGCGCCGCATGCTCGAACCCGGCGCCGCGGTCATCCTCGACACCGAGACCACCGATCTGTACGGGGCGGTGTGCGAGATCGCGGTGATCGACGCCGCCACCGGCAAGACGTTGCTGAACACCCTGGTCAACCCCGGCCCGGGCGTTCCGATCGAGCCGGGAGCCTTTGCCGTGCATGGCATCACCGACACCGAGGTCACCGCCGACGGTGTTCCGGACTGGCCCACGGTGTACAAGCGGCTGCTGCGCATCACGAAGGACCGCATCGTTCTCGCCTACAACGCCGAGTACGACCGGTCTGTGATCACCTCCGACTGCACCCGCCACGGCATTCGCCGCACCCGCCTGGCCCACGCCAGCCATTGGGCCGACGTCATGGTCCCCCGATCCGACCACGCCCGCTCCCGGCGATGGCTGCCCAACGAAGGCGGCCATCGGGCGCTGTGTGATGTGCAGCAGACCCGTCAGCACTTGCTACGGATGACAGCACCCTGAATCGACACGCCCGCGCCACGCCGCATGATCAGCGGTGATCGGGAAATACCGCCCCGGCCCTCTATCGCGAGATCGCCGACGAGCTGGGCCCGTCGGAATCGGGTCGGTGTCGGCACTCCTCCGGACGCCGGTTCCTGTCGAAGCGAAGTCCGCGTAACCCTACCCAGAACTCGAACGCTTGTGCGATTTCTGACCGCCGATAAGCGAGCGGAACCGGTGGCTCTTGGCTAGAACGCGGGCTCCGTCCGAGCGGGCTCGGGAAACACCTCCGTGCCCGCCGGACTCGAACGGGACGTCCTCGCCCGCGATTATCGGGAGCCACCCGACCGCGGGCGCTCCCGATAGATCCCGGATGCGGGTTGGCGGGCTACTCCGGGACGGGCTTAAACTCCTGTATTCCCTGCATTATCGAGCCCTCGCCGCCGAAGGTGATGTTGGATCCCGACACGACCATGCCCTCGATATGGAAATGCTGCTGGATCAGCTCGCGGGCCTCAGTGTTGACCACATCCCCCGCGCCGGGTTCACCGGCCTGGGGCGCGACCTCCTCCAACTCCAGTGCGAGATCCAACGCGATGTTGCGGACCTGGTCCAGGATTCCCACGAAAACTGCCTGCGAGAAGCTGTACTTCACCCCGAGGCACGCGAAGTGTGACGCGACTCCAGCCTTGCCCTGCGAGATCAGCGAGTTGTAGTAACCGACCACCTCGCCCGGCCAGGAGAAATAAGTCGTCTTCCGTCCAGCCGCGACTTCCAGCTCGGCGACGGAAGCGAGGAACGACTGGTTGAAAAAGACTTCCGCCAGCGACTCATCGAAGCCGGTCCTGGCTACGGCGTGGTCGGTCAATGTCGTTCCACCCATACCGATGTAGTTGCCCAGCGGGGCAGTCGGGAACGGTCCCCGGTAGGACGGCAGTACGTCATGATCGGGTCGGTAGCCGACCAATTCGCTGTTCACCCACGGCAGCAGCGTGTCCCGTGCTCCGGTGCGCGTCGCGAGAACCTTCAGTCGGCGCAGCAGGACCGGAACCGGTCCCGCGCCCTGTGCTTCCTCGATCACCGTCTCCAGCAGCGTCAAAGCCATCGTCAGTTCGCCGCCGGAAGACCCAGATGCGCGGTGACCAACGCCCACACCGTCGTCACAACGGTCGAGGTCACCTGCTGGCGGACCTCATCGAGCCAGGACTGGACCTCCGGCCCCGGCGCGTCCTCTACCTCGCCATCCTGATCGAGTGCATCCGAGAGCGCCTCGATCTGTGCTGGAGACAGCCCGGCTCTGCTGAGATCCTGCATCAGCTGGCCACGGTTTGTCGCCGCGGTCGTGTTCAGGGTCTGGTTCACCGCCCCGCTGCTGCCGAACGCGACGTTGGAGCCGTTCATGCTCACATCGCTGATATGGAAATTGTTGGTACTGATCGCCGTTCCTCTCATGAAGGTGAAGCACCACCCCACCGGCCAGGCGAGGCTGACGAACAGACGCACGACCAGACCCGTTCATCCGGCGTGCACCGAATCCGGACAAGCATCCCACCGCCGGCCGACACACACGGCCCCACGTGAACCTTGAGGAACTGTGGTTCTCAGGTCCATAGGCGATCACGTGCTCTGTGGACAAGTGCATTCGACGATCCGCGCGGTATCCTCGGCAACGAGTAGTCGATCAGCCGCTGGCCGCGGGCCGGGCAAAGAACCCTGTGGGGTCCCGTCCCGTCCGATGGCGCAGAGTATTTCGTCGTGCTGCTGGCTCTGGGCCGGGCAATCCACAGATCACACGTGCGGAGCCCAGCCATGTCGCATAGCCCCTGTTCAGAATGCCCGTGGTCCTCGACGGATCAGCGGTTGCGCCCTCATGTTCTAGCTTCCCGCGCTGTGAATACGAGTGAGGTACCTGCACCTTCCGACAACCCCGAATCGACGCCACCGGTAGCGAGTTCGGTGCGGAAGCAGCTTTGGCGGTGGACCCGGAAAGCGTGGAATGTATTCGGGATGATCGGTGGTTTTCTGGGCAGCGTGGTCGGCGGAATCGAACTGCTGAAATGGTTGCTCGGCGGATGAGAGACCACTGAGGAACATAGGCGACTCCACCACCATGGACCGTGTCGATCTCCAGCGGCTCTCGTGTTGGTCGGTCGATATGCGGGACGACTTTCCGCGCCTTCTGCGGATCAGGAGACGCCTACGACATCTCGGCTGCGCGATAGTCGGCTGCTTTCACCTCACCATGCACGACGGCGAGGCTGACCCCGACGCCGCGGGCGATCTCGCGCAGGGATTGGCCTTCGGCGCGGCGGGCGAGGATGGCGCGGCGTTTGTCGTCGTCGATGACGGTGGGTCGTCCGCCTTTGCGGCCACGGCGGGCGGCGGCGTCGAGTCCGTCGCGGGTCTTGCGGACGATGTCGCGGCGCCGGTCCTCGGCCAGGGCGAGGGCCAGGTCGAGGATGAGGCTGCGCTCGGTGTGCTCGCCCGCGGCGATCCCGTGCAGGATCTTCACCGCCACGCCTTGCTGGAACAGGTCGTTGAGGACGATCAGCCCTTCCAGGAGGTTGCGGCCGAGTCGATCGGCTTCTTGGACGGTGAGCATGTCGCCGGGCCGCATGTAGTCCAGCGCGGCCTGCAGGCCCGGCCGGTCAGCGACCTTCAGCTTGCCGCTGACCTTCTCCTCGAACACCTTCACACAGATCGGGTCGAGGTCGTCGTGCTGGCGCGCGGTCTCCTGTCGACTCGTGGACACCCGGACCAGACCAACCAACGCCATGACAACCCCTCCGACTGTTCAGGAAACGCGTTCGAGAACCAGGTGTGAGAGTACCTATTTCCGAACGGGTTTCCGAACACCCGGTCCTGCGAGTGCGCTGTGACTGTCAGTGTTCGAAGTCGACTTCAGCGATGTTCGAAGTCCTGTTCAACCGCACGTCAACGTGCGCGTTTACACCACAGAACGCCGCGGGCGCGGTCGAGGCGGTCGTCGGCGCGCGGCGGGGGAAAGATCGGGCGGCATCGACACCAACGCCTCTGCGCTCAGGGCAGTGCGGATCGAGGCTGTGCTCCACTGCTTTATGGGCGGCTGGGGTCACCTCCGTCGAGGAAAAGTTGAGCAACTCTCGCCATCTCATCGAAGTCCCACCAGGACGGAGGCTCCGTCTTGAGGAGCCACTGTCGGCCTGATTCGCCGTATTCATGCAACCAGAACTCGGCTACCTCGCCACCTGAGGTGATGCCGCGGGCGCTATGCCCCAGCCCGGTTTTCCAGAACCAGTACTGCTCGGTCCGTCCTGCGTGCGCGTGACGGAAGTTCGTCGAAACATGGTGCTTTTTCATCAACGCGGCGAACTCTCGCCCTGCGAGAGCGATCTCTCTGGCGTGCTCGCTCCGCGACTCTTCGACATCGCTAAGCCGACGCAGAGCATCCTCGAACGCACTCATACGAGCGAGTATGAGCGCGCTCTCTGGTCGCCGTGGCGTCTTCGTCTGCGCGCTGGATGGAAGCAGCGCGTCGTATTCGGCGAGATCCGGTGCGGGGCGCTCGATCTTCTCGGTGGCGCGCAGTTTGAAGGGGGGTCACTTCGCCGTGGATGACGGCGACGCTGACGCCGACTCCGCACGAGATCTCTCGGGCTCCGCGTTGGCTGGCGCGCTTTGGTCGTGCTCACGCAGCAGCCGCATCACCGTCGCCGGTGAGGGGTGCTGGCCCTTCTTCTTGCCTTTGGTGATCACCAGGCGTGCGGCGATGTCGCGCAGGCTGTGGTTGTTCTCGCGCAGATGCAGCGCCATGGTGAGCATCGCCTCGTCTGCCACGGCGGCGCCGCCGATGGATTTACCGCGCTGGCGGGCGGATTCGTGGCCTTCGAGGGTGCGGTCGCGGACATACTCACGTTCCATCCCCGACAAGGCGGCCAGCACGGTGAACACCACTCCGGACGGGTCGTGGGAACCCTGGAGTTCCCCGGTGAGGAATTCCAGGCCGATGCCGGCGGCCTTGAGCTGTTCGGCCAGGGCGGCGAGTTCGATGCCGCGCCCGAGGCGTTTGTGTTCGTGCACGACCAGGGTTACCGCGGCGCCGGAGGCGCGGATCTCGCGCGCCAGCGCGACGGCGCGATCGAGCTCGGGGCGGGTGAGGGCCCGGGTGGAAATCTTCTCGGAGAAGATCCGCCCGATCCCGGCCGCGCGCAGGGAATCGAGTTGGGTGTCCAGGGATTGGCGCACGGTGGAGGCGCGGGCGTAGCCGATGCGCACGTGCCCGCCCGATTCGGTGACCGCGGCGGCCGGGCGCGGCAGCTCGGCCCACGTCGATCCCGGTTTGCGCAGCGCCGGGGTGGCGACGGTGAGCGCTTTCGCGAGCGCGGGCACGAGGCGGAACCGTGCGGTGTGGTACTGGATGGCGACCTTGCCCTTGCCGGTCCGGCACGGCGACCCGGCCGGGGCGGCGCAGCTCGACATCGGGCAGTCGTGGGCCTCCACGCGGAGGAAATCGTCGTCACTCACCCGGAAAGTGTTTCATAGGTGTGTTTCGCAGCGACGGACATTTGCAACATCCTATGAAACACCGAATGTCCTGGATGCGCGTCGCGCCGTCGACTGTTTCATAGGTGATCACCCGTGAAACACTGCGTGCGCTCGCATCGCGGTTGCGCATCTTATTCGGGCAGCATCGAGATAAAATATTCACCGCTGACCGCAATAGATAATGCTAGTCTGGTCTCAACAACGTGTGTGCCCTCGGATGGCACAAGATCGAGATGAGGGCACGTATGACCACAGCGGCCATCGACAACGGAATGACGCCGATCGAAGCGCGCTGCGACGCCGAAGGCGGTCTCACCGTCGCGACGCTCAAAGAGCTGCGTGACTGCATCGGCAGGGGCAAGCTCGGCAAGTGGGTGCTCGGTGAGATCGCCGATGCCCTCGAGGAGCACCGGCTCGGCTACTTCCCCACCGAGGTACTCGTTCCCGAAACCAACCCCGAACCGCGCCAGTGGCAGGAAGTCTGGGTCTATCGCAAGGACAACAGTCCTTTGGCGCGGGTGGTCGACACCATCCTCGATCCCGGCCGCCCCGAGCTCGTTCGCGCCACCCTGGCCTCGATCCGCATCGATGACGAGGCCGGGCTGACCGCCGAACAGAAAATCGAGCGCATCCGCGCCATCGTTGGATAGCCCGGCTGCCCGCCACCGCGCCGGGCCGCGCTGATGGGCGGTCACAGATCCAGCCGAGCACGCAGCTGCGTCACGTCGTCTGGGGTGTACAGCTCGGCGGCTGTGTCGCGAAGCCCTGCCTCCTGGGCGTATTCGGTGAGCACGGCGGCGACCTCGTCGCGATGGTGGCCGTAGAGGGTCAGCACGGCTTCGGTTTCGGCGCGGGTGCGCACGAATCCCGGGGGCATGCCCACGGTCCGGATCAGCATTTCCCGGGTGCGGGCGTGGTTGGCCGGGCTGGGATCGCGGCCGGTCAGGAACGCCAGGACCTGGCGGGCGGTGTCGGGATCGTTGCGCACGGCGTGCTCGAGCTCGGTGACCACCGCCGCGAACTCCTCGGGTCGGCGCA
Organism: Nocardia amamiensis NBRC 102102; assembly: GCF_001612745.1. Classification (GTDB taxonomy): domain Bacteria; phylum Actinomycetota; class Actinomycetes; order Mycobacteriales; family Mycobacteriaceae; genus Nocardia; species Nocardia amamiensis. Next base: position 13,837 of record NZ_BDBA01000072.1, on the reverse strand, counting down.
GATGCCGCGCTGCGGGAAACCGCACCCGGGCCTGCGGCCTTCTGGGGATCGCCGGCGGGTCTCCGGGATAGACCGGCTCGGCACCCGGCGGGACCAGCAGCCCGGCGAGGGTTCCCTGTGGACGCAGGCGCCGGTGGGCGGCCAGGTCCAGCGCGACGGCGGCCGCGATGAGCAGGTCTTCTTGTTGGGGCCATGCCAGCCGTTCGTAGGGCTGCCATATGCGGATCCCGGCGCGCGGGCGCAGTTCGGCGATCTCCCACACCTGGGCCAGGGTGCGGGCAGAGTCTTTGCGCACCGCGGCGGCCGACAGGCTCAGCTCGTCGAGCAGGGTGCGCAGCAGCCGGAACCACACGCCCGCGTGCACCCGCCGTCCCGGCAATTTCACCGCGCCGGCGGGGTCGGCGGCGGTTCGGGTGGGGTGAGGCGTCGCGCCCGAACCTTGGTGTGGCGCTGGGTGTTACGTCGAGCCTTGCGGCTGGCGGCGGTCGCGGTGTCGGTGATCGTGCGCATCTGCTCGACCATCGAGAACAGGGCGTTCTCGTCGATCTCGGCGCGACCCTGCTCACGCAGGCGCGCCACCGCGGCGCTGTGCTCCCACACGCTGATCGCCGGTCTCGACCAGGTGCGATACGGCACCTCCAGGTATTCACCGGTCTCGGGGTGCAACGCCCAGATGCGGGAGATGTCGCGAGGATCGCGGCGCAGCACGAACCGGGCCAGGTGCTCGCGCTGGGCGATCAACGGGCGCAACACATCCGCGTAGTACTGCACGTGGTCGACGGTGAACCCGGTGCGGGTAAGGCTGCGGCGGATCACCGGCAGGAAATCGACCAGGAACGCGGTCTCGTTGGTCACCGCCGCCGGCGTGCCCGCCGCGGCGGCCCGCTCCGCCCACACCCCCGCCGGAGTCCGCCCGCCCAGGCCCTCGTGCGGTTCGCCGTGGTAGCAGGCGACCGCCAGCGTCATCCACCGCTGCAATTCGGTCAAAGTCAGAACGGCTTTCGCGTCGCTGTCGTAGCGGCCGCGTTCCTGCACGTTGGAGAAGGTGGTGCCGGGCAGCTCGTGCACCATCGTCATCATGGTGCCGATCAGCCGCTCGATCACCCCACCGAAATGCGGCTGCCCCAGCGGCCGATAGCCGACCTCGATACCGTGCTGGTCACAGCCTCGGCGTAGGGCCTCGCTCTTGAACTCGGTGGCGTTGTCCACATACAGCTGCACCGGCTTCCCGCTCATCGGCCACGCCGCCTCGACCTTGAGGCGTTCCAGCCAGGGGCGTTTGTCGATCGCCATGTGTGCCAAGCACAGTCCTACCGAGGTCGCCGACGGCGCGTCCAGGGTGATCACCAATCCCGGCACGCATCGTGTGGCCTCGTCGATCGCCGCGGTCACATACGGGCGCCCGATCGGCAGCCGATGCACGTCGTCGACCACGATGACATCAGCGGGGGTGTGGTCGATCTGGACCCGCTCGAGCAGTCCTTCCACCGGTGGGGTGGCACCGCCGGCCGCGCGCCGCGCGCGGGCCGCGTCGGCACCTTGGCGGGCGGCGGTGGCCTTGACCGGGTCCAACCGGCGGATCCGGCGCATGACCGTCGACCGTGACGGCGGGGTGAGTCCGGCCATCCGGCATTCGCGGCCGATCTCGCGCAGGATCACGGCCACGGACCGCTTTTGCCTGCTCAGATACCGCGTCCGCAGAACCTTGCGGACGATCTCCTCGACCTCGTCGGGCAGCCGGGCCCGGCCGCGGCCGCCAGATGAGCGGCGCGGCAACAAGTCCGACGCCAGCCCCTCGCCCGCACGCCAGCGCGCGACCAGCGCGTATACCTGCCGTTGGGTCACACCGAGCTTGTCAGCGGCCTGGTCGGCGGCCGCGACGCTCACCCGATCCGATTCCGCCAGTGGGCCGATGACCTTCGCCCGCGCCACCGCGGTCTGCCATCGCGTTTCGTCGGCGGTCAGAACACCGCGTTCGGGCAACGATGCGTTCCCTGTCATCCCGCTACCCCCGTGCTGAAGACGAGTACGAGCTGAATGAACGGTACTGCCGAGGAGTTCGAGACACGCCGATGACCGCCAGTCCTGTTCAGCCGCACCGATATTCCCAGGTCAGCGCTGAACAGAACTCCGAACATCGATAGTTGCCCCTTGTCCCACCCGGCCGCCGACCCGAGCGTGCTTACTTGCCGTATCCGTCAACGCGCGTCAGGTAGTCCGGGAGCGGCTCAAGCGCGGACCAGAGTTGATCGAAGTGGCGGATGAAGTAACTGACAAAAGTGGGGTCCTCGACGCTGAAGCCGTTCAGCTTCTGCCGGCCGCCACCGGAGAAGGCGAGTAGTGCGACATCGTCATCCATGAGGGCCATGTTGAGCCCGTCACCGGCTTCATTCCATGGCATGACAGTGGCTTCGTAATTGAGGATCTCGGCGGTATCGGAGTAGTGCTGTCGGACCCAACCCAGCATTGCGCTGTCGGCAGTGCCGGCCTTGTGTGGGATGCCGATGATGCGCCGCACCGAGCGTTGACCGCCGTCGTGCTGTTGCGCCCAACCGAGGATCGTGGCGAAGTACTCCGCTGATGCCGGTGCGGTGAAAACCGTTGGTGGATATTGCCGGATGTACGTGACGCGGATCTCGGACGTTGCTCTTCGAGCGAAGTCAGCACCGGCACGGTAGAACTCGGGATTGTCCCTGTACCACGTTGTGCGCACGAGGCTCGTGGTGGTCGCATCGATCGAGAACCCCTCCTGCACTACAGGATTTTCGACAAGGGATCCGCTGGCGACCGTGCCACGCCTTGCCCGCCCGTACCGCTGGGCATCTAGCGCGGCGGCGGGGCTCGCCACCGCTGATGCCACGACGGTTCGATTCTGTTGGCGGTGGTTTCGCCGCAGCAGGCGCGCAGGAATTCTCTGACACGCTCCCATGACGGAAACCGCTGTCCTGCGAGGAGATCTCCGACAGTCGAACGGGCCCGACCCATGTCCTCGGCCAGCGCCTCCATGCTCCGTTCGCCCGTTCTCCGCCTCAACTGCCGTAAGTCTGCGGCGAAATCGCCGACTGGATCGGACTGATCAGGCATTCAAACCGCGTTCCTTGGGCAGATCGGACGACGAATGCCGATAATTGTCGCTTTTTGTCGACGGTTGGACGGCGACTTCGGCGAAGACGAGAACTGTCGCTAGTTGTCGCTGAAGCTGTCGTCCAGGTCTCCTCTACCTCGAACATGGTGGTCACCCACTAGATAGCGGGCCGTTGGTTCTGCCAATACCCGTCCAACAGAGAGGAATTGGACATGACCGATCGACTGTGTCGGAGGTGTGGTGTGATGACTCCCCACGCCGATCCGACCGTGCACATCGCGCCCGATTGCACCGGCCAGCGGCTTGTTGCGCTGACGGTCCGTGCATGCACAGAGTGCGGATGCATCCAGGTGTGCAGAGCCGAGACCAGGGGTCGTCGAAAGGGGCTGATTTCCGCGGACGCAGGAAATGCGGCCTCGACACTGCTCCCATCCGCTCAGCCAGCGTGAGAGTCAGGACGCGATCATGGGATCGAACCCCGCTCCGAAGCCTCCGCTGCTCACCCTGCGCGTCGTAGTCCTGTTGCTCACCTCGGTGCTTGTCAGCGTCGGCACTGGTGTACTCACCCACCTGAGCGGCCAGCCGACGGCGACAGCGGTGTTGGCTGGCGCAGGAGCATTCGCCGCGACGTTAGTAGGCCTTCACGAAATCGTTGACTAACCGTGTACCACTCGCCGTCTCGCGAACGAACGTTGGTGAGACACTTTCGGCCGCAATGAGTTCCCGCAGGACGAAGGTGTAAAGCTTCCCGTGTACGCGGCAATGTCAAGCTGTCGGGGGTTACCGATACGCTGCGCCGCATGCGAATCGGCTACGGGCGCGTGTCAACCACCGACCAGAATCCCGACGCGCAGCGCGACGCGCTGACCGCGGCCGGCTGCGAGCAGACATTCCTCGACAAGGCCTCCGGCAAGCTCGCCGCGCGACCGGAACTCGACAAGGCGCTGCTGGTCGCGAACCGACCCGGAGACCAACTGGTGGTGACCAAGCTGGATCGACTCGGCCGCACCCTCGAGCATCTGATCGAGTTGTCCAAAGATCTCGCCGAGCGTGAGGTGGATCTGGTCGTGCTCGATCAGGGAATCGACACCTCGACCGCGGTCGGGCGCATGTTCTTCCAGATCCTCGGTGCCATCGCCGAATTCGAGCACGCCCTGATGTCGGAGCGCACCCGCGACGGGCTGGCCGCCGCACGCGCCCGCGGACGCACCGGCGGGCAGAAACCGAAACTCGGGCCGCGGCAGGTCTCCCTGGCAAAGCAGATGTACAACGAACTCGACGAACACGGTAAGCGCCGCTACACCGTCGCGCAGATCGCCGCCGAGTTCGGTGTCACCCGACCCACGATCTACCGACATCTCTCGGCCGCCGCCACCTAACAGCGCGAAAACACCGCCACGTAACGCTGCGAGTCACAGGCCTGCGGTTTACCGCCGGGTGCGCTGGCCGAATGAGGTCACCTTTTTCGTGGCTGCCGATGTAGAGCCTCCGGTCCCAGGTGAAGGTCAGGACTGATCCCGAGTTTCGTTGCAGCATTGCGCAGTTCTTGCCGGCGTCGTTTCGGGTCGTGCTGGATGTAGCGAGCGGCAGAACCTGCCCAGACCAGGCAGCATCCGATCAGATAGACACCGATGTCCGGAGTGATCGGATCACTGGGCTCCAGGCGCAATGTGAACGGAGATGTCGGATGCTCCTCAAGATACTGATCGGCCAGCGATCCGCCGGCGTGGGAGTAGCCGCTCAACAGACGGTAGTAGGCGTAGGCATCCGTGCCGACACCGTCGAAGTCCTTGAGCATCCGCTCGACACTCTTTGCTTGAGCCGACGAGGAGGTCAATGCGTCAGGCAGGTCAGCGTGAGCGACGCGATCAGCGAATCCAACCATCGCGGACGAACTCGCTGATCGCAGCGTCTTCGCGAGGTTGCGGCGCTGACGTATTTCCTCGTTGAACAAAGCGACGGCAGCGTCGGCCGACTGAGCGATCCAATGTGCCGTGAGGGCGGTCTCGTAGCAGGCTCGCACGCTGGGCAGAACCAGCACCATCGAGGTGTCCCGTTCGACGAGATCGAGGACTATCTCACCGAGCCGGTGGGTGTGCACGGCGAAAGCCAGCACCACCCCCGCCTTGATGTAGGCGTCGCGATCCTTGACCTTTATGCGTAGTTCATCGTCCTCTATTAGCAACGCATCAAAGTTCGTGATCAGGTTCCGGCTGGTATCCAGATGTTTGCGACCATCGTCCGACAGCATCTGCGCACCCTACCGCTCAGTGCTCTTGCGCCCGTATCACTTCGGGCTGAGTGCATGGCCGCCCCTCTGACCGCCGATACGAGCCGTGAGGTGAACGTTACCGGCGGTCAGAAGTCGAATCAGCCGCCCCTACTTCGCCTCGTCGTCACGTCCCTTCGGAGCGACGGCAAGGACTCCTCCGAAGACGATGGCGCCCGCCTCCCATCCTCCGAGAAGGACTACGGGCAGCGCGAGGCCGCCGGCAACGAGCAGGCCCGCGGCAAAGCGACGCCAGCGGCGGACCGACTTACTGGGTTTATCCTCGGGTCTTTCCAACGGTACTGTCATTAGGTCTCCTGTTCCCGGCAAGGGAGTTGAGGCGTAAGGCCCTGAGTCCCTCCAACGGCTCAGGGCCTTCTTACGTTCGACCGCCCGACGGGTCTGCGCCCCACTCGATTCGGTCAAGAACAGTCTTCGCGACAGCGAATAGCCGTACAAAGCCAGATGGCAACACTTAGATTTGGTGCATGAGCAGGGGGCCGGGGACTCGGCAACGCGAGATCCTCCGAAGACTTCAACTGGTGCGCTGCAAGCATCTGCCCGACCTGTGGCATGCATTGCGCGGCGAACCGGATAAGCCCTGGCCTGACCCTACGTATTCGGGCTGTTTCGCCAGAGAATTCGGCCAGCGCCTGAGCCTCTATGGCCACGGCACTCCCCGCAGCGTAAGGGTCGCGTACAGGCGAGCCGCAATGTCGTTGCAGGCCAGCGGGCGAGTGGAAGTGCGGTACCTCGAGGGCGGGGCACCGGCCAGAATCTTCGTGCGGTTGCCGGTGACGGAGAGGGAGAAGATCGCAGCTCGAGGCCTGCGACGCCGAATCGCTACCTATCACGCGAGCTATAGGCCCACCCCCTACGAAGCCTTTATGAAACTCGGCGAGCGAGACCGCGAGCTCGAGAGGGCGCAGAATCGGGAACTCCTGAAGGTCCTGAACTACCTCTGGGGCATTGATCGATACCCCCCAGAGGAAAACGTGCCGCCTCAGGCGGCGAGGATCCTTCAGCAAGGACTTTCTGGCTTCCCCACACCTCGGCGTGGCTTCCGAAGCTGACCCGGCCGCAGCGACGACATGCGGATGGTCAGTCGCCACCACGCGGGCGTAGCGCGTAGGCGGGCACCAGCTGGTCGCGCATCCGCAGCGGCTCCCGGCCATCGGCGTAGCGCAACCCATCGCACCTCACGCGTTGCGGGCGTAATCCGCTGCGCGATTGCATGTTCCATAGACAGATGTGATCTAATATCGACGCCCCCTGAAGAAATCCTCCGATCACCCCGAACGGAGCTTCTTGGGCATGTTCGAAATCGCATTGCTCGCCGCGTTCTGCTTCATCAGCTACCTCGGCCTGTGTGCCTTGGTCGTAATACGTACCGGTAGCACTCGCGGTCTGTCGCACGTGGCAGACGCTGTTCGCGCTCTGCGTGACCTCCTCACTGTCCGTCGCTGACATACATGCAGCACCGCATTCTGCTGTATTGGACCTACAGGCCCAAGCCTTGCCCGCTGCCGCGAGATGGCCCAAGTGACGGAATGTCCCGGTAGGGACCGGGCTCCCAGTTGCGCGTCGCCCTGGCCTGGCGGCGCGGTGACTTCTTCGCCGCGGCCGCCGTTTCCGGCTTCGCGGGGCGTTCGAGGCGCTCCAGTTCTGTCCGGGCGCGGTCCTCGAGATCCCGATCAGGTCCGATCAGCTTGTTGCGACGCTGCTGTTCATCGAGCGCAGCCTCCAGCTCGGCGCTGCTCTTGTCAGCGCGGACGATCGCCTCAGCGCGTTCCTTCGCGTACTTGCGGTCGGTGGCGGCCGCGGTGTCGAGCTCGGCGGCGCTGCGGCGGGGATCGTCTGCTTCGGCGAGGAACTGCGACCAGCGGTGTTTCGGCTCGCTTATTTCCCGCGCGGCGGCATCGACAGCTTCCTGTACGGGGTTCTGGCGTTCGTCGTGGGCTTTGAGCTGTTTCTCCAGCTCCGCGATCCGGCGACTGGCTTTGCGGCGGGCGAGGACCTGTAACGTATTGGCCTCGTGGAGTTTCCGCCGTTCTGCCATCAGCGCGACGCCGATTCGGGACCGTTCCTGCTTCAGCTCGGCGAGCTCGACGTCGAGTTTTTGCGCGCGGCGTATCGCTTCGGCTTGCTCGGTGCGGCGCTGCTGGGCCTGTCGGGCTTCGGCGACGGCCTGGCCGGTTTTGTCGCCGGTCAGTGCGGGGGCGGTGCGGTCGATCATCACCTGGTTGCGCAGCTGCTCGACCTCCCGCGCCAGCTTGGTGTCCGTCATCCGCCGCAGCTTGTTGCCGCGCAGCTCGTCGAGCGCCGCACCGAACGCGCTGGTCTTGTCGTCGCTGCGTTCGTCTAGCTCAGGCGCTAGACGCCACCGCAGCGCCGCGGCGGGCTGATCGACCGGCAACGCCCGCTCGTAGACCGCGGCCCGCACCGCCGCGGGCACGTCCACACCGGTCGCGGCCGCCCGCGACAGCTCCGCGGCCAGCGCCGGCCAGTAGGGGTCCGTGGTGATCTTCGGATCCAGGCTGTCGGCCAATGGTTTCCAGCGGCGTACGTCGAGGGCCTGGTCGCCGAGCACGGCGGCCGCGCGCCGGTCGAGATCCAGTTGCACACTCCGCGCGGTGATCTCCCGCACCGCGGGCCCGGTGCGGCGGCGATCGTTGTCAGCGATCCCGCGCGCAGCCCGCCACACCGCGAGCTCCCCGAGCAGCAGTGGGTCGGTGCCGACCAACGGTCGCGCCCACATCGGCGCCGTCTTCTCCGTCCAGGCCCGCGCCTGCTCGACAACTTTCGCAGCCAGGGACTGCACCTGGATCTCGCGCGCAGCCAACGCCGTTCCGTACTCCGGATCGGCGCGCAGCGCCGCGGGCACGGTCGGAAGCCACAGCAGTGGTCCATGCCCGACCCGGTGGCCGATGCGCCAGTCCAGCACCGCCGCCCGGTCGTGCGCGGTGTCGAGCTCTCGCGCGGCCACTGCATTGGTCAGGATCGCCACTGGATCGTCGCCCTGGGCGGCGCGCAGTGAGAGGTGTTGCCGCAGTGTGGGGTAGGCGGGTTCGTCGGTGAGGCCGGGGACCAGGCGCTCAGCGGTGGCGTCGATGTCTTCGCGTGCCCGGGTGCCGAGGAGATGTTCGGCGACGACGGCGATCGAGTCGGCGTACGCGCCGGCCGAGTCCCGCAGCCGCGTATGCGGATCCCGTGCTGCGCGTTCGGCGGTGGTCGCCGAGATCTGGCCGCCCTGACGGTTCAGCGCCTCGGTCAGGATGTCGAGGTAGGTCGGCGGATGTGCCGCGTCGATCGTGTAGGCCGCGGGCCCGGCCGGATCCAGGCCGGTTTCGATGTAGATGTGGTTCGCCGATCGGCCGCGCGTGAGCACCACGTAGACCTGGCCGCGGTGCGCGCGGCGGGTCATCAGCCCGTGGCAGGTGTCGACGGTCAGTCCCTGGCTGGAGTCGATGGTGCTCGCATAGCCCAGCTGCACATGCTCCTGGACGTAGTCGGCGTCCAGCGTGGCCAGGCGCCCGGAAAGGGTGTGCGCGGCGGTGATCCGGCCGTCGGGATGCACCTCGCGCACGATCCATCGGTAGGAGTTGCGTACGAAGTCGGTCGAGGAGATCCGCACGGCGTAGTTGTTGCGGCGGGTGACGATCGTGTCGCCGACGCTTGCGGCCAAGCCGTCGCTGAGCACCACCTCACGCGCATCATCCGGAAGGGGAGTGCGGGACAGCCGCTGCGCACGGGCCCGCACGTTCAGCTCGCTCACCAGATCCCGGGTCGGCGCGAGCAGCAGCGAGTCCAGGCCCGCAGCGTTGTCGGCGGCCCACGCAGCGAAGGCCTGCTCGGTCACCGATCCGATCGTGCCGACATGGATACGGTCCCGGTCGGCGTAGAACCCGAGGCCGGCGGGATCCCCGTCCCGCACCGCCAGCGACGCGGCCCGCTCACCGGCATCGGCGAACCGCATCACCGTCGTCAAGGTCAGCGCGTCACTGGTGTAGGCGATATCGCGCATCACCCCGCCCGCCGCCACAGACGCCAGCTGCTGGTCGTCGCCGATCGCCCGGATCGACGCACCCCGCCGCAGCAGAAACGCCACAGCCGCATCCAGATTGGCGGTCGCCGCCTTCGCCGCCTCATCGAGGATGACCAGCGTGCGCTCATCGATGCTCCGCACCCACTCCGGCGCATCCAGCTCGTCCAGCACACCGGACTCCAGATCGGCGGCCACCGCGACCAGCAGGTCGATCGTGGACGCGCTCACCCCCGCCTCCTGCTCGAGCACCCCCGCCGCGGCCGACGTCGGCGCCAGCCCGATCACCGAGCCGCCCTCGACCCGCCACGCCCGCACCAACACCTGCATCGCCGTTGTCTTGCCCGTGCCGGCCGGGGCGATCGCCACCTGCAGCCGAGCCCCGGAGGTCGCGAACGCCTGCACGAGGGCACGCTGACCCGGATTCAGCCGCTGCCCCCGGTTGTTCGCGGCGTACTCGACTTCAGCGAGCTCGACCGCGGCCGCCGATATGGCGCGACCGCCATACTGGGTGCTCACCTCGAGCAGCCGCTGCTCGGCCGCCAGCACCTGCGGCGAGGTATACAGCGTGGAGCCGGCGGTCACGTACACGCTCGTGCCGTCACGGCGAGCCAGCACACCCGGTGCCGCGATGGTGTCGTGCACACCACGCGGGATCGAAATCGGCTCCCCCAGCGCGGTATCGACCACGCGCTCGACAATCTCATCCAACTGTGCGACGTCGATGCGCCGGCGCGGGAATCTCTGTGGGTGTAGGCGGCCGCGATGATCCCCTCGGTCTCCACCTGGCGCACACCGCCGTTGCCCAGCCGGGTGAACAAAGCGTGCTTCTCCAGGTACGCCAGCGCGTCCCTGATCGCGGCAAGATGTGCCACTTCGATCTTCTCGGCGACCTCGCGCGGCGCCACCGCCCACAACGCACTGACGCTCTTGCAGGGAGAGAACGTCAGATCGACCGCCGCCAACGCCACTTTCGGCGGCCGCAGATTCCGCGAGATCCACCCCGACAACTCGGTATCGGTCTTCGGCGGCCGGTCGTGCTCTGCGCCGAACATCCGCAACGCGACCTCGGTGCGGATGCGCTCGAGCACCCTCTCCGGCACCTTCGCATCGCGCGGATTGCCCTGCTCGATGTTCCAGGCCTCGACCGCAACCGCGCACTCACTCCGGAAATCCGGTCGCTCACGGTACCGGTAGAACGGTCGCCCCAGCCGGGTCAGCTCACGGATCACCCACGGCTGCGTCACGCCGCCGGCCTTCAACCGCGCGGTGATCGCCGCGGCATCCGGATGCAGGCCCTCACCGAACAGTGCGGCCATCTGTGCCTCGGTGATGGCGTCACCGGCCTCGATCCCGGCGAACGCGACCAGCCCGGACCCGATCCACCGCCCCGGCGCCTCGCCCTTCGCCTCGTAATAGTCCGCCAGCGTGGCGCGTCCGCGATCGTCGCCGTCGCCCACAGCAATGCAGCGGGCGTAGTACAGATAGCCTTCGCCCGCGGCCAGCTTGTGCAGCGTCATGACCACACAATCCAAGGTACGCAAACGCTCAGCAGCAATGAATGTATGAGGTTTGCGGAGTTGTTGCTGAATAGTGCTGTGCGCTGGTGAATTTGGAGCTAGGGGAAAGTTGTCGAACAGAGTTGGTGATGATGGTGCACGGACAGCAAGTGTGGGTGAGGGTACTTCGGAGCAGGTTGCTTCGGGGCGATCCGCAACCCGATCGGGCACTTGCCCAACGACGAGATGGAACTGGACGAGCAGTCCGCACTGGAGCGGTTGTGCGCGCTGATCCTGCTGGCGCGCTGGATCGAGGAAGCCGACCTGGAGACCGTCTAGTTGTCGCGCGGTCGCCGCGGCATCTTGCCGGTACGCCAATATTCGCCCATAGCGGCATAGGTTTCGGGCTGGAACATGGGTTCGGGGCGGAGCTGAAACTGCACGCCCCGAACCTCGACGACGGTGAAGAGACTGTAGTGGCGGCGTGCGAGAAGCCGTACGTCGCCGGGACGCAGGACCGTGGTCATGTCGTCATCGGCCGCGGCATCGACCAGGTATTCGACGACCTCGTCGTCGGTGGGCGTGACGCCACACCAGGACAGCACGTACCCGCCGTCGTGAAGGACGGGCCATAGACGGAACGCGAGGCATTCGCCCAGCGGGCCGGGGTTGTCACAGAGCACGCTCATAACCCGCCCGAGAACCTCGTATGAGTGCGCGTCGTGCCGCCGTTCCCGGGTCTCGCTCTCAGCTGTTGTCATGCTGCGCGATCTTCCTCGCCCCGCCCGGCAACATCGGGACGGCACGCCGTTCTTCTACTTCCTCGCCGCCCGGTGCGCGCGCACGCGGCAGGCGCCCGAACAGAACCGGCGCGGCCTGCCGGTACCCGGCTGCGTGATCGCCCCGTCGCACACCGCGCACCGGGTGGTGTCTCGCAGAACCGACGTCGCAGCAGGGTGCGCGGGAGCCGGTAACGGAGCGGCTCCCGCAGCAGGTGCGGCCATGACGGTCGGAGGCTGTAACGAAACTCCTTGAGGGGGCGGCTGTGCGACTGGACGCTCACTGCGTGGTGGCACAGCAGCCAAAGGCCGGTGGCGCTTCTCTGGAGCCGGAACGCTGCACGCGCCTTCCAACGCCCGCGGCGCGCTCAAGGTCCCCGAACTCCCTTCCACGCCTGTCGACGCGCTCATGGGCCTGCTAGGAGTCTCGTTCAAGTCCTCCAGCTCGATCGTGATGCGCGGGTTGGCGCGGTCGACCTCGACGCGCTGGCGAGTCTCGACGACATGCGCGGCATCATCGTCAGGAAGCACACCAGCGACGGTCAGCGCGTCCAGGGCGGCCTTGAGAAACGGCCCCAGACCGTCGCTGTCGCGCCTACGAGCATCGGGGGCATACCAGGTCACCCGCACACTCACGCGGTCCAGACGCAGCCCTCGCGGCAACTGCTGGCGAGCCGCCCACCCGACCTGCTCGGCGACCTCCGACTTGGCCTTGCGCACCCGAGTCCAGTGCGCGCGCCGCTGGTCGTTGGCCGTCATCGGCGGTCGGCGCATCGCCACCGTAATCACATACACACCAGCCCGGCAGTCTGCACCATCGTGCATTCGGACTACCGGGCTGCCGGTGACACCAGATCCCATGGGAACCTCCCTATTTCACGTCGCCGTGGGGCGAGGCGGTCGCGGCCGGGTCCTTCGACGTCGACCGCCGCCGACCTCGCCGCGCAGGCTTCCCCTCCTCAGGTTCGTCCTGGCGACCGGTGATCTCATAGGCTTGGCGCACCACGCCCTGCCAATAGTTCTGCACCTCACGGACTTCCGCCCGGTGCTCCTCATCGATCTTGTGCAGCGCGGTCCGGTGCTTCTCGGCCTCGCGGTTGAGCCTGTTCGTCAGCTCCGCGACCTGCTCGCGCAGATCGGTGACCTGATCGCGCAGGCTCTCGGCCTCTCCTTCGGCCCGTGTCTGCGCCTTGACGGCCGCGTTGATGCGCTCCTCCGCCCGGCGCTCGATCTCGTTGACCCGCTGCTCCACGGACTCCGCCGCAGCTTCGGCATTCCGCTCGGCGGCCTCGGCACGCTCGCGCTGGTTCTCAGCTTCGGCCAGAGCAGCATCGCGCTCGGCTTTGGCAGCAGCGACGGCCTGGGCGGCCTCAGCGCGGGCCTCGTCACGTTCGGCGGCCATCCGCACCCTCTCATCGGCGTGCTTGGCAGCGCGCTCCTCAGCCGCGCGCATTTTTTCCTCGGCCACCCGGACCTTGCTGTTAGCGTCCACCAACGCCTCGTCGGCGCTCTCCAGGACCTGGATCACCTCGCGCTCTGCTGCACCGGCCGTGCCCGCAGCCTCCACGGCCGCATGGATTTCCGGCGCGATGGACTCCGCCGCGCGAGCGATTACAGACGCCGCCTGGGTGAACTGCTCCACCAGGGCGGCGAGACGGGTCACCGATGCGGTGACCGGATGCTTCGGCTCCTCGGCCTCGCGCGCCTCTGCAACGTCGACGACAGCGGTCCGACCCTCCCGTTTTTCTTCCAGGGAAGAAACGGAAGAAACGGAAGGGGCGGCAGTGGCCGGAGTTGTAACGAAACCCCTCTCTTGGGAGGCAGGGGAGGGGGCGGAAGATACGGTCGCTTCAGCCGGACGAATCATTGCAGCAGCGTTGAATCCGTGCAGCTCACGGGCTTTTGCGGCATTTTTTCCGTTGTGGAGGACGCCGTCGACGACCTCATTGCAGTACTTCGGGCGGCGGCCGTGCAGGGACTTCGCGAAAACCGGTCGCCCGCAGAGGTGCCCCTCGTTGTCCATCACGAATTCGCAGATCCCGACCTGCTCCCCAACCGGAACACGCTCGGACAGCGGTGTACGCCGTTCGTCGGTCATGATGTCGCGCCTTTCATGTCAGCCTCTCGTCTGGTACCCTCTCACCCTATCAGAAAAATACCCGG
>NZ_BDBA01000071.1 GCF_001612745.1 Nocardia amamiensis NBRC 102102 | reverse complement strand
CCAGCGAACCGCACAAGGTCTGATCGCCCCGGGCGACCGACCGGCTGCCGTGGCAGCACCTCCGGTGCTGGTCATTGTGGCAGCGGAAAATCCGACACTGAGGCATTCTGTACAAGTGTTCGATGCCCACCTGCACATCTTCGACCCGCGGTTCCCGCTGGCGGAAAACGAGGGCTACCTGCCCGAGCCGTTCACCATCGCGGACTACCGCAAGCGCATGTCGCGGTTCGACATCAGCGGCGGCGCGGTGGTCAGCGGGTCGTTCCAGGGCACGGATCAGAGCTACCTGAAGGCCGCCCTCGCCGAGCTCGGCGAGGGATGGGTCGGCGTCACCCGCCTAGACCTGGACGCCACCGACGAGGAGATCATCGAGCTGGACCGCATCGGCGTGCGCGCGTTGCGGTTCAACCTCAAACGCGCGGCCGCCGATATCACCGGGATGACGCTGCAAGCGCTGCGCGCGCATGAATTGGCCGGCTGGCACGTCGAGGTGTACATCGACGGCACGATGCTCGCGTCACTGCAACCCGTCATCTCCAAGCTGCCCGCGCTCTCGATCGACCATCTCGGTATGTCCGAGGAGGGGCTGCCGTTCCTGCTCGATCTCGTCGATCGCGGGGCCAGGGTCAAGGCAACAGGTTTCGGCCGGGTCGCCATGAACGTCGCCAACGCGCTGCGCCGCGTCCACGCGGTGAACCCCGAAGCGCTCATGTTCGGCAGCGATCTGCCCGGTACCAGGGCGGGACGCCCGTTCCGGGACTCGGACGTCGATCTGCTCTGCGACGTGGTCGGCGCCGACATGCACGCGGTGCTCGAGGACAACGCGCGCGCGTTCTACCGGCTTCCCGCTCGCGAGCGGACCGGCACCACCGACCTGGCTCCGACGTTGCCGCTGCATCGCCCGCAACCGCCGACGCTGCGGCTGCGCCGCGACGAATTGCCCGGCAGCCGAGCCGGAGACACGATTCCGTTCCCCGCCATCGACCGATAACGCTCAGGCGGCGATCGCGCCTGCGACCCAGACGCCGGTGGCCAGCAGCGCGCCGAAGAGCTCGATGAGGATGGACAGGCCGACGCCCTTCAGCGCGTGACCCGTTGCCCGCCACGCCTGTTGGTTGGCCCGCAGCCGGTGGAGCTCCGAAAGATACACGCCGAGCACGAAACCGGCGAACAGGCCGACGACCGGGATCACGAAGAATCCGACGATGCCGAGAATCGCGCCGAGGAAGATCGCGCGATTGGACACCCCCGCTTCCTTCATCTTGCGTCCCGGCCAGGTGTATTTGACGACCCCGGAAAGCGCCAGCAGCAAGGTGCTGATCGCGAGAACGGTCCACGCGGTGGCTCCACCGGTCATGAAGGCCCAGACTGCGATGGCACCGAAGATCAGGATGACACCCGGCAGGATCGGTACGACGATCCCGATGAGGCCGACCAGGATCACCAGGCCGACGATCACCTCACCCCACACGCTCACTGATGAATCCTCCCGTTTCCCGCGAATTTCGCGCTGCTGGGATTCTGGCGCACCGGCGTTGTCCGTGCACAGTGAAGGTTCCGGTCCAGCGAAGCGGCGGTCAGCGGGGCGGCGCTGGACCAGAAGTATTGACAGCATGCTGTCAAATATGACAGGATACTGTCATGACCACGAAGACAGTGCACATGGCCGTTTACGACACTCTCGCCGACTGGGAGGTGGGCGCGGCCACCGCGCACATCAACAAGCCGAGCTGGCATCGGGAGCCGGGAACGTGGCAGGTCAAGACGGTCGGGCTGACCGCGGAGCCGATTACGACGATGGGTGGGATGCGGATCGTGCCCGATGTCGTGCTCGCCGATCTCGCGCCCGCCGACAGCGCGATGCTGATCCTGCCGGGCGCTGAGACGTGGATGGGGCCGGAGCTGGACGCGTTCGGGGAGAAAGCGCGCGAGTTCGTGGCGGCGGGCGTTCCGGTCGCCGCGATCTGCGGCGCGACTTACGGGCTGGCCAAGCAGGGCCTGCTCGACAACCGCAAGCACACCAGCAATGTCGCGGAATTCCTGCTCTACAGCGGGTATTCGGGCGCCGAACACTATGTTCAGGAGCCTGCCGTCACCGACGGTGACGTGATCACGGCCAGCGCGAGCGCGCCGTTCGAGTTCGCGCGCGAGGTGCTGGGCAGGCTCGGCGTGTACGAGCCGCATGTGCTGGACGGCTGGTACCGGCTGTTCGCGCACGCCGATCCAGAAGGATGGGCGGTGCTCGAGGCGTACGACGCGCAGCATGCATGAGCGAGCGCAGCGAGCGAACAATGGGTA
>NZ_BDBA01000070.1 GCF_001612745.1 Nocardia amamiensis NBRC 102102 | reverse complement strand
AGGCATGAGCGACCCAGCGGACGATCCGTCGGCGGTCCGGTCGATCGGCCGGGTCGCCGACCCGGTCGGCAGGAGACGCAGCATGACCGATGAACAGGAGCTGTTCGCCACGGCGGCGATCACGTCGTTCCGTTTGAACGGTCAGTTCCTCGCGGTAGCCGAGGAGCTGGCGCGACCCGCGGGTCTGACCGCCGCTTGGTGGCAGGTGCTGGGCGCGGTGCAGCGCACGCCGTTGCCCGTCGCGGGCATCGCCCGCGAAATGGGTATCACCCGCCAGAGCGTGCAGCGCATCGCGGACCTTTTGGTGGACAGGGGACTTGCCGAATACCGGCCCAATCCCGCCCACCGCCGCGCGAAACTCGTCGCAGTCACCGACGCGGGCCTTGCCGCGGTCCGGCGCATCAACCCGCAACACGCGGTGATGTCCAAGCGCCTCGCCGCCGAACTCGGCCCCGAACAGCTCGCACTCACCGCCGAGGTGCTCACGAAACTCTCCGTGGCCATGGACGCGATCACCGGTCGCGACGACTAGCTCGGAGTATGTCGACGTCGGGCCGTCGGTAGACGACCTTGTCGATAAGCCATGTGCGGCAGGAGCAATCGCTAGACATCGGCCGTCCGCTGCTGGGCCCGATCAACAGACCCGCCGAACCGATGCGATGGCCGCCCCCTCCATCCGATCGGCGGGCTTCTACGGGGGCGAGCGAGATCAGGCCGTGAACGGGGACTTGGTTTTTCCGATCAGATCGGCGACGGAGTCCACCACCATGGTGGGGCGGTAGGGGTATGCCTCGAAGGACGCGCGGGTGGAGATGCCGGAGGTGACCAGGATGGTGCGCATCCCCGCTTCCAGGCCGGAGATGACGTCGGTGTCCATCCGGTCGCCGATCATCACGGTGGACTGGGAATGGGCGCCGATGCGGCGCAGTGCGGAACGCATCATCAGCGGGTTCGGCTTGCCGACGTAGTACGGCTCGCGGCCGGTGGCGCGGGTGATGAGCGCGGCCACCGACCCGGTCGCGGGGAGCGAACCCTCGCGGGACGGGCCGGTCGGGTCCGGGTTGGTCGCGATGAAACGGGCGCCACGCTCGACCAGCCGGATCGCGGTGGTGATCGCCTCGAAGGAGTAGGTCCTCGTCTCGCCGAGCACCACGTAGTCGGGCTGGCTATCGGTGAGCACGTAGCCGATCTCGTGCATGGCCGTGGTGAGCCCGGATTCGCCCACGACATAAGCGGTTCCGTTGGGGCGCTGGTCGTTCAGGAAGGTGGCGGTGGCCAGCGCGGAGGTCCAGATCGCCTCCTCCGGGATGTCGAGCCCGGTGTGTCGTAGCCGTGCCTGGAGATCCCGCGGCGTGCGAATGGAATTGTTCGTCAACACCAAGAACGGCGTCTCGTTGGCACGCAGCTCGGCAAGAAACTCGTCGGCGCCGGGTATGAGATGGTCCTCGTGTACCAACACCCCGTCCATATCGGTCAGGTAGGACAGGATCGGTTCGTCTTCAGGGGTCACGCGGCCATTATCCGCTATCGGCCCGCAACCGAAACGGGAATGATCAACATGCCGCCGCGCCGGGCGATTCCGGCGAAATACCGCGCCGGGGCCACGGCGTTCCTCTTGCTGAGACCGGGCCCGGCGGGAGCTGCACCGGGCGACGGCGAAGATCATCCACGGCAGGCCCTCCGCACCGCGCGACGACCGGGTGGCTACTGTCGAGGGCGGATCGCGATGACGGCGAAACGATACGCGAGGAGCGTGGCAGATGAGCGAACTCAAGCTCGGATACAAGGCATCGGCGGAGCAGTTCGGCCCCCGTGAACTCGTGGAGATCGCGGTGCTGGCCGAAGAACACGGCCTGGACAGCGCCACCGTGAGCGACCACTTCCAGCCGTGGCGGCACAAGGGCGGGCACGCGCCGTTCTCGCTGGCCTGGATGGCGGCGGTCGGCGAGCGCACCCAGCGCATCCAGCTGGGCACCTCGGTGCTCACCCCGACCTTCCGCTACAACCCGGCGGTGATCGCACAGGCGTTCGCAACCATGGGCTGCCTGTATCCGGATCGCGTCATGCTCGGGGTCGGCACCGGCGAGGCGCTCAACGAGATCGCCACCGGATACACCGGCGAGTGGCCGGAATTCAAGGAGCGTTTCGCCCGCCTGCGCGAGGCCGTCGACCTGATGCGCGCGCTGTGGACCGGCGACCGTGTCGACTTCGACGGCGAGTACTACAAGGCCGTCGGTGCGTCCATCTACGACGTGCCCAAGGGCGGTATTCCGATCTACATCGCCGCGGGCGGTCCGCTGGTCGCGCGGTACGCCGGACGCGCGGGCGACGGTTTCATCTGCACCTCGGGCAAGGGCATGGACCTCTACACCGAGAAGCTGATGCCCGCGGTCGCGGAAGGCGCGGCGAAGGCGAGCCGCACCGTCGACGACATCGACCGGATGATCGAGATCAAGATCTCCTACGACACCGATCCGGAACTGGCGCTGGAGAACACCCGCTTCTGGGCCCCGCTCTCACTCTCCGCAGAGCAGAAGCACAGCATCACCGACCCGATCGAGATGGAAGCCGCCGCCGACGCACTCCCGATCGACCAGATCGCGAAGCGCTGGATCGTCGCAAGCGACCCCGACCAGGCAGTCGACCAAATCAAGCCCTACCTCGACGCCGGCCTCAACCACCTCGTCTTCCACGCCCCCGGCCACGACCAAGCCCGCTTCCTCAACCTCTTCCACCGCGACCTCGCCCCCCGCCTCCGCGCCCTAGCCTGACCCCGTCCGCGAGTGGCACACCACGGAGAGGGCTACTCGGCCGATGCCGCAGCGAGGTGCCACTCGCGAGATGGTTACGCCCGGCGCAGGGCGAAGATGCGGAGGTCGCGGGTGGTGCGGGAGCGGTAGGTGGCGTAGGCGGCGGTGACTTCGACGAAACGGTTGAAGATGGCGTCTTTGTCGGGTTGGTCGACGGGGGTGGCGGTGACGTCGATGCGTTCGCCCGCGATCGCCACCGTCGCGGTGGGGTTCGCCAGCAAGTTGGCGGTCCAGGCGGGGTGGTGGGCCTGGCCGAAGTTGCTGCCGACCACATAGAGCGTGTCGCCGTCGTGCACGTAGAGCAGGGGCTGGGTGCGCGGCTGACCGGATTTGCGGCCGATGGTGGTGAGCAGGATGACCGGCGCGCCGATCGGGCCGAGCAGGGTGTACTTGGCGTCGGTGCGTTCCAGGATCGCCCGGTCCAGCGGAGTGATGGCGCGGATGAACCGGGAACCCGGCTTCGTCGACGCCAACCTGGTTGCCGCGCGGGCCAATAGGTTGGTGTTCGAGCCCCACTGCCGATCCGGAAACTGCTCAGCCATGCCCGGACTATAGCGGGCAGAATTTCCTGCGGGGGGAAAGCGGAGAGAAGCGCCCGGTAGCTCCGTCCTGACCGGCGATCGTCCGGTCGCGACCGAGTCGGATAGCCGCGTGTTCACTAAGCTCACGGACATGGCCGACAACGCTCCCTCAGCCGTCTACATCGCCTCTCCGGAAGGCGACACGGGCAAATCGACGGTGGCTCTCGGAGTACTGCAGATGCTGTGCGCCACCACGGCACGGGTGGGGGTGTTCCGTCCGATCACGCGCTCGACCACCGAGCCCGACTATGTCCTGGAGCTGCTGCTCGAGCACAGCACCGCGGACATCGACTACAAGCAGGCCATCGGCACCACCTACGAGCAGGTGCACGCCGACCCGGACGCGGCGATCGGCGAGATCGTCCTGCGCTTCCACGAGGTCGCGAAGATGTGCGACGCGGTGGTCGTGGTCGGCAGCGACTACACCGACGTGGCCAGCCCCAGCGAGCTGCGTTTCAACGCCAGGATCGCGGTCAACCTGGGCGCACCCGTGCTGCTGGTGGTGCGCGGTGCGGGCCGCACCCCGGTCGAGGTGAAGCAGCTGGCCGAGCTGTGCGCGGCCGAGTTGTCCCACGAGCACGCGCAGTTGGTGGCCATCATCGCCAACCGCTGCGACCCGCGGCGGTTGGCGGAGATCTGCGCGTCGCTGCGTGGATTCGACGTACCGTCCTGGACCCTGCCCGAGGTCCCGCTGCTGATCGCGCCGACCATGGCCGAGCTGTGCGCGGCGATCGACGGCGAAATGTACAGCGGTGACCCGGAGTTGCTGCACCGTGAGGCGCTGCAGATCATCGTCGGCGGCATGACGGCCGAGCACATCCTGGAGCGGCTGTCCGAGGGCGTCGTGGTGATCGCACCGGGCGACCGGTCGGACGTGCTGCTCAGCGTCGTGAGCGCGCATGAGGCGCAAGGCTTCCCGTCACTGTCGGGCATCATCATGAACGGCGGCCTGCTGCCGCATCCCGCGGTGGCGCGGCTGATGGCAGGCCTCGAGCCCAAGCTGCCGATCCTCACCACCGACCTGGGCACCTACGACACCGCGGGCGCGGCGTACCGCACCCGCGGACGCATGTCGGCGGGCAACCCGCGCAAGGTGGACACCGCACTCGCGCTGATGGAGGAGCACGTCGAAGCGGAGGAACTGTTGCGGCGCATCGACGTTCCGCCCAGTTCGGTGGTCACTCCGGAGATGTTCGAATACCGGCTCATCGAGCGCGCGCGGGCCGACCGCAAACGCATCGTGCTGCCCGAGGGCGACGACGACCGCATTCTGCGCGCGGCGGGCCGGGTGCTCCAGCGCAAGATCGCCGACCTGGTCATCCTCGGCGACGAGATCGCGGTGCGCGCCCGCGCCGCCGAACTCGGCGTGGACATCTCGGCTGCGCAGGTGCTCGACCCGCGCAGCTCCGGCTACTTGGACGAGTTCGCCGCCGAGTACGCGGAGCTGCGCAAGCACAAGGGCATGACGCTGGAGCGGGCCCGCGAAACCGTTGCCGACATCTCGTATTTCGGCACCATGATGGTCTACCGCGGGATTGCGGACGGTATGGTCTCCGGCGCGGCGCACACCACCGCGCACACCATCCGGCCGTCGTTGGAGATCATCAAGACGGTGCCGGGCGTCGCCACCGTCTCCAGCGTGTTCCTCATGTGCCTGGCCGACCGGGTGCTCGCCTACGGTGACTGCGCCGTCGTGCCGGACCCGACCTCGCAGCAGCTGGCCGATATCGCGATCTCGTCCGCGGCGACCGCCGCCCGCTTCGGCATCGAACCTCGGGTGGCGATGTTGTCCTACTCGACCGGCGAATCCGGCAGTGGCGCGGACGTGGACAAGGTGCGTGTCGCGACCAAGCTGGTGCGTGAGCGCGCGCCGGAACTGCCGGTGGAGGGCCCGATCCAGTACGACGCCGCGATCGAGCCGACCGTCGCCGACGCCAAACTGCCCGATTCCGAGGTCGCGGGCCGCGCGACCGTGTTCGTGTTTCCCGATCTGAATACCGGCAACAACACCTACAAGGCGGTGCAGCGCAGCGCGGGCGCGATCGCGATCGGACCCGTGCTGCAAGGTCTGCGCAAGCCGGTCAACGACTTGTCCCGCGGCGCCCTCGTGGCTGACATCGTCAACACCGTGGCGATCACGGCTATCCAGGCGCAGGAGGGGTGACGCGGCAGCCGTCCGCGCGGCCTGATCGTGGCGTGCGCGGAACAATCGCGGCATGAACCGGGTTGCTCAGGTGCGGCTCGACCGCATAGCACGGGAGGCGTCATGAGCGAGCGTAGCGAGCGAACGATGGATA